>JAPPIT010000080.1 GCA_028820505.1 Defluviicoccus sp.
AGCCGAGTGAAACGGGCAGCGCCACCACCATGGAGGTGACGCCGCCGAAGAGATCACCGCGCAGCGTATCGAGGTCGTAGTTCACGCGGAAACGGGCCATCGTTCTGTCGCTCACCCTTTCGCTCGGAGGTCGGGCATCATCCGCGATAGAGCACGCGCTCGCCAAGCGGCTGCGTGGGCCGGCAGTTGCGATGGAAAATGCCGCTCGCGCCGATGTTGCGGTCACATCGGCAACGCAAGCGATTCGATCCATCACCCGACAAGCGAACAACTACAACGGGCGTAGATGAAGCACAGCGTCGTGAGCGAGCCCGGTTAGACCGGTGCTTCTGCCACATCGGCACCGGCGCCGATCCGCTCCATCACCCGCTGACCGAACACATACCGGGAGTCTCCAGCGCCGGGATTTCGGGAAACCCCGCGCCGCGGCCCTGCCGCCCGCCTCAGTACGTCGCATTGGCGTCTGTCGCCAGCCGGTGCAGCGTGTTGAACGCCGCCGCGTCCCGCCAGTTCTCCGACAACCGGTCCATCGCTTCGATCACCTCGAGATGTTCCGCCACTGTCCCGCGTACCGCTTCCCGTGCCTCCGTCCTGCCACGCAGGCCCCAGTCCGCGCCCTCGCCGGTTGCGAGTTCCAGGTTGTAGGCACCCGGGCCGTCGACACCCTCGTACCAGCTGAGCGACGGCGGACAGCCCTGCATCAGCGGCTCCCGCAGAAAGCGCGTCAGCTTCGCCATCTCGAAATCTTCCGGGAAGGAAAGAATCGTGGTCCTGCGCACCATGTAGCGATCGATCGACGCCTCGATGACGAAGCGGCAATACCACGGCCTCCAGGTTCGCGGTGTCGGGTCCTTCGCATCCTCGATGACCACGTTCAGCGCCCGGGTGACGAGGTGGCGATGCAGCGGCTCGATCGCCCCGGCCGGGTCTCCATCCCCGCCGACCAGCGCGGTGAACCGGGTTCCCCTCAGCGCCTCCTCCACCCCGGGCCACAGGTCCCCGAGCAGGATCGCGTCGATCTCGCGCTCCGCCGCCGGGTTGCTCAGAGGGGCGCATCTGTGCTCCGGCCAGGGCGCGTCCGCGTTCTCGATCGTGAACCGTTCCAGCGCCGCCGCCTGCCAGGGTCGCCCGTTCATGTCCCGCGCTCCGCCGTTCTCCCGTGCGGACGGTCGAGGAACCCTCCCGATGGGTGGGTGGCGGTCCGCCTCGCAGGCCGGATGCCCTGCGGGCCGCTCGCCGACCGGACTTCGTGCAAATCGAGCTTTCGCGACTCGACCGGCGTCTTGCGGACGTTCGCGGAACAGGACGGAAGCCGGAAGATCGGGTAGACCGCCTCCGGCACGGCCGGCCCGTGCCGCACCATCGCCCGGGCGCGGCGCTTCAGCCCGATCCGCCGGCGGCCGCGGCGCGGACCAGCAGCTCCGCGCCGTCCGCGCAGTCGATCACCGCCTCGCCGATCTCGGCGAGGCGCTCGGGATCGTCGATGCCGCCGAGCAGCGCGGCCAGGCGCTCCGCCGTCCCGGCGCCGAACTTGCGCGCCGCCTGGCGCACGAGCAGCGCCCGTTCCTGTTCGAGGCCTCGTTCCCGGCCCTGTTCCAGGCCTCTGGCGTGTTGTTCCGCGGCGCGCTCCTCCGCGCGCTTCTCCGCGAACTCGTCGATCCGTTCGGCCAGCAGCGTTCCCATCTCTTCCAGCTCCCCCGCTTCCTCAAGCCGTCTCAGCACGCCGGACAGGCCCGGCTGCGCCGACGCCAGGCCGCTCCCCTCCACCACCTGGCGCGTCCACTCCGCGAACGCCCGCCGCAGGCTCGCATGGCGCGGCCCCGCGAGCAGCGCTCCCAGACCCCGCAGCACCGGCGCCAGCGCCGCCACCGAACCCTGTTCCAGCGCGATCTGCGCCGTCACCACATTGTCCGCCGGAAGGTCCTCCACGCGCTGCGCGTGCTCGCTCGCCCCCACCGGGTCTCCGTCCCCGCCGACCAGTGCGGTAAGCTGGGCTCCCTCCAGCGCCTCCTCCACCCCGGGCCACAGGCCTCCCAGCAGGATCGCATCGGTCTCGCGCGCTGCCGTCTCCGGCTCGACCCGCAGTCGGACGTCACCGACCGTCTGACCAGACACGCTAGTGCGGGCGCGGCACCGGTCCGTCAGACCGATCCGCGTCCGGCTGAGCTAGCGCCCGGACGGGTTGACCGTCGCGGGTGTCAGAGCATCGAATATGCCTGTGAAGCGACCATGCGATCCGTCGTCTTCAGCGAACAGTACATCGGTCGAGCCGACCACGCGCCGCGGATTGCCATCGCCATCGGGCACGTTCGAGAACTGTCCCTGCCACGTCCCGGCGCTGCTGACGACGGTGCGGTCGGGATGGGTCACGGTAACGGCGCTATCCTCGAAGGCTCCACCTGCGCCGATCGAGGCTTCGAAGCGCACGTCGTAGTGGGCTGGCAATGCCGCGGGATCGTCCGCCCCCCACGGCACGGCCGGGGCGAGATGGCGGCCGGGCGCGGTTTCGATCGGCTCCAGACACCCGAGGCATCCGGTGAGGCGGTTCCGCGCGAAGTCGGCGGTCAACGAGACCGACCCGTTGAACTCCGTGACCTCGGTGGACCCGTCCAACTCGCCCCAAGCCCGTCCGTAGCTGTAGGTGTATAGTCCGCCCATCCCACCGAGATAGCTGGCCGTGCCCGTCAGCGGGAGGTCGGGCGGGTCGGCCGGATCGAGTTCCGGGCCATCGAGAAAGACCCCGCGAGTGGCGGCCTCGAACGCGCTGAAGGGGACATCCGGCGGGTAAGTCAGCCACCATCCCGCCGCAAGATAGTCGGTCGGGTCGGCGTCGTTCCACGAGACGAGGGCGTAGAGGAACACCCGACCGTCATAGTGGTTGTTCGCCAGTATCCATTCACGGCTGGAATGATCGGGCTGGACGGGACGGGGCAGGAATAGCTCCGAAGTCCATTCCAGGTTGAGGACGGTATCGAGGGTGCGTATCCGGCCGTCCGGGGTCGGCACGTCGATACCGAGCACGCCATCGACGAAGGATGTCCCCGTCCGAAACGGTTGGGGCTCGGGCGTGAGCGCCGGGATCTCGACGGGTGGCAGCGGCCCGGCTTCGTCCTCGTCCCCACCCGTACACCCGCCGAGAGTCAGCCCCATTCCTGCAATGGCGACAACGAGCGCTCGCTTGAATTTCATCAGGTCCGTTCCCTTCTCCTGGGCAAGTCGACGTTCGGGATTCACATTGTGCGGATGTGCCGGTCGGGCGGACTACGCCGGATGGTTGCGGATCATCCCACTACCGGGAGCGGGAGACGCACGCCGTTACCAGTGACGCGGCCGACGTCTTCATGCGGGCGCGATTTCCTCCCATGCGGTCACCAACTCGTCCCGCCGGAGATTGCCCCGGTCGCTCTTGGCGGGTCGTGCAAGGCCTTGCCTTCGGCGAGTTTCGCGCGGTAGATCGCGCCGATCGCCCTTTGCAGGCGGTAGAGACCCCGGAGACGTCCATCGTCCGATACCAGGGCGAGAACGGGTCCGGCCCCAGGCTGCCGGAACAGCGGCAGGCCGTCTCAGCCCGATCCGTCGGCGGCCGCGGCGCGGGCCAGCAGCGCGGCCCCGTCGGCGCAGTCGATCACCGCCTCGCCGATCTCGGCGAGGCGCTCGGGATCGTCGATGCCACCGAGCAGCGCGGCCAGGCGCTCCGCCGTCTCGGCGCCGAACTTGCGCGCCGCTTGGCGCGCCAGCAGCGCCCGTTCCTGGTCCAAGCCTCTGGCGCGTTGTTCCGCGACCCGTTCCGCGGCGCGTTCCTCGGCTCGCCTTTCCGCGAACTCGTCGATCCGTTCGGCCAGCAGCGTTCCCATCTCTTCCAGCTCCCCCGCTTCCTCAAGCCGTCTCAGCACGCCGGACAGGCCCGGCTGCGCCGACGCCAGGCCGCTCCCCTCCACCACCTGGCGCGTCCACTCCGCGAACGCCCGCCGCAGGCTCGCATGGCGCGGCCCCGCGAGCAGCGCTCCCAGACCCCGCAGCACCGGCGCCAGCGCCGCCACCGAACCCTGTTCCAGCGCGATCTGCGCCGTCACCACATTGTCCGCCGGAAGGTCCTCGACCCGCTGCGCGTGCTCGTCCAGCAGAAGATAGCGCTGGCGCGGCTGGAACGGCGCGAGACCCGCCCCCACCGGGGCGATCATGTCCCCCACCTCGTCCGCCGCCGTCCATCTTGGCCGGCCGTTGTACACGACCACGGGCAGCACCGGCGGCAGCTTCCCGTCCGGTCCAAGCTCGCCGTTGCGGATCAGCTTGAGATACATCTGACCCGTATAGGCCAGCACCCGGGCCGCCATGTGCCGGTCCACGGTGGACTGGAACTCCAGCAGCACCAGCAGATAGAGCCAGCCGCCCGAACCCGCGTCGCGGAACCGCACCCGCCACGCCGCGTCGCCCCGGCTCTGGCGAAGCCCCTCGTCGACATACTGCGCCGGCATCTGCTCCAGCGTCGCGAAGTCGAACGCAGCGACCAGGTTGGCCGGCACGAAGCCGCGCAGCAGGTCCTCGACCATCCGCGGGTGGTCGTACCACAGCTTGAACGAGGCGTCGTGGATCTCCGGCATCGGACCCATCATAGGGCGCGAGGCCGGCAGCGGCGACGGCCAGCGTCCGTCGCCGGGCCGCTATGGCGCGGCCGCACCGGCAGACGTCGGTCGACAAGGATGGCGGGTCTGCCGTCCGCCGGCCCTCCGGAGATTGCCGTTTCGCACATATCCTGATTGCTTCGCCGCCAGCGTGCCCCGCGCCGTCAGGAGGCGGAGGTCGGCCGGAAGCCGGGTGGCGGCGGGGTGCCCGGGGGAGGGCATCGCCGACGCCGGTCCTCACCGACGAGATGGAGGCGGCGACATGACGGCAGCGATGGCGATGCCCGGCAACACGGCCGATACCTTCCTGGTGCATTTCTTCGGCACCGGCCTGGCCGACGAGAAATACGTGGTCGAGAAGTTTCATGCACGCGCGGACGGCGACATCGTCCCCGTCCCCGCCGCTCCGGCCGGCGGCAAGGGCCGCCGCAAGGCCAAGCACACGGTCGTCTCGCGCAACGAGGCCGAGGCGATGCGTCCCGGCCGCACGGAGGTCATCGTCTGCACCGGGCTCGCCACCCGCGGCGGCAGGCAGGCGTGGGGCAGCGTGGCGCTCGGCCTGTTCTGCGACCGCAGGCAGCGCGGCTGAGCGGTCTCCCAAGGACATCCGGCCGTCCCGCACAAGCCAGCTCACGGGTTGCGCGCCGGCCGGACGTCCGCCGTTCCCCTTGTCACACCGACGGAGGAGGCCGCCATGGCCCATGCCGACCCCGCCGTGCAGCGGCGGAAAGATCGCGAGCGTTTCGCGCGCCGCACCGCCGAACGCATCGCGGCCGGTCGATGCCCGTGCTGCGGCCGGCGTCCGCCTTCGCCGGAGCGCTCGATGTGCGAGCCGTGCGCGGCCAGGAGAAACCGCGCGTCCCGCGCCCGCGACGCCCGGCTGCGCGCCGAGGGAAAACCGCGCCGCGACCCCGCCAGGGCGCGCCGGTACGAGCGTGAGCGGTCGCGCAGGGAGCGGGCCGCTCGCCAGGCCGAGGGCGTTTGCATCCGCTGCGGCAAGGCCCCGGCGGCGGACGGCCGCAAGTCCTGCGAGCCGTGCCTCGAGAAGCGGCGTGCTTCGGACCGAGCCAAATACGCCGCCGGCAAGGCGGCCGGGCTGCCCTATGGCGGCGCGGACCCGGAGGTCAAACGGCGCGCCGGACGGGCCAAGAGCAAGCGGCGCCAGAAGGAGCGGATCGAGGCCGGGCTCTGCATCCGCTGTGGCGGCCGTCCACCCGTCGAGGGAGGAACCACCTGCCGGCCCTGCCGTCAGAAGCGCCAGGCGGCGGAAAAGCGGCTGTACGCAGAACGTCGCGCCGCCGGCCGTTGCACGCGGTGCGGCGGGCCGGTGTACGACGGGCTGACGCGCTGCGCACCCTGCAACGCCATCGAGCAGGCAGGCCGGGACCCGGAGCGGAAGAACGCCTGCAGCCGGAGGCTGTATGCCCTGAGGCGCGCCCGCGGCCTTTGCACGGCTTGCGGCGCGCCCGCCCAGGGGGCCAGCAGGTGCACGCCCTGCGCCGAGCGGAGCTACCACGGCTCCGACCACTTCAAGGGCATCCCGGTGTGGGATCCGAGCTGGACGGTGATCGAGCTTGCGACGGGGCGCGAGCACGGGCCGTTCGACTCCGAGGCCGACGTCGCGCTTTGCCTCGCCTTCGAGAAGCTCGACCGCCAGCGCATCGAGATCGTCCGCGACGCCAGCCCGCTCGCCGCCATGGCGGCCTGGGAGTGACCCGCCGAGGCGCGCGGCAACGGGGTTCCATCCGCCGCGCGCCCGACCCGGATCGGCGCGGCAGGGCCATGGGGGCCGCGTAACGCGCGTCCCGGAGGTGGAGCGAAGCGGTTTGCGGGCGAGGGCCCGGGAGGGTCGGAGGGGGGTCCTCCGGCCGGATGCCCGGGCGCGAACCGCGGAGATCCCGATGCACCAGTTCGAACACGACGCCGACGACGGCCACGACGTCCCCAGCAGCGGCGACCTCCTCGCCGAGGCCGGGCTGAGCGTGCGGGCCATCGGCGAGGTCCTCCGGGACCGCGGCGGCGCGGAGTAGAAGAGAAGCAGGAAGAAGGCGAGCGGGAAGGGCCGGAGAGAGCCGGTCCCCCCGTTCGTCGCAACCATCGTCAACATCGAGACTTGAGGAGAACCGTGATGGCTTTCGGAATGAACAGGGTCGAGCTGATCGGGCGCCTCGGCGCCGACGTCACCGTCAACCACCTGACGAGCGGCGGGCGCGTCGCCAACATGAGCGTGGCGACCGATGAGTCGTTTGTCGACAGGACCGGCAACCGGGTGGACAGGACCGAGTGGCACCGCCTGGTGACGTTCCAGCCCGGCCTGATCGACATGCTGGAGCGGCACGCGAGGAAGGGCAGGCTGATCCACGTCGAGGGCAAGCTCCAGACCCGCCGCTGGAAGAAGGACGGTGAGGACTCCGACCGCTTCTCGACCGAGGTCCTGGTCGTGCCGGGCCACAAGATCCAGTTCCTCGACAAGGGTCCTGCGGCCAACGGCACCGGCGCTCCGGCCCAGGTCGACGACATGGAGGCCGATCCCCCGTTCTAGGCGGCATCCCTCGGCTTCGTCCCCAGGGCGGTTGCGCCGGTGAGCACCCTCGCCGGCGCGGCCGCCCTTCTTCGTGCAGCCGAGCCGGAGCGCCGCCGCGCCCTCCCGTCGACCGCCGTGCCGGGGCGGACCGCCCATGGGGGTGTGCGTGGGGGGAAGGTGTTGGCTGCCTGCGTGATGTTTCATCGTGCCATGTGTGCTCGCTCCAGCAACCCTGCGGGTCCTCCGGTCGCTGCGCTCCCTGCGGCCCGGCCCGGGGAGGCCTAGGGGCGGACCGTGAAAGCCGCCGACCGTGAAGATCGCGGAGCGATCTTCCGCACCCAGATTCGGCAGCTTTCCGCACCACTCCGCCCCAAGCCCTCCCAGGGCCGGGTGCTTCCACTGCGCGCACATGTCCCAAAGAAACATCACTCCGGAGCATAACGCTGCGGGGGCAGAAACCGGAAGGAAATCGTCATGAACGCAATCGACATCGTCGACACCGCCGAGACCGAAGCGCAGTCCACGACCGCGAGCATCTGCGACAACGCCGCGCTCTACGGCGCAGCCCCCGAGAAGGGCGAGTTTGACACCCGCGAGGTGTGGGACGCGGACGACGCCATCGCCGCCGTCGCCGAGTCCTTCCGCATCCTGAGCCAGGGCGTCGCGCCGGACGGGTTCCAGCTCGCCGACGAACGCGAGAGCCTGCTGTGGGGGTTCGTCAACTGCCTCGACGCCCAGACCCAGAGGCTCGACCGCGAGGCCGACAGGCTCATGCCGGAGCTCCGCGACCTCCAGCGCGGACAGGACGGAACCGAGATCAGGTCGCTCGAGCTCGAGCTGCTGACCGACAGGGTGCGGAACCTCACCGCGCGCCGCGACGCCTTCGAGACCATGCGCGACGAAGCGGCCGAATCCTACCGCGCCGAGACCGGCAGCGTCTGGCGGCCGCGCCGGGGATCGCACACCAGCCAGACCGGCAAGCTCACCTCGGCGGCCATCGACGCACGCGACTTCATGCGCGCCCGGAAGGACCGCGCGACCATGGCGCACCTGCCGCAGGGAACGCTCGTCGCCATCGCCGGCGGCAGGGACGCCGACCCCGCCGCCGTCATCGCCAGGCTCGAGGCGGCCCGCGCCAAGTACAGCGACATCGTCATCGTCCACGGCGGAGGACCGGGCGTCGACCGCATCGCCGCGCGCTGGGCCGAGACCAACGGCGTCCACCAGATCGTCTGCAAGCCGGACTGGGATCGCCACGGCCGCGCCGCCCCGTTCCGCCGCAACGACGAGATGCTCGGCCTCCTGCCCAAGGGCGTCATCGTGTTCCCCGGCAACGGCATCACCGAGAACCTCGTCGACCGCGCGCGCCAGCTCGGCATCCCCGTGCTCGCGGCCTAGGTCGCAGCGCATCGCGGGCCGCATCGTCATCCCCGGCAACGGGCGGTGGCGGCGCGGCCCGTTTCGATTCCCGTCGACGGTGTTGCGGCGGCAAGGCCGTCCTCGCGCGCGCTTCGCGTGGCGCTCGTGCCTTCGCTACGCTCGGCGTCCCGGGCAGCGTGCTTCGCACTGCTGCCCCGGGTACCGCCGGTGATCTTGCCCGCCTGGCCGATCGCTTCCCGATGCAGTGGCCGGTCGCGACTGTCCCGGCCGCACCGCCCCCGGCACTGCCGCCGATCCTCGTGACCGCGCTCCCGGCGAGCCCGCCGTCACCGCGCTCGACACTTCGTCCAATCGCAGTGTCCGCACAGAGCGCCGCATCAAGCGCCGCGGCGGCTTCATCGCGCCGCTCTCGCCGGCGACGATTCCCAATCCCTCATCTCCGGACATCGATGCAATCTTCACGGCGGAGCCGGTTCGCCTACACACCCCACGCACCGATGGTGCCCTTTCCGCTAGCGTCCGCCTTCGCTTGAACTGGCGGAATATCCCGTTGCGTCAGCGACTTACGGAGCGGACGGTCTCAATCCGCCGCGCGACTTCCCCGACGAAACGCCGCCGCGGCTGCTTCCTGCACTACCGGCCAGCCGCGCGGCCCGAACAGGGAGCCGCGAGCATGACCGAGAAATCCACCTTCGCCCGGCGCGTCCGCGCCGCCAGACCCCGAGCTACGAAATACGAAGTCCGCGACGACGTGGTGAGCGGACTCGCGCTGACCATCCAGCCCACCGGAGTCCGGACCTTCTTCCTCGCCCGCATGGTGCGCGGGCGCAGGCGATACGCCACCATCGGCAGCGCCGAGGCGATGACGATCCCCGAGGCGCGGCGCGAGGCCCGCAGGCTGATCGCCAGCTACATCGAACCCGCGAAGGCGGACAATGGCCCCCGAACGCCGGGACACCCGATGACCGACTTCGCCGCCGAGTTCCTCGACCGGCAGGCCCGGCACTGGAAGCCCAGGACCCGGGAGACCAACGCCCGCGTCATGCGCAAAGACATCCTGCCCGCCTTCGGGCATCTGGCGGTGGACGCCATCGCGGTCGAGCACGTCAAGGACTGGTTCGCGTCCATGAGCGCGCGGCCCGGCATCGCCAACCGCGCCATGCCGGTGCTGTCGATGATGATGCGCATGGCCGAGCTTTGGGGCTACCGCCGCCACAACTCCAACCCATGCCGGAATACCCGGCGCTACAAGATGAAGCCGATGGAGCGGTATCTGACGGCGGAGGAAATGGCCCGGCTCAACGCCGTGCTGACCCGCGACGAGTTCCGGTGCCCCGATGTCGTCGCCATCGTCCGGCTGCTGATGCTGACCGGCTGCCGCTTCGGCGAGATCGCCGCCCTCGAATGGGACTGGATCAAGGGGAAGCGCATCCACCTTCCCGACTCGAAATCGGGGCCGCGCACCGTGTGGCTGTCGAGCGCCGCGCGCGCGGTAATCGACGCGATCCCGCGCTACAGCGCCGATTGCCCGTTCCTGTTTCCGGCGCGCCCGCCGACGCGACCTATCACGAGCATCGAGCATCAGTGGCACCGCATCCGCGACGAGGCCGGACTGCCCGGCTTGCGGCTCCATGACCTCCGCCATACCTGGGCTTCGGTCGCCGCCACGAACGGCGTGGACATGGTGACGGTCGCGAAGCTGCTCGGTCACGCCTTGGTCGAGACCACCGAGCGATACGTCCACTTGTCGGACCAGTCCGTCACGGACGCCGCCGACCGGGTATCGAACCGCATCCATGCGGCCTTGGCCGGAAAAGGCGCGGCGCAGGAGGGAGGGCGCGACCATGCCCAGGGTTGACCTTACCGCGAAGCTGGCCCGCGACAGCCAGCCCGGCCCGAAGGACGCCATCCTGTTCGACAAGGCGCTGCCCGGCTTCGGGCTGCGCATCCACCCGTCGGGCCGGAAAGTCTGGATCGTGCAGGCCCGCATCGAGGGGCGGAGCCGCCGCATCGTCATCGCCCGGTTCGGCGAGATGCAGCTTGCCGAGGCCCGCCGCCGCGCCCGCGACATGCTCGACCGCATCCGCAAGGGCGGGAACCCCGCCGAGGACATCCGGCGCGAGAAGGAGACCCCGACCTTCCGGGCGTTCACCGAGGAATATCTGCGGCGCAGCGATCCGCACTGGAAGCCTTCGGGCCGCGAGACCGTGCGCATCTATCTGAACGCCCGCATCCTGCCCGCCTTCGGCGGAATGCCGCTCGACCGCATCGGCCCCGAGGACGTGGCGGCGTGGTTCGACGCGGCGAGCAAGGGCAAGTCCGGCGCGGCCAACCGTGCACTCGAAATCCTGCGCGCGATGATGTTCCGGGCCGAGGAATGGGGCTTGCGCGAGCGCGACACCAACCCCTGTCTCGGCATCGCCTTCAACCCGAGGAAGAAGATCGCCCGCTTCCTCGATACGGACGAACTCGCCCGGCTCGGGCGCGCGCTCGACGCGCACGAAGCGCGCTGGCCCGAGGCCGTCGCCGCGATCCGGCTGCTGGCGCTCACCGGCTGCCGCCGCAGCGAAGTGCTCAATCTCCGCTGGCGGAATATCGGCGCCGATGCGTTGAACCTCGAAGACTCGAAAACCGGCCCGCGCGCGGTGCCGCTCGGCGAGGCCGCGCGTGCCGTCATCGACGTGCTGCCCGGTCGCCGGAAGCCGGCAGCGTTCCTGTTTCCGCACCATGCGGAGAAACGCCGAACGGGGAGCTTCGACGGCTGCTGGCGCGCGATGTGCAAGGATGCCGGGCTCGGCAAGCTCCGCCTGCACGACCTGCGCCATACCGCAGCGAGCCAGGCCGTCATGGCGGGCGAGAACCTGCCCCTGGTCGGCAAGCTGCTCGGCCATCGCAGGCACCGCACCACCGCCGGCTACGCCCACCTTGCCGACGGCCATCTGGTCGAGGCAGCGGAACGAGTTGGCTCGATCATCGCAGTGGCCATGGAATCCGCCCAAACACCGCCAACCAACCACGGGGTTGCCTGATCGACCGCGAAAATCCAAAATCGCCCTTGCGACAACCAGCAGAGACCCAACGTCGGGTCACCTGCTGAATAGAACAGCACCGATCCGGCGACGGTTTGGCCACCATCGCTTGGCGCGAATAGGCAGGACGTAAGCCTTCGGGTCCCGGGGGATTGAAGGTGCCGGGCGAGTAGCGCCCCGCCG
>JAPPIT010000128.1 GCA_028820505.1 Defluviicoccus sp.
GTTCCGGGCATCCACGCCCCTCCGCCGCCTCGCCCGCTCCCGGCCCGCAGCGCGATGCCGCAAGACGTGGATGCCCGGAACAAGTCCGGGGTGACAGCGGAGCGGCGGAGACGGTCTCTCCTGTAAGTCCCAATCATTTCCCCCGCGTCATGGTCGGCGGCGGCCGACCATCCACGAGTTTTTGCGGCGCCGGAAACGAAAAACAAATCGTGGATGGTCGGCCTGCGCCGACCATGACGGAGGGGAGCGGGTCGAGCGAAGACAGGCTTACAGCAGCTTGCCCTGCGCTTCGTCTCCCGGACCTCGCTTTCCCCGGGGTGCGCGCCGGGGAGGAACATCCGCCCCGCCGTCGAGGCGGGCGCCGAGGCGCGCGTCGGCGAACTGGATCTCTATCGCGCTCCCGGGCGCGGCGTCGGCGGCGCGGGGCACGGGATCGCCGGCACCGTCCCGGACCACCGTGAAACCGCGCTCCAGGACCCGCTCGTAGGAGAGGCTGTCGAGCAGCGCGGCGAGCGAGGCCAGCCGCTCGGCGGACGCGCTTTCCCGGCGGCGGACCGACGCGGTCATGCGCCGGGCGGCGTCGATGGCGGCGTAGCGGGACCGGGCGCTTTCGGTTCGCGCCTCGGCCGCGTTGGAAAGCCGTTCGCCGAAGCCGCCGACCCGTTCGACGGCGCGCGCCATCTGCTCGGCGGGGCTGCGGATGCCGGCGGCGGCGCGCTCGACCCTGGCGTCGCGCGCGGCGAGCAGGTTGACGAGCCCGTTGCGCAGCCGGTCGCTCTGGTCGTCGACGGCCTGGTTGGCCTGTTCCAGCAGCCGGTCCGGCCTGGGCAGTCCGCGGGCGAACCCCTCGACGGCGCGCGCGTTGTCCCTGAGCGCCCGGTCGATGGCGGCGCCGGTCCGCCGTTCGATGTCGAGGATCCGGGTGCGGAGGTCGGCGCGCACGGGGACCGCCATTTCCGCCGCGGCGGTCGGAGTCGGCGCGCGGCGGTCGGCCGCGAAGTCGATCAGCGTGGTATCCGTCTCGTGGCCGATCGCCGAGATCAGGGGGATGTCCGAAGCCGCCGCGGCCCGGACCACGACTTCCTCGTTGAAGGTCCAGAGGTCTTCGAGGCTGCCGCCGCCGCGGGCGACGATCAGCACGTCCGGGCGCGGGATCGGCCCGTCGGGAGGAAGCGCGTTGAAGCCGGCGATGGCGGCGGCGACGCGGGCATCGGCCCCCTCCCCCTGGACCGGCACCGGCCACAGGATCACGCGGCGCGGAAAGCGGTCGGCGAGCCGGTGCAGGATGTCGCGGATCACCGCGCCGGTGGGCGACGTGACCACGCCGATCGCGTCCGGCAGGAAGGGAATGTCCCGCTTCCGCGCCTCCTCGAACAGCCCCTCGGCGGCGAGCCGCTTGCGGCGGTCCTCGAGCAGCTTGAGGAGCGCCCCCTCCCCTGCGAGCTCCACCGCCTCGACGACGATCTGGTAGCGCGAGCTGCGCGGGTAGGACGAGATGCGTCCCGTGCAGACGACCTCCATGCCCTCTTCGAGCCGGAGCCCGAGCCGCCCCACCGTGCCGCGCCAGCAGACGCCGTCGAGCGCGGCCGAATCGTCCTTCAGCGTGAAGTAGAGATGGCCGGAGTTGTGATAGTTCGGCCGGCCCACCTCCCCCCGCACCCGAACGTGCTCGAAATTTCCCTCGAGCGTGCGCTTTACCGCCTGCGAGATTTCGCCGACCGAATATTCGACGACGTTGCCCTCGGCCGTCTCCGCCATCGCGACAGTCTACGATAAGGAGTTTATACAGACCACTTGACGGGCAGGCCTCTCCGCCCCACCCGCCCCCCCACCGTCATGCCCGGACTTGTTCCGGGCATCCACGTCTTGCGGCATCGCGGTATAAGCGGGCGCGGGCGAGGCGGCGGAGGGACGTGGATGCCCGGAACAAGTCCGGGCATGACGAAAGAAGCGTCGTGGCCCTCCCGCCCCGTCGGGTAATCTGTATAAGCCCCTGCGATAATGCTGGCGCGGGGTGCACGGGGAGCGCGGACGATGCGGGTGCTGGTGGTCGGCGGCGGAGGACGCGAGCATGCGCTGTGCTGGGCGATCGCCGCCTCGCCGCTGGCGGAAGCGCTGTTCTGCGCCCCGGGGAATGCCGGGATCGCCGGGGATGCGGTTTGCGTCCCCGTGGCGGCAGACGACATCGACGGCATCCTCCGCCTCGTCCGGGACGAGCGCATCGAGTTCGTCGTCGTCGGGCCCGAGGCCCCGCTGGTCGCCGGGCTGGTCGACCGGCTGGACGCGGCGGGGGTCAAGGCATTCGGCCCGACCGCCGCGGCGGCGCGGCTGGAGGGCTCCAAGGCGTTCGCCAAGGATCTGTGCGCGCGTTACGGCATACCGACCGCGCCCTACGGCCGCTTTACCGGGCTCGAAGCGGCGGAGGCGTTCATCGAGGGCCGGCCCCTCCCCATCGTGGTCAAGGCCGACGGGCTCGCCGCCGGCAAGGGGGTGACGATCGCCGAGACGCGCGACGAGGCGCGCGCCGCGGCGCGGGAGATGCTGGCGGAAGAGCGTTTCGGCGCGGCCGGCAGGGAGATCGTGATCGAGGAATTCCTCGCCGGCGAGGAGGCGAGCTTCTTCGCGCTGGTCGACGGGGAGACCGCGCTGCCGCTGGCCGCCGCGCAGGACCACAAGCGGGTGGGCGACGGCGACACGGGGCCGAATACCGGCGGCATGGGCGCCTATTCCCCCGCCCCGGTCGTCACCGAGGAGGTCGCCGAGCGGGTCATGGCGCGCATCGTCCGCCCGACCGTCGCGGCGATGAAGGCGGAGGGCGCGCCGTTCAAAGGCGTGCTCTATGCCGGGCTGATGATCGAGGACGGCGAGCCCCGCCTGCTCGAATACAATGTGCGTTTCGGCGACCCGGAATGCCAGGCGCTGACGGTCCGGCTGGCCTCCGACCTGCTGCCGGCGCTGGTCGCGAGCGCCGACGGCGTGCTCGACATGTTCGATCTCCGCTGGCATGAGGACGCGGCGCTGACCGTGGTGATGGCGGCGAAGGGCTATCCGGGCGACTACGCCAAAGGGAGCGTCATCGGCGGCCTCGATGCGCTGCCGGCGGATGACGGGGTGACGGTGTTCCACGCCGGCACGAAGGAAGACGGCGGCACGATCCGGGCGGCGGGGGGAAGGGTGCTGGGCGTGACCGCGCTTGCGCCGTCGATAGCAAAGGCGCAGCGACTTGCGTACAAGGCGGTCGACGCCATCGACTGGCCGGAAGGCTTCTGCCGCCGCGACATCGGCGCGCGCGCGATCGGTTGAGGAGAAAGTCATGCGGGAAAATCCGATTCGCCAGATCTGGGCGGAGGGCAAGTGGGTGCTCAACGCCTGGTGCGCGATTCCCAGCCCCTTCGCGGCGGAGGTGATGGCCAATCTCGGCTGGGACTCGGTCACCGTCGACATGCAGCACGGGGTGAACGACTACCAGTCGGCGGTCGGCATGTTCCAAGCGATCTCGACCACCCGGGCGGCGCCGATGGCCCGGGTGCCGTGGAACGACCCGGCGATCGTCATGAAGATGCTGGACGCGGGCGCCTACGGGCTGATCTGCCCGCTGGTGAACTCGGCCGAGGAAGCGGAGCGTTTCGCCAAGGCCTGCCGCTACCCGCCGCGCGGCTACCGCAGCTCCGGCCCCATCCGGGCGCAGATCTACGGCGGCGCCGACTATTTCGAGCATGCCGACGACACGATCGTCGCCTTCGCGATGATCGAGACCGTGGACGCGCTCGACAATCTCGACGCCATCCTCGCGGTGGACGAGATCGACGCGGTCTATATCGGCCCCTCCGACCTCTCGCTCTCGCTCGGCTGCAAGCCCGGGCTCGACCGGACCGAGAAGGTGGTGGTCGAGGCGATCGAGACCGTCCTCGCCGCCGCCAAGCGGCACGGAAAGCGCGCCGGCATCCAGTGCAACGACACCGGCTACGCAAGGCGCATGATCGAGTCCGGCTTCGACCTGGTGACGGTGATGAGCGACCAGCGCCTGCTGGCCGCCGCGGGAAACAGGGTCGTCGCCGACATGCGCGCGGGCGGCTGAGGCGGAACGGCAGGCGTTTCGGAACCGGCACCGACCCCCTTGTCGTCATGCCCGGACTTGTTCCGGGCATCCACGTCTTACGGCATCGCGGTGCCAGCCGGGCGTGGGCGAGCCGGCCGACCCGCGTGGATGCCCGGAACAAGTCCGGGCATGACGAGGGAGGGGCGGACGGAAAACCGGGAACGGCCAAGAAATGATCTAAAAGGGAAAATGTCTCTTGACCCGGGACGCGTTCGATACCATATTTCGCACAGTGGGGAAGTGGGGGCGCCGGAGATGTCGGCGCCCCTTTCCGTTGCCGGGCGCGCGGTAGGCATTTGCCGACGGCAATGTCGACAGGCCGGTCGAGTCGGCAAATGTCGACATTCCCGCCCGGCATTTGCGGAACGCGAATGTCGACCCGGTCGCGATTTGTCTACCCGATGCCCGGTCGAGCTATGCATATGAGCCAAAAAATCCCGTTAATTCAGACACTTACGCATAAAAATACCCTTAAAGATCATTTTCTCCTTGACTCGGGACGCGTTTTGGGATATATTTGTCAGAGTGGGTAAGTGGGCAAGCATGCCGGGAGGGGAGCGATGACAGCGGACAGGAACGGCCCATACGAGAGCATCTGGGCGGATTTGCAGGGGGTTCCCTTCGAGCAGGGCTATGCCGATGCGGGCGGGATCGCGACCCGGTATCTCCGTGCCGGCGGCGCGGGCAAGCCGGGCCTGGTCTTCCTGCACGGCACCGGCGGCCACGCGGAGGCCTATGTCAGGAACCTCGCCGCGCACGCGCCCCACTTCGACACCTACGCGATCGACATGCTGGGCCACGGCTATACGGGGAAGCCCGACTACGACTACGAGATCCCGCGCTATATCGACCATCTCGCGGGGTTTCTCGACGCGGTCGGCATCGAGAGGGTCTCGCTCTCCGGCGAATCGCTGGGCGGCTGGGTGGCGGGCGCCTTCGCCGTCGCCCATCCGGACCGGGTCGACCGGCTGGTGCTCAACACCGCGGGGGCCGACATGGTCAATCCCAAGGCGCTCGCGGCGCTTCGGGCCTCCACGGCGGCAGCGGTGGAGGATCCGAGCTGGGAGCGCGTGCGCGCGCGTCTCGAATGGCTGATGCGCACCGGGTCCGACGTCCACGACGACCTCGTGGCGAGCCGGCAGGCGATCTATTCGCGCCCCGAGATGAAGGGCGGCATCGACCGCATCCTCTGCCTCCATACCCCGGAGGCGCGGCGCCGCTTCGCCGTCAAGCCCGAGGAATGGGCGCGGATCGCGGCGCCCACCCTGGTGCTCTGGACCAGCCACGACCCGACCGCGACCGTCGACGTGGGCGAGACGCTGGCCGGGATGATCCGGGGCGCCAGGTTCGCCGTCATGCAGGATTGCGGTCACTGGCCGCAATTCGAGGACGCCGAGACCTTCAACCGCATCCATATCGACTTCCTGCTCGGCCGCGGCTGAGCGCGGTAGCGTCATGCCCGTCCGTGTCCCCCGCCGTCATGCCCGGAACAAGTCCGGGCATGACGATGGGGAGACGGTCGGCCTCCGCCGACCACGACGCTGAGGAAGGCAAGGACAGCCATGCGCAATTTCGAACTGCCGGGGCGGTCTCCGGTCTACGGCACGGGCGGCATGGCGGCGACCTCGCACCCGCATGCGACGCTGACCGCCGTGGAGACGCTGAAATCGGGCGGCAACGCGGTCGACGCGGCGGTCGCGGCGGCGGCCGTGCTCGCGGTGGTCGAGCCGCAGATGACCGGGATCGGCGGCGACTGCTTCGTCCTCTACGCGCCGGCCGGGGGCGGGATTGTCGCCTATAACGGCTCCGGGCGGAGCCCGGCGGCGGCGAATGTCGATTGGTATGCCGCGAACGGCATTCGGCAAATGCCGTCCATCGGACCCCATGCGGTCACCGTCCCGGGCGCCGTGGAGGCCTGGAGCCGGCTGGTCGGCGACCGCGGGCGGAAGCCGTTCGGCGACCTGCTGGCGCCCGCGATCCGGCTGGCCGCGGACGGGTCGGCGGTTCACCCGAGGGTCGCCTACGACTGGGCCGGCTGCGAGCGCCTGCTCGCGCAGACGCCGGAAACGGCGGCGATCTATCTCAACGGCGGCCGGGCCTACCGCGCCGGCGAGATCCACCGCATGCCGGCGCTTTCCGCGACGCTCGCCCGCATCGCCGCGGACGGACCCGCGGCGTTCTACGAGGGCGAGGCGGCGGAGAGCATGGCGGCGACGCTCGCCTCCTATGGCGGGCTTCACACGGCCGACGACTTCGCGGCGCATCGCGGCAATTACGTGGAGCCGATCGTCACCGCCTATCGCGACCACGAGATCTGGGAGTGCCCGCCGAACGGCCAGGGGCTGACGGCGCTCCTGATGTTCAACATCCTGGCGGGCTTCGACCTGGCAGGGCTCGGGCCGAACGATCCGACGCGCCTCCATCTGGAGGCCGAGGCGGGCCGGCTCGCCTATCGCGACCGGGACCTCTATATCGGGGATCCGGCGAAGACGGACATCCCCGTCGAGGAGCTTCTTTCGGAGGCCTACGCGGCGGAATTGCGCCGGCATATCCGTCCCGACCGCGCGATGGACGGCCTGCCGCCGGCCAGGTCCCCGGCGATGTCGGACACGGTCTATCTCGCCGTCGTCGACGGCGAGGGCAACGCGATCAGCTTCATCAACTCGCTGTTCGCGAAGTTCGGGGCGGCGGTCGCGGACGCCCGGACCGGCGTCTTGTTCCAGAACCGGGGGAGCGCCTTCCTGATCGACCGCGGCCACCCCAACGCCATCGGCCCGTCGAAGCGGTCGCTGCACACGATCATGCCGGGGATGATGACGCGGGACGGCATGGCGGTCATGCCGTTCGGCGTGATGGGCGGTCACTACCAGCCCTTCGGTCACGTCCATCTGGCGACCGGCCTGCTCGATTGCGGGCTCGACGTGCAGCAGGCGATCGACGCGCCCCGCATCTTCCATTTCGGCGGCATGCTGGCGCTCGAGGACGGCATTCCGCCGGAGACCGCCGAGGCGCTGGCGGCGATGGGCCACGACATCTGCCCGGCCGGCGCGCCGCTGGGCGGGGGTCAGGCGGTGATGATCGACCGCGAGGGCGGCGTGATGATCGGCGGTTCCGATCCCCGCAAGGACGGCTGCGCCCTCGGCTACTAGGCCGCATTTCTCACGCGCGGCGGGCGCCCCTTGTGTCCGACGCGTGCAGCCTGTCGTTCGCCCCGCTGTCACCCCGGCCTTGAGCCGGGGTCCAGGGAGGTGGGGCGAGAGCGGTGCCTGGAGCGGATCCGTTTCGGTTGGAACCGCTTCATCGGTTCTCTCCCGTCATGGTCGGCGAAGGCCGACCATCCACGAGTTTTTAAGGCATTGGAAACAAAAAACAAAACGTGGATGGTCGGCCTTCGCCGACCATGACGATGAGGAGGCAGGGGTGACAGGCTTGGGGTCGGCCGGGAGCCGGCCGGATTTGGCCCAAGCCGGGATCGTGCTAGGTTCGGGGCGAGCGCCCGCTGACAGGGAGGGAGAGGCATGGCAAAGCTGCGCCATATCGCGATCGCGTGCGACGACGTCGAGGCGACCGCCAAATTCTACGAAGAGGTTTTCGGCATGGAGCGCGTCGGCGAGACCAGCGCATCGCTCGCAGACGGCGTCTATCTCTCGGACGGCGTCATCAACCTCGCCATCCTCGACTACAAGACCGACGAGGCCGCCGGCGAGGAGCGCGGCAAGGACTATGTCGGCGTGCATCATTTCGGCTTCTGGGTCGACGATCTGGAGGATGCCGAGAAGGACATCGAGGCGAATGGCGGCACGTTCTTCCTCGATTTGCCGATCGACAAGGAGTCGCTCTACTACGAGAAGAAGTACCGCGACCCGAACGGCATAATTTTCGACATTTCCCAGAACGGCTGGGTCGGCACGTCGAAATAGGTCTGCGGAGGCGGCGATGAGCGATGCGCGGGTGACGGCGGTGAGAAGCGTCGAGTTCGGCGTCCGCGATGTCGACTCCGCGGCGGACTTCTACGGCAGGGTGTGGAACCTCGATCCGGTGGCCGACGACGGCGGCGCGCGCTATTTCCGCGGCACCGGGCCGGAACACCACATCCTCGCGCTGCACGAGCGGGAGGAGCCGGCGCTGATCCGGGTCAATCTCGCGGCACGGGACAAGCAAAGCGTGGACGGCCTGCACGCGCGGCTGTCGACGCTCGACCTGCCGTCGCTCGGCGCGCCCGACGCGCTGACCGGGCCGGGCGGCGGGTACGGGTTCGCGTTCGGGGACAAGGAGGGGCGCAAGTTCGCGGTCTCGTCGGACGTGGCGACCCACGACGACACGGCGGATGCGCGCGACAGGCCGCGCAAGATCTCGCACTGCGTGCTGAACGCCGCCGACATGGAGGGCTCGGCCGCGCTCTTCACCGACGGGCTCGGCTTCGCGGTCAGCGACCGGACCGGCCATCTCTGCTTCCTGCGCTGCAACGCGGACCATCACAGCATCGCGCTCGGCCACGGCGACGCGCCGACGCTCCACCACGTCGCCTTCGAGATGACCGACCTCGATTCGGTAATGCGCGGGGCGGGAAGGATGCGCGACGCCGGCTATCCCATCGAATGGGGCGTCGGCCGGCACGGGCCGGGCGCCAACGTGTTCTCCTATTTCCTCGGTCCGGACGACTACATCATCGAGTACACCGCCGAGGTCGAGCAGGTGGACGACAGCTACCCGAAACGAAGCGCCGAGTACTGGGCCGGGCTCAACCCGCCCGGCTGGACCGACCGCTGGGGCATCGCCGGCCCGCCGTCGGAGCGCATGAAGGCGGCGCAGGCCAGAATCGCCTTCGCCTGAGGAACGCCGGGATGAAATTCGTCGACATCGACACGCTGGTCTTCGCCGCGCCGGACATGAAGACCGCCAAACGCTTCTACACCGACTGGGGGCTCACGAAGGTGAGCGACCGCCGTTCGGGCGCCGTCTTCGAGACCGGCATCGGCGCCAGGCTCGACATCCGCCCCGCCGGCCACCGCTCGCTGCCGCCGCCCGCGGCGCCCGGCATGAACTTCCGCGAGGCCATCTGGGGCGTCGAGACCCGGGACGACCTCGACGCGGTTCACCGGGAGATCGCGCGCGACCGCGAGGTGACGGTCGACGAGGACGGGACGATCCACTGTGTCGATCCGTACGGCATCGCCGTCGGCTTCCGCGTCTGGGAGCACGACAGGCAAGTCGACGCCGGGCGTTCGGCGGTCAACGGCTACGGCAATATCGAGCGTCCGGACGAGCGCGCGAAGATCTACAGGCGCGCCCGGCCGATCCGCATGGGTCATATCGGCTTCCTGCTGCCCGACCTGAAGCCGGCGGAGAAGTTCTACGGCGACCGGCTCGGCTTCCCGGTTTCCGACCGCTATGCCGGCGGGCGCGGCCTGTTCCTGCGCTGCGCGGCGGAGACCGACCACCACAATCTGTTCCTGATCAGGAGCGGCGACGGGCGCATCGCCTTCCACCACGTCGCCTTCGAGGTGCGCGACATCCACGAGGTGTTCGGCGGCGGCATCTATTTCGATCGCAAGGGCTGGGACACCGAGGTCGGACCGGGCCGCCATCCGGTGTCGTCGGCCTATTTCTGGTACTTCAAGAGCCCGTGCGAGGGCGCGGTCGAGTATTTCGCCGATTCCGACTATCTGACGGCGGACTGGAAACCGACCTCGTTCCGCAACAACCGGTTCTCGGAATGGCACCTGGTGGACGGGATAAACACGGGCCGGAACGCGATGCCGCGCCCCACCATGGCCGCCGACGCCGGACGATAGGAAGAGCGATGTTTCTGAGGAATTGCTGGTACGCCGCGTACTGGTCGAAGGATCTCGGCCGCGGGCCCGAGGCGCGCACGATCCTCGACGAGCCCCTGGTCTTCTTTCGCAAGGAGGACGGCACGCCGGCGGCGCTCGCCGACCGCTGCTGCCACCGCGCGGCGCCGCTGTCGCGCGGCGAATGCGTCGGCGACGAGCTGCAGTGCGGCTATCACGGGCTGCGCTACGACGACACCGGCGCGGTCGTCGCGGTTCCCGGGCAGACACGGGTGCCGCCGGGCGCCCGGGTCCGAAGCTACCCGGTGCGCGAGAAATGGAAGACGGTCTGGATCTGGATGGGCGATCCGGAAAGGGTCGACGAGAGCGCGATCCCCGATCTCTTCTGGCTCGACGATCCGGGCTGGGTCAGCACGCCCGGCCGGTTCCACGTCAAGGGCAATTACCAGCTGCTCTCCGACAACCTGCTCGACCTCACCCACGTCATCTACCTGCACAAGAACACCATCGGCGGCGACCCGGCGGAGGCGACCTGGCCGACCGAGACCGAGCGCATCGATAACGGGGTGCGCGTCGGGCGCTGGATGATCGACTTCAAGACCCCGCCGCTGTTCGCCAGGGTCGGCGGCTTCGAGGGCAATTGCGACCGCTGGCAGCACGTGACCTGGCTGGCGCCGTCCAACATCTATCTCGACATCGGCGCCGCGCCGACCGGCACCGGCGCGCCGGAGGGCGACCGGAGCCAGGGCTTCTCGATCTGGTCGACCCATCTGCTCACGCCGGAAACCGAGACCACCACCCACTACCACTGGGGATACGCGAGGGACTTCCGGCTCGACGACGAGGCGCTGACCGAGACCCTCTTCGAAGGCTCGCGCGACACGTTCTACGAGGACGTCGAGATGATCGACGCGCAGCAGGAACGCCTCGGCGCGACCGTCCTCGACGGGCTGGTCGACATCAACGCCGACTACGCCCAACTCCAGGCGCGCAGAATGCTGGAAGACCGGATCCGCGCGGAGGCGGCGGGGGGCGCTTGAGAGCCGGGCGTCATCTAGAGCCTATCCGCATTTGTTTGAACTGCTCTCCCGGTTCTCTTCCACGTCATGGTCGGCGGAGGCCGACCATCCACGTTTTGTTTTTGTCGATCCGCCGGTGGAGAAAAACTCGTGGATGGTCGGCCTCCGCCGACCATGACGGATGGAGCGATTTACGGCGACAGAGACGAAATCGGGCGATTCACCGGTCGCGCCGATTTTCGTCCAGCTCCGCGAGCACCTCGTTCAGCGGGGCGACCGGTTCCGGCCGCGGCGGCGGCCCCGAGGAAGCGAGCGGCGGCGTCAGCACGCCCGACCGCACCAGATCGGCCAGGAATGCGTCGGCAAGAACCGGACCCCGCGTCTCCCGGAGCGGGCCGAACTCCGCCACCACCCGGTCACGGTCGGTAACCAGGATCGTTTCGCCGGACGCCGCGAGCCGGACGTACTCGCTCAACCGGCTTTTCAGCACCTCGATTCCGACCGATCTCATGCGCAATTGGGTAGCTACCGATAGCGACTTATCAATCTCAGCCGCATGGCAGCCCCCCAGCCGTCATGCCCGGACTTGTTCCGGGCATCCACGTCTTGCGGCATCGCGGTGCGAGCCGGGCGCGGCCGAGGCGGGGGAACCACGTGGATGCCCGGAACAAGTCCGGGCATGACGATCTGGGGGGAGAGGAGTGCCGGAGAACGCCCGTCCCGCCCGACACTGTCCCCCCCCCCCCGGGGGGGGGGGGGGGGGGGGGGGGGGGGGGGGGGGGGGGGGG
>JAPPIT010000062.1 GCA_028820505.1 Defluviicoccus sp.
CGGCGGGGCGCTACTCGCCCGGCACCTTCAATCCCCCGGGACCCGAAGGCTTACTTCGAAGGCGCCCGGGGGACGCTCGAATATCTGCGCGATCGGGGCTTCGCGCTCGCCATCGTGACCAGCCGCAACAGCGACCGTCTGGCGGAACTTCTGGGCGAGCACGGAATCGGCGAGTTCTTCTTCGCCTGCAAGACCGCCGACCAGGGTCCCGCCAAGCCGGACCCCTACCTGCTCAGAGCGGCGATGGCGGAGGTCGGGGCGAGTGCTGCGGATACGGTGATGATCGGCGACACGACCTTCGACATCGAGATGGCGGTCAACGCCGGCACGGGAGCGGTCGGGGTAAGCTGGGGCGTCCACGAGGTGGAGGAGTTGCAGACCGCGGGTGCCCACCGGATCGCCCAGGACTTCGGCGAGG
The DNA here is from genome assembly GCA_028820505.1 of Defluviicoccus sp. GTDB lineage: Bacteria > Pseudomonadota > Alphaproteobacteria > MPNO01 > MPNO01 > MPNO01. The sequence goes on from JAPPIT010000062.1 coordinate 419, forward strand.
TTCGAAGCGCGGCGGTCGCGATGACGGAAGAGGGCCCGGGCCTGCGCACGTCGTGACTCCGTTGGACGCGATTATCGCCGGGAGTAGTATCGAGAGCGAATTCAACATTTCGATTTCCGGTCGGGGCCGGTAAGCCGATGTCGCTGCTCGATTGGAATCCCGAAGACTTCAGCGAAATTCCCTACGCGTTTTACTCAGACGATGAGATCTATCGCCGCGAGCTGAAGCGGGTCTTTCTGGGAAAGACATGGAATTTCCTGGCGCTGGAATGCGAGATCCCGAACGCCGGGGACTACAAGACCGCGACGGTCGGGGAAGTCCCGGTCGTCGCGGTGCGCGACGAGGCGGGTGCGGTAAACGCGATGGTCAATCGCTGCGCTCACCGCGGCAACCTGGTCTGCATCGACGAGGCCGGCAACGCCGAGCGCCTGACCTGCGTCTACCATAACTGGACCTACGACCTGCGGGGCAATCTGGCGAGCATCGCCTTCGAGAAGGGCATCCGCGGCAAGGGCGGGATGGCGGAGGATTTCGACCGGTCGCGGCGCGGGCTGCCGCGGTTGCGCGTCGAGACCTATCGCGGGCTCGTGTTCGGCACGTTCTCCGCCGATGCGCCGCCGCTCTCGGACTATCTCGGCCCGGAGATGCGCGCCAATATCGACCGGGTTCTCGGACGCGAGATGGAGATTCTCGGCAAGTTCCAGCACGGGCTCGACGGCAACTGGAAGCTCTACATCGAGAACGTGCGCGACACCTATCACGCGACGCTTCTCCATTCCTTTTTCCCGACCTTCGGGCTCAACCGCCTGTCGATGAAGGGCGGGATCGAGTTCAGCGACGGCGGGCTGCACCACCTGACCTATTCCATCGGGGCGACCGACCGGCCCGAGTCGCAATACAACGCCCGGGATCTGCGCGCCGTGAAGGACGGGTACGCGCTGAACGCGCCGGAGCTCCTGGAGACCTGGCCGGAATATGCGTGCGGTACGACGCTCGCCATCCAGAGCATTTTTCCCAACTTCTCCGTCCAGCAGGTCTCCAATGTGGTCACGGTGCGGCTGCTGCTCCCGAAAGGTCCGGACAAGAGCGTGCTGATCTGGTGGATCCTGGGCGCGGTCGAGGACACGCCCGAACAGCGCGCCATGCGGTTGCGACAGGCGAACCTGATCGGGCCCGGCGGCTACATCGCGATGGAAGACGGCGCGGTCGTGGGCTGGGTGCGCCGCGGCGTCGCCGGAGCGGAGGAGGAGAGTTCCGTGCTGGCCATGGGCGGGCGGGGCGTGGAGCGGGAATCCGACAGCCGCTGCAACGAGCTCTCCGTGCGCGGCTTCTGGCAGGGCTGGCACGCAATGATGCGGGACCCCGCCGCGTGAGCGGGGTCACGGCGCTTCCCGCTCGAATCGACGCGCTCAACCGCCTCTACGGCCACGCGATCGACGACGGCGACTACGAGCGCTGGCCGGAATTCTTCGCCGAAGACGCGCTCTACAAGATCACCACGCGCTGGAATTACGACCGCGCCATGCCGGCGGGCCTGATGCTGTGCCAGGGCCGGGCGATGATGGAGGATCGCGTGTCCGCGCTCCGCACCGCGAACGTCTACGAGCCGCACCACTATCGCCATCTGATCGACCCGCCGGTAGTCACCGACGAATCCGGGAGCGCGATTTCGGCCACCGCGGGTTTCGCGGTCTACCGCACCATGCAGTCGGGCGTGCCGGAAATCTTCTGCACCGGCAAATATGTCGACAGGATCGTCGAGGCCGACGGCGGGCTGAAGTTCGGCGAGCGAATCGTCGTTTGCGACGGCGAGCGCATCGACACGATGATCGTCATTCCGCTGTAGAGTTTACTCGGCATCGGGCAGGTCGACCGGCCAGTAGGGCGCGACCTCGACCCACTCGTCATCCGAGTCGGCAGGCCAGGGCGGCATCGTCACCGCGAATGCCGACAGCGGTGCCGTGCCGGTCGTGCGAAACTGGAAGGAAATGCCGACCGGGATCGTCAGGCAAATGTCGGGCTCCAGCGCGACGACCTCTTCCCCGTCGCCGTCGCTGCGCCACATCTCGCCGCGTCCGGAAAGGATGTACCAGATCTCTTCCACCGTCCGGTGGCGGCCCGCCCGCGAGACCGCGCCGGGGGCGAGCCGGAAATGCGCCGCGCTGCCGCCTCCGAGCGCGGGCAACAGCCGTACTTCCGATCCGTCGGGGGCGGCGACATCCGCCTCGGCGGGCAGGCGCCGGGTGGCGAAGCGGGGCATCGGGTTCGCCGGGCGCTCAGCGTTTCCGGTACTGCTCCGCGCCGAACATGTTCGACCAGTTCTCCTCGTTCCATTCCCACTGGTCGGCGGTGTCGGTGAGCCGTTCCATGTCCGGGGCGACGGCGGGCCGGGCCGCGATCGTCTCGAACCAGCGCAGTACGTTGGGGTGATCCTCCAGCCGCTGGCCCTGCCGCCCGTGCAGCCGGCACCAGGGAAAGATCGCCATGTCGGCGATCGAATACGCGCCCGCCACGTACTCCGCTTCGCCGAGGCGGCGGTCCAGCACCCGATAGAGGCGGCGCGCCTCGTTGGTGTAGCGGTCGTAGGCGTAGTCGATCTTCTCCGGCGCGTAGGCGCGGAAATGGTGCGCCTGGCCCAGCATCGGGCCGAAGCTCGCCATCTGCCACATCAGCCACTGCATGACCTCGAGCCGGGCGCGCGGTTCCTCGGGCATGAACCGCCCCGTCTTCTCCGCCAGATAGAGCAGGATCGCGCCCGATTCGAAGACCGCGATCGGCGTGCCGTCCGGCCCGTCGTCGTCCGCCAGCGCCGGGATCTTGTTGTTGGGGCTGATCGCAAGGAACTTGGGGTCGAACTGCTCGCCCTTTTCGAGGTCGACCCAGTGCTCGTTATAGGCAAGCCCGGTCTCTTCCAGCATGATGTGGATCTTCTGGCCGTTGGGCGTTGCCGAGGTGTAGAGATCGATCACCGTTCGCTCCCGGCTATCGTTCAGGGACGGCGCAGGAAACCACAATCGGTCCGTGCCGGGAACCGGCCCGGGGAGCGCATGGCGGCGTGAGCGTCTGGATATTCGGTTATGGCTCGCTGGTATGGCGGCCCGACTTTCCCCATGTCGAACGAAGGGCGGCCTGGATCGACGGGTGGTCCCGGCGATTCTGGCAGGGTTCCACCGATCACCGCGGCGTGCCGGGAGACCCCGGACGGGTCGTGACCCTGGTGCGGGAGGAGGGCGCGCGGTGCTGGGGGAGTGCCTACCGGATCGAATCCGGGAACGGAGAGGCGATCCTCGACCGGCTCGCCCACCGGGAAAAGGGAGGGTACGACCGCATCACACTCGACATTCACCTTGCCGCGCCCGGAGAAGGGGCCGTAACCGGCTTCGTCTATTTCGCCAACCCGGACAACCCGAACTGGCTCGGCCCCGCGCCGCTGCCCGACATCGCCCGCCAGGTCCGCCGCAGCCACGGGCCGAGCGGCGCCAACACGGAATACGTGCTGCAACTCGCCGCCGCGCTGCGCGACATGGGCGTGGAGGACGCGCACGTGTTCGCCCTCGCGGACCTCGTAAAAGAGGACGGCGCACCCTAGATTAGACGCGAAACGGGAACGGAGGATGGCGATGGCAAAAGCGACATTCGGTGCCGGCTGTTTCTGGGGTGTCGAGGAGGCCTATCGGCAGGTCGACGGCGTCACCGCGACCGCGGTGGGTTATGCCGGCGGGGCGGTGGACGAGCCGACCTACGAGATGGTGTGCTCCGGGCGGACCGGCCACGCCGAGGTGGTCCAGGTCGAGTACGACCCCGACAAGGTGAGCTACGAAGCGCTCCTGAAGCTGTTCTGGCAAGTGCACGATCCGACCCAGGTCAACCGCCAGGGGCCCGATATCGGCACCCAGTACAGGACCGTCATCTTCGCTCACGGCGAGGAACAGGCCGAGGCCGCGCGGCGCTCGCTGGACGAGGAACAGGCGAGCGGACGCCACCGCCGCGACATCGCGACGCAGATCGAGCCCGCGCCGACCTTCTGGACGGCCGAGGACTACCACCAGCAATATTTCGCCAAGCGCGGCCACCGCCGGTTCGGGTTGTTCTAGAACCATCGCCGCGGGACGACTCGCAAGACCTCCTTCTCTAGTATCCCCCGCAATCGGGGGAATGCGCGTATGGCGACTGTGGCGAAGGAAATCGATACCGGTGCGGTCCTGATCGATCGGGCGCAGGGCTTGGTCCCGACGCTCGCGGCGAGGGCGGAGGAAACCGCGACGCTCAGGCGCATGCCGGACGAGACGTTCCGTGACCTGCGCGATCTCGATCTCCTGAAGGCGGCACGCGCCGAGCGTTTCGGCGGCTACGCGCTCGGCCTCGACGAAGTGCTCGAAATCGTCGTCCGGCTGGGGCGCGGCTGCGGGTCCACAGCCTGGGTTTATGGCATCTATTGCGACCACGCGATCACCGTCGGCATGTTCGAGCCCAAGGCCCAGGACGAGGTCTGGGGCGCGAACCCGGAAGCCGTGATCTCCTCCGGGCTGGCGCCGTCCGGAAAGGTCCAACGGCTCTCCGACGGCTACCGCCTCGACGGTCGCTGGCAGTTCTCCAGCGGCTGCGATCACGCGGACTGGGTGTTCGTCCAGAGCATTATTCCGCCCGCGAGCGACAGTGCCGGGCCGATCCCGGCCTACTTCCTGCTGCCCAGAAGCGATTGGGAGATCGACGATACCTGGTTCGTGACGGGCCTCGCCGGCACGGGCAGCAAGGACATCGTGATCGTGGACGCGTTCGTCCCTCCGCACCGGATGCAGCCCATCGCCCCGTTGAATACCGGCGACGGCCCGGGCGCGCGCGTCAATCCGGCCCCGATCTTCCGGCTGCCGCGGATTTCGACGGTGCCGTTCTCGCTGGTCGCGCCGGCGCTCGGCGTGCTCGATGCGATGATCGATGCATTCGTGGAGCGCACGAGCGCGCGGGCGACGCGCGGGGTACGCCACGCCGAGCTCACCACGGTCCAGCTCCGCCTTGCCGAGGCTGCCGCCGAGCGCGACTGCGCGAGGCTCCTTCTCGCGCGCGCGACGCAGGAGACGATGGCGGCGATGCGGAGCGTGGGAAAGCTCTCGCTCGAACAGAGGGCGCGCAACCGCCGCGACATGGCGTATATCGCGACGCTGCTGACGCGCGCCGCCGACCGGATCTACGCGGTCACCGGCGCGAGCGGGCTGTTCGACGGCAACGCGATGAAGCGGATGTTCCACGACATCCGCGCGGTCGCCGCCCACCACATCACCGCCTGGGACATTGCCGGCCCGGTATACGGCCAGGTCGCGCTCGGCGTCGAGCCGACCAACCCGCTCGTCTGAGGGCGCTATTCGCCGTCCAGCAGCGCCGCCTCGATGGGCACGCCGAGGCTTTCGTGGATGCCGTTGTACATCTTCCAGAAGCCGACGACGCATGCGAGCTCGACCGCCTGGGGCGGGGTCAGGGTCTCGGCGAGGCGGTCCAGGATTGCCCGCGGCACGTCCGCCGGATCGAGCGTCGCCGCGCGGGCGTAGGCGAAGCAGGCGCCCTCCACCGGATCGTCCGGCTCGTAACCCGGGTCGAGCAGGGCGTCGATGTCCGCTGCGCCGTAGCCCCAGCCCTCGTTTTCGCCGCCGCCGGCGGATGCGAGCGTATTGGTGTTGTGCGCGACGCAATAGGCCGACCGGTTGAGGCTGCTGCAGAATGCCGCGATCCGCCGCTTGAGCTCGCGGTCGAGGCGGCTCGAGGGATCGCGCATCACCGTGTCGTTGAGCCGGATCAGGCATTCCAGCAGCTCGGGGCGGTGCATGTAGAGCCGGAGCGCGTTGGGCAGGAAGCCCATACGCTTTTCATAGGCATCCACCGCGCCCGCGAGTTCGCCGGAGAGGCCGGCGCGGTCGGCGTAGGGGATGACGGGTTCGGTTTCTTCCGGCATATCGCTCCTCATCCCAGATAGTCTTCGAGCTTCACCTTGCCCCAGTTGAGGGGGAAGGCTTCCTGGAAATCCTCGTCGCCACGATGCGGCTTCGCCGTCGCGTCGATGCCGATCTTGCCCACCAGGCGGAACGGTTCGTGACCTGGAACCGGCGCCGCCGAAGGATCGTAGGGCGAGCCCCGCGTTCCCGGCACCACGACGATGTCTCTCGCGGGATCGACCCGGGTCGCCATCGCACGATAGACCGCGCCGGGGTTGTCGATATCCGTATCCGGGCTGATCGCCACCACCATCTTGGTGTTGAGCCAGGGTGCCCCCATGGCCTGCATCAGCGCGTCGTTGACGAAGCCCTCGCGCGGGTAACTCACCTGGAGGATGCAGGAGACCGCCGCGCCCCAGGTCGGGAACCGGACGTCGTGGACGGTAAGCCCGATCTCCGCGATCCGGTTGTAGAGCACCGCCTCGTGGCAGAGCCTCGGCAGCGGCTGGTGATCCGTCTCCGGCACGGTCTGGTGGTTGCGGTAGATCGGACGGTCCCCGCGCATCGTGATCGCGGTGACGTCGATGCGCGGGATCTTCTGCTCCCTCGGCAGGAAGTACATGGTGGGCGCGTTCACCCCGCCGGCCTCGTGCGTGCCGGAGAGGTCCCCGTTCCTTCCACGACGATCTCCGCATGGGCGGGCACGCGGAGGTCGACGGTCTCGCACGGCACCATCTCCACGTCGCGGTCCATGATCGTGCCGACCATCTCCAGCTCGCCCCAGAGGTCCATGTGCATGCCGGAGAAATTGGCCATGATCTCGTATGCCGGGTGGACCCCGAACACCAGCGCGATCGGCATCTCGGTCGCGCCCATGGCCCGGTACTTGTCCATGACGATGTGGGTGTGGGGGGTCGCGAAGCTGATCCGGCCGTGGCGCGGGCCCACCGGCGTGGTGCCGGCATGGGACGAGTTGTAGAAGCCGGTTTCCGGATCGCGGACGATGTTCATCGCCGAGATGTAGCGCTGGCCCTCCTCCGCCGAATGGACCGGCACCGGCAGCTTGAGCCAGTCGACCTCGTCTCCGGTCCGAACGACCTCCTTGACCGGGCCGGTCGGCACGTCGACGAAGCCGCGCGGCGGCTCGCGCAGGCGCCGCGCCAGCGTCGGCAGATAGTCTTCCCGCGGCACGCCGAGCGCGCGGCACTGCGACCAGCGGTGCTTGACCAGAATGTCGCACAGCCGGAAATCCGGGTACTCCGCGATGTTCTCGAACAGGATCGGCCCCTCGGACTGCGCCGACAGCGCGCCGATGTCGTCGATGGCGACCGGCTTTTCGATCACCGTCAGGATATCGGCGTTGGTTTCGAGGTAGCCGCGCAGGTCCCGATCCAGGGCGCGGTTGGTCAAGGGGTGCGTGGGCGTGGCGCCGGCCATGATCGCCTCCTCGAACGGGGTCGCGACGGCAGGATAGGCGGTCGCGGACCTGTCACCAACTTGTCTCCCCACCGTCGTTTCGACTGGAGCCGACCGCTCCGCTGTCCCCCACCGTCATGCCCGGACTTGTCCCACTGCTGTCCGGTTCAATTCCGGCCGACCGGGCGAACGGCCTGCGTAACGGAGGGTTTCCGATGGATCGGCCGGCTCGGGCCGCGAATTTCGGCGCGCCGCCGTCTCCCCCATCACGTCATGCCCGGACTTGTTCCGGGCATCCACGTCTTGCGGCATCGCGGTATGAACGGGCGCCGGCGAGGCGGCGGAGGGGTGTGGATGCCCGGAACAAGTCCGGGCATGACGGCGGGGGGCGGAGACGGCCTCTCTCATGGGCGCGGAACCCGCGCTGAAAAGCTAAATCGGACAGCAACGGAACAAGTCCGGGCATGACGGGGTGGGCGGCGGGCACGAGATTTCTTCGCTTGCCGCGCTCGGTCGAAATGACAGGTGGAGGAACCCTTCGGGCCTTTCCGCCGTCCCGTGGCTGGGTTAGCGTTCCGGACATGCATCTCGGAATGTTCTACTGGCCCTGCGGGCATCACATGGCGGCGTGGCGGCATCCGGACGGCGTCGCCGATTCGGGCGGCAATATCGCGCACATCGTGGAGCTCGCGAAGCTCGCCGAGCGCGGCCTGTTCGATCTGTTCTTCATGGCCGACTCGGTCTCGTTCTGGCGCGGCGACCTCAAGTCGATGACCCGCGATTCCTTCGGAACCTGGATCGAGCCCTTCACCGTGATGTGCTCGATCGCGCAGCACACAAGCCATATCGGCCTCGTCTGCACGTCGACGACGACCTACGACCAACCCTATCTGCTCGCCCGCCGGTTCGCCTCGCTCGACGTCACCAGCGGCGGCCGGGCCGGGTGGAACCTGATCACCTCGGCCAACAAGCTGGAGGCCGCCAGCTTCGGATTCGAGCGGCACATGGAAAAATCGGACCGCTACCGCCGCGCCCGCGAGTTCGCCCATGTCGTGCGCGGGCTGTGGAACTCGTGGGGCGAGGACGTGTTCGTCCGCGACAAGGAAAGCGGCCTCTATTTCGATGAGGACAAGCTCAACGTAATGGAGCATCGGGGCGAGCACTTCCAGGTGCGCGGACCGATCAACGTGCCGCCCTCGCCGCAGGGCGAGCCGGTGATGGTCCAGGCGGGCGCGTCCGACGACGGGCGCCAGCTTGCGGCCGAGACCGCGGAGGTAATCTTCGGCGCGCAGCAGACCCTCGAAGGGGCGCAGGAGTTCTACGCTGACGTGAAGGGTCGTATGGAGGCGGTCGGGCGCGACCCCGATTCGCTCAAGGTCCTGCCCGGTCTCGCCGTCTGCGTCGGCCGCACCCGGGCCGAGGCCGAGGACAAGTACGAGGTCCTGCAGGACCTGATCGATCCCCTCGCCGGGATGCAGCTTCTCTCCAGGCGGATCGACTTCGACCTCACCGGCTACGATGTCGACGGGCCGCTGCCGGAGCTGCCGCCCAACACGGTGGTGTCCACGCGGGCGCAGCTCTTCGCCGAGATCGGGCGCAGGGAAAACCTCACGATCCGCGACCTCTACCGCCGGATCGCCGGCGCGCGCGGCCATTACGAGATCGTCGGCACGCCGGAAACCGTTGCCGACACGATGGAGGAATGGGTGCGCGAACGCGGCTGCGACGGCTTCAACATCATGCCGCCGGTCTTTCCGTCCAGCCTGGAGGACTTCATCGAGCTGGTGGTGCCCGAGCTCCAGCGGCGCGGGCTCTACCGCACCGAATACGCGGGCACGACGCTGAGGGAAAATCTCGGGATCGCCCGCCCGCCCTGGCCGTAGGGGATCAGTCCGCGTCGAGCCTGAGCAATTCCCGGGCGTTCTTCTCGTAAATTCGTTCCCGTGCCTCAGTGTCGATGTCGAGCGAGTCGACCGCGTCGATGGTGCCCCGGATGAACAGCGCCCCGCCTTCGGGGTCGAACGGCGCGTCGGTCGCGAACAGGCTCTGCCCGGCTCCGAAGAACGCGTAGCCGCAGACCGTCGCGGGCTTGGATCCGTTCAACGCCGTGTCGCCGTAGAGCATCCGGTAGTAGTCGATCGGCTGTTTCTTCAGCCCCGCGCGAGCGGCGAGCGGGTTGTCGCCGACCCCACCTTCGAACAACTGCTCGAAGCCGATGGCGATCTTCTCGGCGAAGAACGGGATCATGCCGCCCATGTGATGGGTGACGATCTTGAGGCCGGGCAGCGCGTCGAACAGCCCGGAAAAGATCAGCCGCGCCATGCACGCGCTGGTCTCGTAGGGCCAGCCGAAGGTGAACCAGATCTCGTGCTCGGACAGCTCCTCGCTCATATAGTCGGGGTGGTTGGGTCCCCGGATCGGATGCACCCAGACCGGCAGATCGTGCCCGGCAAGACACTCGAAGAGGGGCCGGAACGGCGCGGCGCTTATCGGCCTGCCGAGCACGTTGGTGAAGATTTGCACGCCGCGCGCGCCGAGCTCGCCTATCGCGCGCTCCGCTTCCTCGACCGCGCCGTCCGGGTCGTTGAGGGCGACCGAGGCGGTAAACGCCGGGAACCGGTCGGGATAGCGGGTGCAGAGCTCGGCCATCCCGTCATTGGCGAGCCGCGCGAGGTCCGCGCTCTCGGCCGGCGTGCCGAGCGCTTCGAGCGGCGGGTTGGCCAGCGACAGCACCTGCGCGTAGCCCTCGAACCCATCCATCATGCGGAACCGGGCCTCGACATCCGTCAGCGTCGGCAGCAGCGGGTAGCGCCCCAGCATGCGCTTGTCCGGGATGATCTCTTTCAGCCGTTCGAAATAGGCGGGCGGCAGGATGTGGTTGAAGATGTCGAGTTTCATGGGCGGCTCATTCTTCCCCCGTCGGCGTCCTCATTGTAGCGTTGCGGCCGAACCCACGCCGCCCGAGGAACAACCCCATGCCCGGCTATTCGGTCCCCGCGTTCGCGCGCTTCATCGACGACCTCCGCGCCCATTTCGAGAAGGGCCTGCCGGAGGACGAGCACTGGTCGGGCGTTAAGGACCTGCTCGCGGTTTTGGTGGCCGACGAGGACATGCGCGAGGCCTCGCGCGGCTGGACCGCGAAGAAGGGGCGCGAATACGTCCTTCATCACGACGCCGATCACGGGTTCTTCGTCGGCGCCCTGGTGCGCGAGCCAGGCCACCGCGCCTTCATCCACGACCACGCCCATACCTGGACCGTCTACGGCGTGCTCGACGGCGCCGAGATCACCCACGTCTACGAGCGCATCGACGAAGGCAAAACGCCCGGCAAGGCGACGCTCGAGCTGATCGACCGGCACGACGCGCCCACCGGGCATGTCGACACGATCGGCCCCTGGGTTCCCCATTCGGAATGGGGCGCGTCCGATCGCTCGGTCGCGATCACCGTGCGCAGCGACCGCCCCGGCGGCTACAGCCAGAACCGCTTCTTCCCCGAGACCGGCACCACGGACAACACCCACCGCGGTCTGACGCTGGTGCCGCTCGCGGTCTGACGGCCGCCCTTCGATGGGAACGCCGCCGCCCCCGGTCGTCATGCCCGGACTTGTTCCGGGCATCCACGTCTTGCGGCATCGCGGTGCGG
>JAPPIT010000026.1:0-44711 GCA_028820505.1 Defluviicoccus sp.
TTCCAGCCTGCACCCGGGGGGGGGGGGGGGGGGGGGGGGGGGGGGGGGGGGGGGGCGCGCCCCGGCCGCCCCGCGCGCGCCCCCCCCCCCCCCCCCCCCCCCCCCCCCCCCCCCCCCCGCCTCTCAGGCTGGTTCCTTCCGACGGTTCCGAGGAGGATCCCGATGTACGTCACCATGCTGGGCACCGGAGCCCCGTTCCCCGATCCCGACCGCGCGCAATCGGGCATCCTCGTCACGCTCGATAACGGCGCGCGCTACATGTTCGACTGCGGCAACGGCACGGTGCGCAACATGGTCGCCGCCAACGCCAACCCGGCCGAGGTGAGGGCGGTCTTCCTGACCCATCTCCACCACGACCATATCTGCGACTTCCCGCTGTTCGCGATCGCGGGGTGGATGTGGGACCGGCCCGACTCGCCGATCGTCCTCGGCCCCAAAGGGACCGGGCATTTCTGCAAGATGCTGTTCGAGGGCGGCGCCTTCGACGCCGATTTCCGGGCCCGCAGCGCCTACCCGCTCAGGCAGCAGAACCTTGCCGCCATGCGGCCCGACGTGCGCGAGGTCCAGCCCGGCGTCGCCTACGAGGACGACGACGTCAGGATCCTCTGCGACTGGGTCGAGCACATCCCGCGCGAGATCAGCGAGTGCTTCGGCATCCGCTTCGAGGCCGAGGGCAAGGCGGTCGCGTTCTCGGGCGACACCGCGCCGTGCGACGCCGTCGTGCGCCTTGCCCGCGACGCCGACGTTCTGATCCACGAATGCACCTTCCCGCAGGTCTTCATCGATTTCCGCACCCGAGCCGGAGTCGGAACCTTCGCCCACACCCCGCCGGAGGATCTCGGCAGGATCGCGCGCGACGCGGGCGTCAAGCTGCTGGTCGCGACCCATTTCGGGCATTTCGACTCGACCAACACGGTGATCCGCACCGCGTCCACCAACCACTACCCGGTCGACCTCATGGGACCCCACCTGATGGACGAGGTGGTGCGCGACATCCGCAAGCACTATTCCGGTCCGCTGATGACCGCCTATGATCTGATGAGAGTGAACCTGTAGCGCACACGCGCTTCGAGAGTCCTGAAAGGGAGACGACGAAATGAAATTCCTCGCAACGACCGCTGTCGCCGCCACCGCGCTCGCCGCGGCGGGCGCCTCGGCGCAGACCGTCAGCATCGGCACCAACCCGCAGGGCTCGCTCGCCTATGCGACCGGCGCCGGCGTCGCCAAGGTGGCGATCGAGGACGCGGGGGTGAAGATGCGCGTGGTGCCGCAGGGCGGCCCCGTGGTCACGCTCCCGCTGCTCAACGACGGCGAGCTCGACTTCACCATCTCGGTCAGCGTGGTCACCGCCTTCGCGAAATCCGGCGGCGCCATGTTCAAGGGCCGCAAGCAGGAGAACGTCCGGGTCGTCGCGTCGCTGTTCCCGCTGGTGGTCGGCTGGTACGTGCGCGACGATTCGCCGATCAAGACGCTTGGCGACCTCAGGGGCAAGCGCGTCCCCTCGCGCTACACCAAGCAGAAGATCGCCGGCCTGTTCGCCCGCGCGCTAATGGCGACCGCCGGGGTCACCGAAAAGGACGTCAAGGGCGTGCCGGTGCCCAACGGCGTGCGCGGCGTCCAGGACTTCATGGAGGGCAAGGTCGACGCGGCCAACTTCTCGCTGTCCTCGGGCAAGACCCGCCAGGCGCATGCCGCGGTCGGCGGGATTCGCGTGCTCTCGGCGGAGATGAACGACAAGACCCAGGCGATCCTGCGCCAGATCGCCCCGGGCGCGGTGCTGGCGACGATCCAGCCCTCGTCGGAATATCCCGGCGTCAAGGGTCCGACCAACACGCTGATCGCGCCCTTCATCGTCAACGCCAGCACCAACACCCCGGATGAGACCGTCTACAAGGTGGTCAAGGCGCTGCACGCCAACAAGAAGAAGCTGGTCACCGCCCACAAATCCTTCGGCGGGTTCGATCCGGCCAGGATCAACCTCGATCTCGGCATCCCGTACCATCCGGGCGCGCAGAAGTTCTTCAAGGAAGCCGGGTTGATGTAACCGGCGTATCGGGCTCCGGCGGACATGGCGGAGGCCGAACGGGGCGAGGGCGAGGCGCGGGCGAGCTGGACCGTCCGCGTCCTCGGCGCGTGGCTCGGCGGGCTGCTGACCGCGGGCGCGCTCGCCGAGGCCGCCGACCTCTACCGCATGGTCGGGCTGGTCCTCTACAACGAGCAAAGGCTCGTGATGCTGCTCGGCATCGGCATCGCGACCCTGTTCGTCGTCAAGCCGGCGCGGACCAAGACCGAGCGTTTGCGGGTGCCCTGGTATGACGGGCTCGCCGCGGTCGCGGGGCTCGTCGTCTGCGCCTGGGTCGCCTGGGACTACGAACGGATCTTCGAGAACCTCCATTTCCGCCCCACGGACGCGATCGCCACCAGCGTCGCGATCGTCGTCCTGGTGGCGGAGGGGCTGAGGCGGACCGCCGGCCGGGTCCTGTTCTGGTTCATGATCTTCTTCATCGCCTTCGGGCTGGTCGGCCATCTCGTCCCCGGCGCCTTCCAGGGCCGCTCCGTCGATGTCGACCGCATGTTCATCTATCTCGGCCTCGATTCGAACGGGCTGCTCGGCATCCCGCTCACCGTGTCCACGACCATCGTCATCGCCTTCATCTATTTCGGCGTGCTGCTCGACACCTCCGGCGGGTCGCGCTTCTTCACCGACATCTCGACCGCGCTGATGGGCCGCTACCGCGGCGGCTCGGCCAAGATCGCGGTGACCGCGTCGTCGCTGTTCGGCTCGATCTCGGGTTCGGCGGTCTCCAACGTCGTCTCGACCGGGGTGATCACCATCCCGCTGATGCGCAAGGGCGGCTATCCGGCGCATGCCGCGGGCGCGATCGAGGCGGTGGCCTCGACCGGCGGCCAGCTGATGCCGCCGATGATGGGGGCGGCCGCCTTCGTGATGGCCGAGTTCCTGCAGATCGGCTACCGCGACGTGGTGCTGGCGGCGCTGATCCCGGCGATCCTCTACTACGTCGCGCTGTTCATCCAGGCCGACCTGTTCGCCGCGCGCGGCGGCATCACCCGGGTCGACGCGGACCTGATCCCGTCGCGGCTGAAGGTCCTGCGCGCGGGCTGGCCCTACATCGTCCCCTTCGCGGTGGTGATCCTCTGCCTGTTCCACTTCAACCTGCGCCCGCACGCCTCGGCGCTGTGGGCGGCGGGCAGCCTGATCCCGATCGGCCTCCTGCTCGGCTACCAGGGCGAGCGGATGAGCTGGCGCGCCGCCGTCGCGGCGCTCGGCCGGACCGGCTCGATCGTGGTGCAGATCGTCATGATCGGCGCCATGGCGGGCATCATCATCGGCGTGCTCAACATCACCGGGCTGGGCTTCGCCCTGACCCAGGCGATCATCCAGTTCGCGGGCGGCAACCTGATCCTGATCCTGTTCCTGGCGGCGCTGATCTCGATCGTCCTCGGCATGGGAATGCCGACGCTCGGCGTCTACCTGCTGCTGGCGACGCTGGTCGCGCCGTCGATGGTGGAGGTCGGGATCCGGCCGATGGCCGCGCATTTGTTCGCGCTCTATTTCGGCATGCTGTCGATGATCACCCCGCCGGTGGCGATCGCCGCCTTCGCCGCCGCCACGGTCGCGGATTCGGACCCGATCAAGACCGCGACGGCGGCGGTGATGTTCGGCTGGTCCGCCTACGTGGTGCCGTTCCTGTTCGTGCTCTCGCCGGAGCTCATGATGCAGGGCAGCGCGCTCGCCGTCGTCCATGCGGCAGCCGCCGCGGTGGGCGGCGTGTGGCTGGTCTCGGTCGGGGTGATCGGCTATTTCGCGCGCCCGCTCGACCCGGCCCGGCGGGTCGGCTTCGGCCTGGCGGGGCTTGCGCTGCTTCTGCCGGCCGGCGCCTTCGCCGGCGCCGGCTGGTCCGATATCGGCGGGCTCGCGCTCGCCGCGGCGCTGATCGGTTACGAGGTCGTGGCGGTGCGCCGGACGGGCTCCCTGCGCACGGGTTAGTGCGCCGGTTCAGAAGTTTCTATCCATCTGGACGGTGCGCCCACCGCGTCATGCCCGGACTTGTTCCGGGCATGACGGCGTATGGGAATGGCTCGACCGGGGAAACCACGCATCGGGCCGACCGCATGCGAATGAACTTCGGAAACGGGACACCATCCGGTTTTGACAGCGTGCGCGGCCGGTCGGTACTGTCTGCAAAAGTTCCGGAGCGCGCGATGACCGCACCCGAACGATCCGAGATCGAGAGCCTGGTCGAGACCGGCCGGGTGCACCGCCGCGTCTACACCGACCCCGAGCTCTTCGCCTTGGAGATGGAGCGGATATTCGGACGGGTCTGGGTGCTCGTCGGCCATGACAGCCAGGTCCGCGAACCGGGCGACTGGATACGCGCGAATATCGGACTTCGCGACGTGGTGATGATCCGCGGCGAGGACGGCGAAATCCGCGTGTTCCACAACCGCTGCCCGCATCGCGGGATGACGGTCTGCGTCCCGGCTAAAGGCGGCGGGCGGCGGCTGGTCTGCCCCTATCACGGCTGGGCCTTCGACACCGCGGGAAAGCTGCTCGGCGTGCCCCAGCCGGGCGGATACGACGGCGGGTTCGACACCGACGACGCACGCTATTCGATGGCCGCAGTGGCGCGGGTGGACTCGTACCGGGGTTTCGTTTTCGCCTCGCTCGCCGCCGAGGGGCCGACGCTGGCCGAGTATCTGGGGGAAATCTCCGACACGCTCGACAATTTCTGCGACCGCGCGCCGGAGGGCGAGGTCGAGATGGTCGGCGCGCCGCTGCGCCAGACCTTCGAGGGGAACTGGAAGCTCCACATGGAGAACTCGGTGGACGCGGTGCATCCGGGCTTCGTGCACCGATCCTCGGTGGAATCGGCGCAGGGCTTCATCGCGGAGGCTGGCTCAGCGGAGACCGCCGACCAGGCGATCCAGATGTTCAACGCTAACGGGTTCACCCTGAACGAGTGGGACTCCATCGGCATCCACGGCTATGACGGCGGTCATGTCTTCATGGACGGGTTTTATCGCGGCGGCGTTATCGACCCCGACCGCAAGGACCCGGTTTTCCAGGAATACAAGGCCCGCATGGCCGCCGCCTACGGCGAAGAACGGATGAACCGGATCTTCGCGCGGGAGACGTTCAACAACCTGATCTACCCCAACCTCTCCTTCAACACCCGGTTCCAGCAGCTTCGCGTGATCCGGCCCGTCTCGGTCGACCGCACGGACATCCATTCCTACGTGTTCCGCCTCAAGGGCGCGCCGGAGGAGATGTTCCACACCGCCGTCAAGTTCGTCTCGACCGCCAATTCGCCGGCCTCGCCGGTGCTGGCCGACGACCTCGCGGTGTTCGAGCAGCTTCAGACGGGCCTGGGCAGCGAGGGGGTCGAATGGATCGATCTCTCGCGGCGGTCGGGACGGGAGGAACCGTTCGGCAATCGGGGCATTCGCGACCGGGCGACGAGCGAGCTTCCGATGCGCACCATGCTCGGCGCCTGGCGCCGCTACATGGCGGCCGCGTGAGCGGGACGGTCTCGTCCGCGGGCGGCATCGAGGCGCTGCTGCAGCTCCGCCGGGTCGAGGAGTTCCTGTTCCACGAGGCGCGGCTGATCGACGAGCGGCGCTTCGAGGACTGGCGCGACCTCTTCACCGAGGACGGGATCTACTGGGTGCCGGCGGAGCCCGGTCAGGACAATCCGGTCGACCGGCTTTCCATCTTCTACGAGAACCGGGAGCTGATGGACGTCCGCATCCGCCAGCTCCGCCACAACGCCTTCTGGGCCCAGATCCCGCCGGTGCGGACCCGCCACGTGATCGGCAACGTGGTGCTGCAGGAGGGCGGCGGGGACACAGAGCTCCGCACACGTTCGTCCTTCGTGATGCTGGAATACCGCGACGACCGTCGACGGGTGTTCGGCGGCGAGGCGCGCCACCTTCTGCGCCCGAACGGGGACGGCTTCCGGATCGCCCGGAAGCGGGTCGACATCGTCGACTGCGACGGCACGCACGGTTTCATGTCGGTGCCGTTCTGATGGCGGGGGTCGCGCTGGTGGTGGGCGCGGGCGATGCGCTGGGCGGCGCGATCGCCGAGCGCTTCGCCCAAGGCGGGTTCCATGCGGTGCCGTGCCGGCGCAAGACCGCGCCGCTCGAAGCGCTCGCCGAGCGTATCCGGGCCGGCGGCGGTACCGCGACGCCGGTCGCCTGCGACGCGCGCGACGAGGACGCGGTGATCGCGATGTTCGACCGCATCGAGGCCGAGATCGGCCCGGTCGAGGTCGCCGTCTTCAACGCGGGCGCCTGGCACAACGCGCCGATCGCGGAGATGACGGCGCGCATCTACCGCCAGGTCTGGGACACCGCGGCCTTCGCGGGGTTCCTCGTCGGCCGCGAGGCGGCGAAGCGCATGGCGGGGCGCAGGTCGGGCACGATCGTCTTCACCGGGGCGACCGCGAGCCTCCGGGGCGGCGCCGGCTTCGCCGCGTTCGCGGGCGCCAAGTTCGCGCTCCGGGCGCTGGCCCAGGCCATGTCGCGCGAGCTCGGGCCGAAGGGAATCCACGTCGCCCACATCGTCGTCGACGGGCGGATCGACTCCGAGGCGGTCAGGGAGCGTTTCGGGGACGAGGTCGCCGCGCTCGGGGACGACGCGATGCTCCAGCCCGCCGCCATCGCCGAAACCTTCTGGTCCGTCCACGCCCAGCCCCGCGACGCCTGGACCTTCGAGACCGAAGTCCGGCCCTGGACGGAGCGGTGGTAGGGGACAGGCGGGCGGGAGCGGCGCCTGACAGGCCGGACCCCGTCGCTTTCCCCCACCGTCATGCCCGGACTTGTTCCGGGCATCCACGTCCCTCCGCCGCCTCGCCCTCTCCCGGCTCGCACCACGATGCCGCAAGACGTGGATGCCCGGAACAAGTCCGGGCATGACGACAAGGGGGGCAGCGCATCGCGCGCCGGCCGGTGTTAACCACAGTTGACAGTGCGGCGACCCGGCGCCGCCGCCGGGGCGGCGGCGGCGGTTTTCCGAACCGATCCGGCAGCAATCGCCGCCAACGCGCTGGCGCGGCGGGGAGATTCGCGGTCGCATCCGCGCCGCGCGGCGCCCGGCCGGCGCGACGTCGTGTCCCCCGGGGACGCGAAAAATAGTCTCATATCCGACCAATGTTTCACGTGAAACAAAGGTCAACCATGCTGACCTTTGTTTCACGTGAAACATTAGCAGGGTGCGAGCCCCCACCTCAATCGAACAGCACGTCGTCGAGGAAGGGGTCTTCGGGGAGCGCGGTCTCGCTGTCCAGCAGCGCGCCGCAGGCGGGGCAGGCGAAGCGGCGCAGCACCACCCGCTCGCCGCCGCTATAGGGCACGCCGGCGGCGCCGCGCATCGGAATCTCGGTCATCGCGGCGTTCGGTTTCCACGGCGCGCCGCTGGGGCCCAGCGCGTAACCGCATTTGCGGCAGCGGATCTCGCCGTCCTCGATCTCCAGCGTGGTGGAGAGGCGCCGGCTCATTCGGCGGCCTCGGCCGGTATCCGCGCGGCGGCGAGCGCCTTGCGACGGGCTTCCGTGGCGGAAGCATCGAACGAGGACAGGCTCTCGTCCATGACGACGCCGTAGACGTTCTCCGCCGTCTCGCGCGATACCGCGCCGGTGCGGCAATCCTCCAGCACCGTCCCGGGCTCGCGGTCCAGCGGGTCGCCGTAGCCGCCGCCGCCGTTCCAGCGCACATAGAGCACGTCCTCGCCCATCAGCGGGAACACGCCCCAGGAAATCCGCTCCTGGTCGCCCGGCAAATCGTCGACCGCCTGGCCGAACCCGGCATCGGCGTTGCGCGGGTCGGGCTCCGCCTCGTTGTTCTTCACCCAGATGTAGGAATTCGGCGCCCCGGGATAGCCGCCGGCGAGTCCCTCGCTCATCGGGAAGTCGGCGCCCTTGCCGGAGACCACGTAGTGGAGCCCGCCGTCGGGCGCGTCGTGCGGGGTGAGGCCGATCTCCATGCCCGCGCCGCCGCGATAGCGCCCCGGCCCGCCGGAATCCGTCATCCGGCGGCGGAACAGGTAGCGCAGCGGGAATATGGTCTCCAGCGTCTCGACATTGGCCATGCGCGAGATCGGGTTGGGGATCTCGCCGCCGACGTCGATGCCGTCGGCGAAGTTGCGCGCCCCGCCCGAGCCCGCGAAGGTCTCGGTCAGGATGCCGATGGCCTCGCCGCCGTGCTGGTTGCGGCCGAACATGAAGACGGCGAAGTGGTTGGCGTGCCAGACCGCGGTCGCCTCGCTGGCGTATTTCTCGCTCGCGTCCAGCATCTTCCCGATCGCCGCGCAGGCCGCGTTGTTGACCGACTGGATCGCGCCCACGGTGGCGACCGAGACCGGCGCGGGCCGCGTGCAGTTCACGATCGAGCCCTCGGGCGCGATCATCTCGATCGGCCTGACCACGCCCTCGTTCCAGGTGATGTCGAAGCAGAGCAGCGGGAACAGCGGCGCGAACAGACCGCCGAGCGAGGCCCATTTCGTGCAGTTGATCGCGTACGGCGCCTGCGGGCTCGATCCCGAGAAATCGAACACCAGCCGGTCGTCCCGCTTGGTCATGGTGAGGTTGACCTTGAACACCTCGCCCTTGACGTCGATGTACTGGCGCGACTGCCAGGACCCGTCGGGCAGCTCGCGCAGCCGCTCGCGCAGCAGCTCCTCGGATTGCTCGATCAGCGTGCGGCAGGCCTCGTCGACGGTGTCGTGGCCGTATTTTTCGATCAGCGCCAGCATGCGCTCGCGCGCGACGTTGTTGCAGGCGATCATCGAGGACATATCGAGGGCGACCATCTCGGGCGAGCGCACCATGTTCAGCATGGTGTCCATCACGTCATGGTTCACCGTGCCGCCGCTGACCAGCCGGATGCCGGGCGAGGAGAACCCCTCGGTGAAGATGTCGGGCGCGTCGGGGCAGAACCCGCCCGGATTGGTCGCGCCGATGTCGTAGACGTGGACGAAGCAGGCGCTCCAGGCGACCAGCTCGCCGTCATGGTGGATCGGCGCGACGAGATAGATGTCGGAGGTATGAAGGGCGGCGGTGTAGGGATCGTTGAGCAGGAAGACGTCGCCCTCGTTGATGTCGTCTCCGAACCGCCGGATCGTCGCCTTGCAGGCCTCGGCCGCGCTGGTGAGATGGTGCAGGAAGCCGACGCCTCCCATCAGCAGCGAGCCGTCCGCGCGATAGAGCGAGACCATCAGGTCGTGGCCCTCGTTGGTGATCGCGGAGCCGGAGACGTGCTTGAGCGTGATCACCGCCTCGTCGACGATGCGGAACAGGCGGTGGCGGATGATGGAAAAGGTGATGGGATCCATCGCGGGGCTCCTCAGTCGAACGCGATGACGATATTGCGCCAGGAATCCATCCGCGCGGTCTGCGCGGCCTGGACGACGATGGTGGTGATTGGGGTTTGGACGACCGCCGGGCCGGCGAGCGAATTGCCGGGGACGAGCGCGGCGAAATCGTAGATGTCCGCCGGCGCGAGCCCGCCCTCGGCCTCGACGAAGACGTCCCGCTTGCCGCGATGGGCGGCCGAGGCGTCCTCGCCGACGAGCGGCTCCGCCGGGATCTCCGGGCGCGTCATGCGGCCGCGCGCCGACAGCCGGAACATCGTCATCTCGATGCCGGCGCCGCGATAGGCCGAGCCCTTGCCGTACTTGCGTTCGTAGAGCGCCTCGAAGTCGCCCACCAGCGCCTCCAGCCCGGCCTCGTCGAGCGGGGTGGAAGCGCGGACCGGCGTGGTGACCTCGTGCACCTGGCGGCGATAGCGGAGGTCGGCGGACCATTCGAGAGAAACGTCGCCGTCCGCGAAGCCCTCGTCGGCGAGCTGCGCGCGGGCGCGCTCGACCATGGGCGCGTAGATCGCGTTGATCTCTTCCGCCGGCACCGGCACCGGGCGCGTCGCCGTGTGGGCGTATTCGTGCACCACGTCGGCGGAAACCAGGCCGAAGGCGCAGTTCACCGAGGCGGTGTAGGGAACCACGATCCGCTTCACGTTGAGCTCCTGGCCGAACACGCCGGCGAGCAGGGGGCAGGACCCGCCGAAGGCGTGCAGCACGAAGTCGCGCGGGTCGAGGCCGCGCTCGACCGTGATCTCGTGGATCAGGTCGGCGATCTGGGCCGCGGCGACGCGGTATATCCCGAAAGCCGCCTCGTTGACGTCCATCCCCATCGGCCGGGCGATCGCGCTCTCGAACGCCCTGCGCGCCGCCTCGATGTCCAGCGGGATCGAGCCCCCGAGGAAGGTGGACGGGTCCATATAGCCGATCAGCGTCATGACATCGGTCAGTGTGGGCTCGGTGCCGCCGAGCCCGTAGCAGACCGGACCGGGCCGCGCGCCCGCGCTCTTGGGACCGACGCGGGGAACGCCGGTGCGGGGCTCGAGCGAGACGATGGACCCCCCGCCGGCGCCGATCGAGACGACCTCGATCTTGGGAGCGACATAGTGGTAGCGGTCGACCAGCGGCTCGCGCGCGAACTCGAGCGCGCCGCCCTGGATCACCCCGACCTTGAAGGTCGTCCCGCCCATGTCGGCCGCGATCACGTCGGGATCGCCCATCGTGGCGCCGAGATACCGGGCCCCGATCACGCCGGCGGCGGGGCCGCACTCGATCATGCCGACGGCGCGGCTCGAAGCCTCCTCCGCCGGCAGCAGCCCGCCATAGCCCTGCATGACCAGGAGCGGCCCGCCATAGCCCTCCTCCGCCAGCAGCGCCTGGAGCTCGACGATGTAATCGTGCGCGATCCGCCCGGCATAGGCGTTGATCACCGTCGTGGAGGTGCGTTCGTACTCCCCGGGGACCGGCGCGATGTCGCTCGAAATCGTGACATAGGCGTCCGGCGCGGCCGCCGCCGCGATCTCCCGGATCCGCCGCTCGTGCACGGGGTTGTAGGGCGACCAGAGCAGGCAGATCGCAAGCGCCTCGACGCCGGCCGCCTCGACCAGATAGCGGATCGCCGCCTCGGCGGAGCCCTCGTCGAGCTCGCGGATCACCGCGCCCTTGTAGTCGATGCGTTCGGGAACGCCGCGGATCCGGTCCGCCGGCACCAGGGGCGGCGCGCGGTCGGTCTTGACCGGGTGCTTGAGCCCCTCCTCGGCGAGCCCGGCCCAGCGCCCGTAGGCGCCGCGGGTAACCAGGAGGGTATCCTCGAAGCCTTCGGTGGCGATCAGCCCGGTCCTCGCCCCGCCCCGCGTCAGCAGCGCGTTGTCGACCACCGTCGAGCCGTGGGTGAACAGGCTCGTGCGCCTGAGCAGGTCGCCGAGCGGGACGCCCATCGCGTCGGCCGCGGACCGGATCGAGTCGATCACCCCGGTCGCGAAATCGGGCGGCGTCGAAAGCGCCTTGCCGATATGGATCGGCTCGCCCGCCGCGAAAACCACGGTGTCGGTGCAGGTGCCGCCGACATCGGTCGCGATCACATAGGACTTTTCGCCGCTCACCGCCGTCCTGCCATCGCCAACTTCCGGGCACCCCGTGCCGTCGCGCCGGTCAGACCATGCGGGCCGCCGCCGCGACGGTCAAGCGGACGGGCGGGGAAAGGGCTTCCCGCCGCGGGCCTTACTTCGCCATGCGCCGCGCCAACCGGTCGGGGCCGTAAAACTTCGCGAGGTAATCCAGCACCAGTCGTTCGTCTTCCGGTTCGAGCTCCGCCATTTCATGTTCCTCGACCATCAAAACGAGCACCTCCTCCCAGGTCGACCGGGAGAGACCCTGCTGGGCGACCAGCTTCATGGAATGGCAGGCGCCGCAGAGCCCGAGGACCTCGTCGCGCCCCTCCCCGGGAGGAAGGCCCTCGTAGTCGTCGTCCGCCGAAACGGTGCCCGACAGGCAAACCGCGGCGGCCACGGCCGCGAGCCATGCCCGCCGCGGCGAAGTCATCAGCTCACGCGCACGGAGATCCGGTGCATCGAGTTGTTGAGATAGCCCTTCGGGTTCCACGCGATGGCGAAAGGCTGGCTCGTTCCTTCGTCGTCGGTCGCGCGCGCCCAGACCTCGTAATAACCCTTTTGCGGGAATTGCAGTTTCGCGGCCCAGCGCTGCCAGGCATAGGGGTTGGCCGGGCGCGCGAGCTGGGCCCGCTCCCAGCTGGCGCCGAAGTCGATGGAAACATCGACGCGGTCCACCGTGTTGTCCCCCGCCCAGGCATGTCCCGCGACGGAAAGATCCCGGCCGGAAATGGAAAGCCCGGTCTTCGGCGTCGTGATCAGCGACTTCACCGGCATGGAGTGGATGATTTTCATCGCGCTCTTCGGCACCTTTTCGCCGGGCGAAACCGGATAGTCGGGAACCCGATAGGCGCTCCCCGTCATCTTGGGTCCGTCATGCACCACGTCGCGCAGCCAGATTCGGTTGAGCCACTTTTGCGAACACGAGCCCGGCCAGCCCGGGACAACCAGCCGCAAAGGCGCGCCGTTCATCGGATGCAACGCCCCCCCGTTCATGCCGAAAGCGATGAGGTTGCTGGGATTCATCGCCTTTTCGATCGGCACCCCGCGCGAAATCGCGAGCTTGCCCTCCTTGCCCGACAAGTGCGTATCCGCGCCGACATGGGCGGTGTAGATCACGCTGTCCTTGATGCCGGCCGCCTTCAGAACGTCGGCGAGGCGAACGCCCGTCCACTCGGCGCAGGCGACCGCGCCCACCGTCCACTGGTTGCCGCGCGCCGGCGGGTCGAAAAACGCGCGCCCGTTGCCGCCGCATTCGATGGCGAGGCGCTGCGTAACGACGTCGAATTTCTTTTTCAGCTCTTCGATGCCGAGGGTCATGGGTCTGTTCACGAGACCGTCGATGCGCAACGTCCACGTCGCCGCATCCATCGCCTCGGGAACGATGCCGTTGTTCCGGATAAAATGCCTGGACGTGGGCGTCACTTCGTCGTCGAGCAGGTGGGCCGGCGTTTCCGCGTTTACCGGCCGGTCGTTGAGAACGGTGAGGCCTTCCTTGCCGGCGATTTTCACCGGATTGGCGGCCAGCGCCTCCGGGATGAAGCCGGACGGCATGTTTCGATGGAAGGGGATCGCCGCGCCCAGCGCCGTTCCCATGGCGGCGAGGCCGGCCCCTTTCAGAAAGCCCCGGCGGTCCCTGTGGGGTTCGCGGCCGAACACGATCCGATCCGCCCGGTCGGGATCCTGGGCATAGAGTTCGAAAAGATCGGCCTGACGTTTGTCTTTACGATACTTCATCGGCGTTTACCTCCCTTTTTCTTCCGCGCATGAAACCAAAACGGAATCGGGTCGTCAATTCGTTAACCCGCCTGCGCGACAGATGTCGATCGGAGATCGATGTCACGCGGCACACAATAGCGTTTTTCGCCAGTTGACCTAGGCATCGGGTAGACATTCGCGCCCCGCAAGTGCCGAGCGGGAATGTCGACCTTTGCCGACTCGACCGGCCGGTCGACATTTCCGTCGGCATAGACCCGTTCGGAAATGCCGACCGTGCGCCCGGCAACGGAAAGGGGCGCCGAACCCTCCGGCGCCCCCACTTCTCGACTCTCCCAAATTTACCCCAAAACGCGTCCCGAGTCAAGAAAAAAATGCTTGTTCAAGGTAAACAAATCGATAAGTCTAGGATTTCATGGGATTTTTTCTCTCTTCCGATTCCACCTCGAAACCGCCTCCCGGACCCCGACGCCGCTCCGTCCCGCCCCCCCTCTGTCATGGTCGGCGCAGGCCGACCATCCACGTTTTGTTTTTGTATCCCGCGCCTTAAAAACTCGTGGATGGTCGGCCTGCGCCGACCATGACGGGAGAGGAACGGTCCCGGTCGAACCGGATACGCCCCGGCGCTTCCCGGAACGCCTGTCGACCTCCCCTGTCGCGTTATCTCTATAAGCCCCGTCGAATACCCGTCCGTTCGACCGGCGATGGGACATTTATGTGCCTTTAACGCGTCTTTATCCCTTCGTTCGTAGAAACGCCGTGCGCGAAAATACAGATTTCGGTTGCAACCGGTGCCCCGCCGAATATATTTCGTACGATAACGACAGCCACAAAATATCTGACCTCTTGCCAATTGCGGAGCCGAAACATGCCGAACGCTTCAGGGACCGGTGCGGAAAAACTCGCGGCGCTCATCGCCGAAATCGAAAACGAGGCCTATGCGCGGGGCCAGGCGGACGCGAGAAAGGAAATACTGAACCTTCTGGGCACGGGAGGCGAACCGGCGACGCGCGCGAGAGCGACCCGCGGCCGCCGGGCGAAGACGGCGGCGGCGCCCAAGCGCCGCGCGAGCGGACGCAAGCGCGCCCCCAAGGGCTCGGTGCCCCGCTTCGTGGAACAGGCCCTGCGCGAACAGCCCGGCCTGACCCCGCCGGAAATCCTGGCCCGCGCCGCCACCGACATGGAGCGTCTGATCAAGCTGCCCTCGATCCGGACCGAATTGAGAAACGGCCGGAGACAGGGCAAATACGAGCTCAATGACGGTCGATGGACCCTCGCGGGGTCGAGCGCCGCCGGCGCGGCCTCCGCCGAAACGGCCTCTTCGGAAGCGCCGCCGGTTTCGGAGCCGGGCCAGGGCGAAGGGACCGCCGCTTCCCGCTGGAGCAACTGACGCGCCTCGATTCCAGGGACGCCGCTTTCGGGGCGTTCGCCGACCCGTCGTGCGGGAACCGCCCGATGCCGGAGGGGGCCGCCTCGGTTCGGCCCCCTTTTCGGCAAGCGATGTGTCAATTGACAAACCTTCCATAGTTCAGCACGCTTTTCCCGTCGCCAAATCCACGAGCAGCCCATGTCGGGCTGCCCGCGAATACAAGACCGTCAAGGGAATAAGCGGGAACCCACCATAGCTCGTGGATTGTTTGGCGACCGGCCCGGCGCCCGCTGGGTCGCGTCTTATGGGAGCAATTCATGACAGTCAGGAAACATGCGGCAACTTCGGCCGCGATGGTCGCTCTATTGATTCTAACCGCCTGTGGCGGAGGTGGCGGCGGCGGTGGAACGGGCCCACGCACATCCTCCGACGACGTGAGACAGCAAACCGGGCTCGCCGCGCCTGCCGAGACACCAGCGGCACAGCGCGCCCGGTCGCCGGGGATCATCGCGCGCACCGACTCGCTGATCATTTCCACCACGTATGTCGAGACCGACGATTCCAGGGTCCCCATGCTCTCACTGCGGTCGTCGTGCTCCGGCACCCGATGCACGGTAACGGAACCGACATCGGGGTATTCGGACACGCTGACCATCTCCGATTTGGAGGATGTGAACGCTCCGGTCGAGGCGGTCGGATCGAAGCACGGCATCACGCTCCTAGCGCAGAGCCTGCTGGGCGAATTCTGGAGTTTCGGCGCCTGGATGAGCCACAGCGGGTTTGCGGTTCAAGGCGTAGAAGGGACGGTCGAAGGCATCAGGTTTGTAGCCCGATACGGTCTGGCGGGCGGCGATCTCACCGGCGCGGCACCGACGGGAAGCGCGACTTGGCGCGGACTCATGGTCGGGACACCGGCAACCGGAGCGAACCTCGGCGACTGGCTGCTTGGCGATGCGGTGCTCACCTACCGCCTCACCGGAAGGTCGCTCGACGCTTCGTTTACCGGCATCAGGAACGTCGACCGTAACGCGGCGCACTCGACGGCCACGGTATCCTTCACGGGCGTCCCGGTTTCGTCCGGCGGCACCTACCGGGCCGGGATCACGGGCAACCGCATTCAGGGCGGGTTCTACGGGCCGGGACAGGCGGAAGCCGCCGGGGTGTTCGAGCAGTCGAACATCGTCGGCGCGTTCGGAGCCAAGCGCCAGTAACGGGACGGCGGAAGCCCGGTCAGTCCTGTCGCGGGCTCTCGTCCTTCTTCGGCGCGATCCGCTTCAAGGTCTCGTTGAACCGGCCCTCGTCCTCGTCGCAGCCCAGCTCGCGCGCCGTCTTGATGAAGCGGTCACGCCGAGTCCGGGTCTTCGTCGTCTTCGGCGGGTTGCTCAAGGTCCAGTTCCGGTTCGGTGACGGTGGGTTCTTCGATAGTGAGAGGCGGATTCCCGACCAGCCCACTCTTGCCAATGAGCGGGCCGTCAAAGGTGTTGAAAACCCCCACGTTGGCGGCCAGTGCTGAAGCGACGTGGATGGAGTCTTTCGGCGCAATGCCGTGATCCCATGCCAAATCGCGCGCGGACTCGGCGAGCCGTCGGGTCAACATCATGGTGCGAATGGACGGACGGTTGAAGAGCGCTTCCACCGTGGATCGCCGCTCCGAGGGCAGCGCGTCTCTCGGTCGCAACCGCAAGACCTCGGTAATGGTCAGGACGCTCGTCACGATCTCGATCTCGCCGCGCTCCGCCAAGGCGAGTACGTCCTGACACTTGTCGGCCCGATCTTCCTCGTCCTGCAACCACGCGAGAAAGCAGTTCGAGTCCCAATATCGTCGTTCGACCATCAGTCGGCGGCGAGCAGCCCGCGATACTCCGCTATCGGCCTTTCGTCGTAGGGGAACAGTTCGACCTCCTCTGCCCGGATGCTCGTCGGCAGCCCTTCTCGGTCGTAATGGACCATGCCCCGAGCGGAGACTCGCTGGCGCCACATTCCGCGCATGGCTTCGACCAATTGCTCCGGCACGGTGCATTGAACAGCCATGTTCCAAATCGGCTCCGAAATCGTGAAATGGAGCCTGCCGCGTGCACTGAGAGTATCGAGGGTTCCTTCAACCGTGCCGTATTCGGCAAGTTGGCTGGGATGCCGCCCTTCCTCTCGCTGCTCTTCAAGCAGGATGTCCCTGCGGTCCTCGCCCGTCAGAAGGCGCGTTACGGGAACGGGTCGCGGGAATCTGTCCAACGAACGCCGAACGCGTCGTGGCGGTCTGCTGACGGTATCGAGAACCCGATCAGCGGTCTTGGGATCCGTCTCTGCCGGGAGATCGGCCGCGATTTGCAGGCTGCCTCGAGAAACCGAAATCTCCCAATGCACGGCCTTCCGGTCTCCGCAGGCCTCTTCCGAGATGTCCTGAAGCAAGTTGGTGAAGGAGCGCACGACGCGCTGGAACTCACGGTAGGAAACCTTGTCCGACCCGAGTTCCAAGGTCAGGGTTGGGGGGGTATTGCCATCGTCGCTGGCCATGGTCGCCGCCTCCCATGCAGGGGCGGACGCTACCCCACAAACGAGTCCCGGTAAAAGAGCCGCTTCCCCGAGACGCCGCACAACGCGATCGCCGCTCGCGTGACATCGTCCGGCCCGTTGGCCTCACGATTATTGTAGCGGAACTCGAATTGGGCTGCACGGCGATGAAGGTGACGCTCGGAGCAACGCTGGTACCGGACTCTCGATAATCGCCGGTTCCCCGGGGTGTTTTTGCCGCCTTGCCGATGCCGGCCATGCGGTTGCGGCCGCCGGGGAACCGAACCGGCCTGACCGACGCCTCACCCGTCGTCGAGCGTCACGTTGACGCGTTCGAGGACGATTTTTCCGGTCCCGGCGAGTCCGAAGACCTGAACCGCGGCCCATTCGAGCTCGACCGGCGGTTTGGCGATCATGTTCCATCCCGTCGCGAGCGAGAGCAGCGCGCGGATAACCCCCTGGTGGCAGACCGCTCCGGCGGGGCGGCCCGCGCGCCGGACCGTCTCGAGCCAACCCTCGACCCTGGTTCTCAGCTCGCGCGGCGTCTCGCCGCCATGCGGTTTCATGTCGAGCCCGCGCGATATCCGCCGGTCGAACTCGTCGCCGTAGCGGGCGCGAAGCTCGTCGCCCTTCGCACCGTCCCACGCGCCCCAGTCCATCTCGATCAGGGCGTGCTCGACGACCGGTTCGAGACCGAGCAGGGCGGCGGTCTCGCGCGCGCGGGCGAGCGGGCTCACATACCAGTCGAACGCCGCCATCCCGGCGGGCAGCGTCCAGCCCGACACGGCGGCGCGTCCCGCCGGGCTGAGGGGACGGTCGGCGCGGCCCTGGATGCGGCGCTGCTCGTTCCAGTCCGTCGGACCGTGCCGGATGACCGCGAGCGGAATGGCGGGAGGCGTCAAAGGTCGATGTCGACCGCCACGGGGACGTGGTCGGACGGGTTCGGCCAGCCGCGCGCCTCGCGCAGGACCTCTGCCCCCTTCAGCCTCGGCGCGAGGCGCGGCGTCACCCAGATATGGTCGAGCCGGCGGCCCCGGTCGCTGCCCGGCCAGGTCCGGTTGCGATAGCTCCACCAGGTATAGAGAGGCTCCTCCGGCGGGATGAACCGGCGTACGGCATCGACCCAGTCCCAGCTCCCCTGAACCCGGTTGAGGCCGTCCACCTCGACGGGCGTGTGGCTCACCACTTTCAGGAGTTGTTTGTGCGACCAGACGTCGGTCTCCAGCGGCGCGATATTGAAATCGCCCAGAAATATGCGCCGGCCGGGGTTCCGCGCGGCGCACCAGTCGGCGAGCTCGGCGACGAAATCGAGCTTGTGGGCGAATTTCTCGTTTTGCTCGCGATCCGGAATGTCGCCGCCCGCGGGGACGTAAAGCGAGTGGATTTCTTCGCCTCCGGGCAGGCGCGCGACCGCGTGGCGCCCGTCGTTGCGTCCGCACCACATTACCGGCCGGCCGGGTTTGAGGGGCGCGCGCGACAGGATCGCCGTTCCGTTATAGGCCTTGAACCCCTGCACCACCTGGTGGGGGTATCCCATGGCGGCGATGGCCTCGGCGGGAAAGAGCTCCGTCTCGACCTTGATCTCCTGCAGACAGATCAGGTCGGCGTCGAGCGTGGACAGGATACGCTGAAGCAACTCGAGCCTGAGCCTGACCGAGTTGACGTTCCAGGTGACCAGCCGCATCGTCAGGCGACGCTCGCCCGGGGGGTACGGGCCGCCGCATACGCCCGCGCGGCGTCGCCGAACGCGCGGAACAGCGCGCTGGACAAGGCGTGTTCCCCGTAGCGGTGCTCGGCGTGCCACTGCACGCCGACGACGAAGGTGTTGCCGTCGCCGAGCCGGATCCCCTCGATCAGACCGTCGGAGGCGGTCGCCTCCACCTCGAGCCCGTCGGCCAGCCGGTCGATTCCCTGGGCGTGCGCGGTGTTGACCTCGATGCCGGTGTCTCCGATCAGCCGTTCGAACAGCCCGCCGGGCGTGAACGAAACCCGGTGCAGCTTGCCGAACCTTTCGTCGATGCTGCCGTCCCTGGGCATCCGGTGGTCTTGCTTCCCCTCGACCAGATGCACGCGGTAATGCAGCGAGCCGCCGAGCGCCACGTTCATCTCCTGCAACCCGCGGCAAACGCCGAACACGGGCACGCCGCGGTCGACGCAGGCCCGGATCAGGGGCAGCACCGTGTTGTCGCGGGGCGGGTCGCGATACTCGTCCTCGGGAAAGGGCGGTCCGCCATAGTGGTGGGGCTCGATATTGGCGCGGCCGCCGGTCAGGAACAGGCCGTCGAGCCGGCTCGCCATCAGGTCGAAGTCGAAATCCTCCGCCAACGCGGGAACGAGCAGCGGGTCGGCGTCGGAGCCGTCCCTGACCGCCCGGATGTAGCGCTCGCCGATACCGTGGGTGGGGATCGAATGCCCCGGCAACTGGATCAGACCGGCGGGAATGCCGACCAGGGGGCGCATGCCGAACCTTGGACTGTTCATCTTCTCCGTCGGTTTCTACGCCGAACGTCTCCGATTTTCGGGCGGCAACGCTCTACGGCATTTTCCGACCGGACGAGGTCGCGGCCGGCGAACCCGCGGCCTTACTCGGCCGCCACCGAGAACTCGGGTATCGACGCACCCCCGGTCATCTCGGCGAGCTCGTCCTCGAAGAAGAACTTCTCTTCCCCGAAAGCGGGCTTGAGATGGTTGAGCCAGGTCGCGTCCGGGTTGAAGGCGGCGAAGAACGGACGGCCCACCCATTCGGGGTTGCGTCCCTGCAGGAAGCGGAGCACGAACACCTTCTCCCCGTGGACTTCCTGGATGCCGAGGACCTCGACCTTGCCGGGCGTCGCGCTCATGCTCGGGCCGCGAACCGTCCGGGCGAGGCCGGAAACGCTGCGGACCGCGTGGTTGTAGATCGTCCACACCTTGTCGAGCGGCACTTCGAAATAGCATTTCGCGCCGGTGTCCCGCTCGACGAACAGGTAATAGGGGATGATGCCCAGCGCCACCTGCTCGCGCCACATGCGCGCCCATATCTCGGGCGAGTCGTTGACGTGGGCGAGCGCCGGAGCCTGGCTGCGAATGACCGCGCCGGTATCGCGCAGGCGCCGGATCGCCTCACGCGCAACGTCGGTGCCGAATTCCTGCCAATGATTGAAGTGCGCCATGATGGCGACGCTCCGGCCGGAACCGACCACCCGTTCCAGCAGGCGCAGCATGTCGTCCGCATCGGGGTCGCTCACGAAGCGGAGCGGCCAGAATGTCAGAGCCTTGGTGCCGATCCTGATATTGCGGAGATGGTCGAAACGGGGATCTTCGATGAGGGGATCCAGGTAGCGCTCCATCACGCGGGTCTTCATCACCATGGGATCGCCGCCGGTGATCAGCAGGTCGCTGACATCGCGATGGGAAGCGAGATAGTCGTGCAGCCCGCTCGCTTCGTTGGCCGCGATCTTGTACGACTTTTCGCCCACGAACTGGGCCCAGCGGAAGCAGAACGAGCAGTAAGCGTGACAGGTCTGCCCCTGGCTCGGGAAAAAGAGCACGGTTTCGCGGTACTTGTGCTGTAGTCCTTCCACCGTTCCCTGCTCGGTTTGCGGAATGTTCAATTCCCGCTGGCCGGCCGGGTGGGGGTTGAGCTTGTCGCGGATTCCGAAGACCGCGGCGTTGAGCTCCTTCGACGAGACATCCCGCTTCAACAAATCCGCGACCAGGTCGAAGTCCTCGTCTTCCAGCATTCCCCTTTGCGGAAAGGTGATCTGATAGACCGGATCCCCGGGAATGTTGTCCCAGTCGATGAGGTTGTCGATCAGGTACCGGTTGGAGCGGAAGGGCAGCACGCTGCTCACGACCCGCATCGAGAAGCGTTCTTCGCTGGAAAGCTTCCGCAGTTGGGGGAGGTCGTCGAGGTGTTTGGCCGTGATCGGACTGAAACGTTCGCCGGAAAACTCGGGTGTCACGGCCGTCGTGGACGAAATCCCCACCGATGCGGCTCCGGCACCGTCTTCGTCGGGTCTTGCGGTTGTCTGATGTTCGGAGGTCACGACATCGATCTCCCGTAACAGCGGTGGGCCTGTACCGTGCTGATTTTACTGCCTCGATAGCGATATGTTTTGCGCGCTCAGGTTAGCCGGCAACCGGCGGCAGGTCAAATTATGGGGTTTGTATAGACTGCTTGACGGGCGTCCGGCTGGCGCGGGCCGTCGACGGGCAGGCCTCTCCGCCGCGGCCGGCGTACATCTCCGGTCGTCCGTCACGGTCGGCGCCCCACCCGCCCCCCTGTTGTCACCCCGGCCTTGAGCCGGGGTCCAGACTGTCAGGCGCCGCTCTCGCCCGGTTTCCCCCGGAACGGGGTCCGGGGCAGGCCTGGACCCCGGATCAAGTCCGGGGTGACAACAGGGGGCGCGGAGATGTGTTCGCCGATGGCGGGGGACAATACCGGGCGAGGCGGGCCGTCTCCGCCACTCTCCTCCCTCCCAGTCGTCATGCCCGGAACAAGTCCATTGCTGTCCGGTTTAGCTTTTCAGCGCGGGTTCCGCGCCCATGAGAGAGGCCGTCTCCGCCCCCGCTGTCACCCCGGCCTTGAGCCGGGGTCCAGCCTGTCAGGCACCGCCGTCGCCCGGCTTTCCCCGGATCGGTTGTCCGGGGCGAGCCTGGACCCCGGCTCAAGGCCGGGGTGACAGCGGGGGGCGGAGACAAGGTCGAGCGGGGCGGGCGTTCTCCGGCACTCCCCTCCCTCCCCGCCGTCATGCCTGGCCCCCGGAACAAGTCCGGGCATGACGGTGGGGGGGGGCGGCGCCGGAATCACTGGTCGTGCGCGGGCCTGATGACGGTGTCCGGATCGAACTCGAATACGCCGGAATCGACGGGTCCGTTGAACCTGGGGCGAACCAGCCCGACGCGCGTTCTCGCCCCCTGGGCGTCGATCACCGTCCACCCTTTGAGAACGAGAGGGTTGCGCCCGAAGGTCAGGATCGCCGAACCGGCCTCGGGTTCCTCGGACCGGACCAGCTCGATCCTGATCGTCTCCCGGTCCTGCTTCATCGCGGCCACCTTTACCGCGCCGGAGAACGAAACCGTCTTCCCCACCAGAAAAGCGGCGGGCGTCTCCGCGATCGGGACGTGGGTCACCTCCTCCAGCTCGGTGTCGACATAGATCAGCCACGAACCCCTGACATAGATCTGCAGCGAAGACGGCGGTTTGTAGTCCAGTCTCATTCTGTTCGGCCGCTGGACGTAGAGCCGCCCGCGGTCGAAACCGCCCTTGGACGAAGACTGGACGAAATCCGACTCGATCGAGCGGAGCCCGGTCAGATAGGCCTCAAGCCTCTCGATGGTCGTGTCGGTGCCCTGCGCGGGGGCGGGCACGACGGCGGCGAGCGCCAGCGCGAGGCCGAGCGCGGCGAAACGCGGTCTGGATCGGGGACGGTTCATAAGCGAAGGATATGGGGCGCGCGGAGCCGAATGCCAGGCAGGAGTCCCGTCATCCCGCATCCCGGTCGCCCGCCGGCGCAAGCACCTGCCGTTTTCCGACATGGTTGGGAGGGCTGATCACCCCGTCCGCCTCCATCTGCTCGACGATCCGCGCCGCCCTGTTGTAGCCGATCTTGAGATGGCGCTGGACGAAGCTGGTGGAGGCCTTCCCCTCCCGGCAGACCAGCGCCAGCGCCTCGTCGTAGAGGGTATCGGCCTCGCCGTCGCCGCCGGCAAATTCGGCGAAGGCGGCGGAATCGTCCGGTTCGGTGACATCCTCGACATAGTCGGGCTCTCCCTGATCCCGCAGGAAGCCGACCACGCGTTCGACCTCCTCGTCCGTCACCAGGGGGCCGTGGACCCGGCTGATCCGGCCGCCGCCGGCCATGTAGAGCATGTCGCCCTGGCCGAGCAGCTGCTCGGCGCCGCCTTCGCCGAGGATCGTCCGGCTGTCGATCTTGGAGGTGACCTGAAAGCTGACCCGGGTCGGGAAATTGGCCTTGATCGTGCCGGTGATGACGTCGACGGACGGGCGCTGGGTGGCCATGACCAGGTGGATGCCGGCCGCCCGCGCCATCTGCGACAGACGCTGGACGGCGCCCTCGACCTCCTTGCCGGACACCAGCATCAGATCGGCCATCTCGTCGACGATCACCACGATGAAGGGCAAGGGCGTCAGGTCGATGGGCTCCTCCTCCTCGACCGGCATGCCTTCGGCGTCGAAACCGGTCCGCACGGTGCGGGTCAGGACCTCGCCCTTCTGCCGGGCCTGCTCCAGCCGGGCGTTGTAGCCGGCGATGTTGCGCACCCCGAGCGCGGACATCGCCCGGTAGCGGTCTTCCATCTCGCGCACCGCCCAGCGCAGCGCGATGACCGCCTTGGCCGGGTCGGTCACCACCGGCGTCAGCAAATGCGGTATGCCGTCATAGACCGACAGTTCGAGCATCTTGGGATCGATCATGATCAG
Organism: Defluviicoccus sp.; assembly: GCA_028820505.1. Taxonomy (GTDB): domain Bacteria; phylum Pseudomonadota; class Alphaproteobacteria; order MPNO01; family MPNO01; genus MPNO01. The sequence continues at coordinate 23,502 of JAPPIT010000026.1, forward strand.
CCGGCATCGCTCCGGCGGCAGCCGGTAGAGCAGCGACAGCACCATCGTGTTGATCGCCACCGACTTGCCGGAGCCGGTGGTGCCGGCGATCAGGAGATGCGGCATCCGCGCGAGGTCGACGAGCACCGGCGTGCCCCCGATATCCTTGCCGAGAACCAGGGTGAGCGAACCGCCGGCCCGGTCCAGCGCGGTCGATTCCAGGAGCTCGCGGAGGGCGACGACCTCCCGGCTGCGGTTGGGCACCTCGACGCCGATGACGCTGCGGCCCGGCACGACCGCGGCACGCACCGAGACCGCGCTCATCGACCGCGCGACATCGTCGGCAAGGCCGATGACGCGGGAGGACTTGGTGCCGGGCGCCGGCTCGAGCTCGTAGAGCGTGACCACCGGGCCGGGCCGGACGCGGGTGATGGCTCCCTTGACGCCGAAATCGTTGAACACGGATTCGAGCAGGCGGGCATTCTCCTGCAGAGCCTCCGCGTCCACGCCGGGAGCGCGCGCGCCGGGCGCCGGCGGTTCCAGCAGATCCATGGGCGGCGGGCGGTAGTCCGCGTCGGCATCGCCGAAGTCGAGCCTGGGCTGGCGGTGGCGCTCGGCCGGCCGCCCCGCCTTGCGGGGTTTCCGGGTATCCACCGCGACGACGGGCTCGGCGCCGGGCCCGGATCGGGCCGCGCGCGCCGGAGCCTTGACCGCGGGTTCCTCCCTGGCCGGGGAAGGCTCGCGCCTGGCTCTCGCGGCGCGCCGAAACGGAACCGCGGCGAGGCGCCCGACGCACGCCGCCCCGCCCCACGCGACCCGCCCGACGGCCGACCATTCCCGACGGCCGATCCCCATGGCGAGCAGGCACGCCGCCAGGGCGAGCAGGCCGAAGACGATACCGACCGTCCCGCTGCCGACCGGAAGACGGTGCAGCAGCAATGCGTTCAATTCCGCCAGGACGATCTCGCCGAACGCTCCCCCCGCCCCGTTGGGAAGCGGCCAGGAGACCGGAACCGGCAGGGTCGCGAACGCGATCGCGCCCAGGAACAGGGCGCCGGGCAGCATGGTGAACCGGATCCACAGCGGACCCAATCCGCGATGGGAGGCGATCCGCCATGCCCAGGCGAGCAGGACCACCGGCACCGACCAGGCCGCCAGCCCGGCGGTCTGGGTGAAGAAATCCGCGAACCAGGCGCCGGGTTCCCCCAGCATGTTATGGGTGACCCCGTCTGCCGGGCTGGAGGTGAGGGACGAATCCTCGGGACGATAGGAGATGAGCGCGCCCGCCGCGGCCACCGACGCCGCGGCGACCGCGACGCCGAACAGTTCGACGAGCCGGCGCTTGAGGAAGCGGGCGACGCGCGAAGACCGGTCGTGCCGGCCGCTGACCAGCAGGACCGAATCGCCGGTGTCGCGCACCCTCGCCATCACAGCACCCCGGCCAACCGGGTCAGCGCTTCGCGCGCGGTCTCGAGACCGTGGACCAGCGCGACGCGGACATAGCGCCGCCCGGGATCGACGCCGTTCCCGCCGGGGCGCGCGATATAGGATCCGGGCAGAACCCGCACCGCCGCCTCGGACCAAAGGCGGCGCGCCGCCGCTTCGCCGTCGCCCACGTCGAGCCACAGATAGAATCCGCCGGGCGGGCGGTAAAATCCGAGCCGGCCGTCCAGCAGCTCTTCCGCGATGTCGATCTTCCGGCGATAGAGTTCGCGGCTCGCCTCGACATGGTCCTCGTCCGCCAGCAGCGCCCGCGCGGCCGCGAGCAGCGGCATCGGCGGTGCCGCCCCGCCGTGATCGCGCAGCCGCACATAGGCGTCCATGAACGCCGCGTCGCCGATCGCGAACCCGACGCGGAGCCCGGGCACGCTCGAACGCTTGGAGAGCGAGTTGAACACCGCCACCTTTTCGAGGCCGCCGCCGAGCTCGCTGCAAGCCTCGATCATGCCGGGCGGAGCCGGACGGCCGCGGTCGTAGATTTCGCTGTAGCACTCGTCGGAAACGAGGACGAAATCGTGCTCTCGGGCGAGTCTCACGAGGCTCTTCAACCGGTCGAGACCGGCGATCGTGCCTTGCGGGTTGGCGGGCGAGCAGAAATAGGCCAGCGCGACGCGCGCCAGGATGTCGGGGTCGAGACTCTCGTAGTCCGGCAGGAAGCCGGAGGCTTCGTCCGCAGGCACGCAGACCGGTTCGGCGCCCGCCGCGACCGCGGCGCCGAGATAGACCTGGTAGAACGGGTTGGGCATCAGGACCACCGGCCGGCCGCCGGCCTTGCGCTCGGGCACCGCCGCCAGCGCGGCCATGAACAGCGCCTCGCGGGTGCCCGAGACCGGCACCACGTCGGTCGCCGGGTCGATCGTCGTCTCCGGGCAGCGATAGCGTCGGCAGGCCCAGGCCGCGATGGCGGTCCGCGCGTCCTCGGTCCCGCGCATCGGCGGGTAGCGGCCCCACAGGGCGCGGTCGGCGAGAATCGCCTCGTCGATCGTGGCCGGCGGGTCGTGCCGGGGCTCGCCCAGGGAAAGCGCGATGGGCTCGAGCCCCGCCGCCGGCGCCACCGGGCCGAGCAGCGCGCGCAGGCGGTCGAACGGGTAAGCGCCGATCTGCAAGAGGCGATCGTTCAGCATCGGCCGGCCATGGCTCCTGGCAAGCCGGGCACTCTAGCCGCAAGCGAAGTTGCGACACAAGCGCCATTTGGCCCGCGAACCCCCCGTATGTAGGGGTGAAGGGCGCCTATATCCCCAATATCTTGGGGCGATTCGGATCGATGCGAAGCGGTGCGCGAATCCGTTCGAGCCCGGGAGTCCGCGCTATAGTGCGGCGGGGATCGAACGCTTTCGGGACGGAGGCCGTGGCGGCGGCGCGATGACGGATTTCGAGGTAATCGTGGGCGGCGGCGGCATGGTGGGGCTGACGCTCGCGGCCGCGCTCGGCGGCGCCGGGGTGTCGGTCGCGGTCGTCGACCGAAGGCCCGCCTCGGCGATGCGGGAACCGGTCTTCGACGGCCGCGTTTCGGCGATAGCGCACGGCTCCAGGACCGTTCTCGATGCGATCGGCGTCTGGGGCGGACTCGTCGACGGCGCCGAGCCGATCCGGGAGATTCGCGTCTCGGACGGCGCCTCGCCGCTCCACCTCCACTACGACAGCGCGGAGGTGGCGGCGGACGCGCTCGGATACATCGTCGAGAACCGCCGCATCCGGCAGGCGCTCCTGGAGCGGATCCGGACGTTGGGCTGCGCGACCCTTCTCGACGGCAAGTCGATCGACCGTCACGAGCGGGGTCCGATCGAGGCCCGGGTGGTGCTGGACGACGGCAGCGCGCTTGCCGCCCGCCTCCTGATCGCGACGGACGGGCGCCAGTCGCCGCTTCGACGCGCCGCCGGGCTGGGTGCGGTGGAATGGCGCTACGACCAGACGGGCATCGTCTGCACCGTCGCCCACGAACGCGCCCATCGCGGCATCGCGCAGGAGCGTTTCCTGCCGTCCGGCCCGTTCGCGATCCTGCCGATGACCGGCAACCGGTCGTCCATCGTGTGGACCGAGCGGGCGGACGTCGCGACCCGCATCCTCGCGCTGGACCGGGACTCGTTCGCCGGCGAGCTGGCGTGGCGGTTTACCGACTATCTCGGCGCGCTCGACATCGAGGGGCCGGTCTTCTCCTATCCGCTGGCGCTGACCCTCGCCGAGCGCTACACGGCCAACCGGCTCGCCGTGGCGGGCGACGCGGCGCACGCGATCCACCCGATCGCGGGCCAGGGCTTCAACCTCGGCATCCGGGACGCGGCCGCGCTGGCCGAGACGATCGTCGATGCCGCGCGGCTCGGCATCGATACCGGCTCGGTCGCCGCGCTCGCACGCTATGCCCGCTGGCGGCGGGCGGACAATTTCGCGATGCTGGCGGCGACCGACGGTCTCAACCGGCTGTTTTCCAACGACATCGCGCCGATCGCGCTCGGGCGGCGCCTCGGGCTCGCGGCGGTGAACCGGATTCCCCGCCTCAAGCGGCTGTTCATGCGCCACGCCATGGGCGAGCTCGGCGAAAGGCCGCGCCTCGCCCGCGGCATGCCGCTCTGACGGCGGGCCCCGGGCCGGTCAGGCCGCTTCGATATCCAGCAAGGCCGCGACTTCCGGCCAGCTCTTCGCGCCGTTGACCCGAAGCTGCCCGGTGAGGTCGTCGGGCATCCATTTCCAGATCGCGGGCTGGAAGCTCGCGCGCGCCTTGACGTTCGCGAGCCACGCCTCGACGCGGGGCATGCGGCCGCCCGCCCACATCCCCTGCATCGACAGCATGTCGAGCCGCATGACATAGGGCGTCATCGCGATGTCGGCGAAGCTGAACCGCTCGCCGATCAGCCAGCCGCCGTTCTGGAGCGCCTCCTCCATCTTCCGGAGGTAGCGGTCGTAGAGCTTCACCTTCACGGCCGCGCCGGGCGCCTCGAAGCCGAGCCGGACATAGCTCTTTTTCTGCTCGTGCCAGTCCGCGCTCACCGAGAAGGGCGGGGTGGAGTCGAGGAATTCCTTCATCTTCTCCTCGCCCAGCGCCCGGATGGTATGGCGGTGCGAGGACATGAAGGTGAGCGCGCCGCAGGCGGGGTGGAGCTCTTCGTCGACCGCCTTGGTCCAGTAGCGCTCCTCGGCGCGAAGCACGGGATCGGCGGGGCGGACCGGGCGTTCGGGGAAGACCTCGTCGAGATAGGCGCAGATGACCGAGGACTCCTTGATCGCGTTCCCGTCGTGGACCAGGGTCGGCACCACCGCCTTGGGGTTGATCTTCATGTATTCGGGCGCGAACTGCTCGCCCTTGAGGATGTCGATATAGTGCCCCTGCCAGGGCAGCCGCTTTTCCTCGAGAAACAGCCTTACTTTCGCCGCGCAGACCGACGAGCCGTGGTGGTAGAGTTCGAGCACGCCCTTTCCCTCCTTTGGGTTCGAAGCGGAACGCTCAGGGGTCGCGGCTCAGCCCCGCCGCTTCGAGCGCCCGCAGATAGTCGTTCCAGATCCGGTCCCGGTTCCGGCCCAGCTCATGGAGATAGCTCCACGAGTAGAGCCCCGTATCGTGCAAATCGTCGAACACGATGCGGACGGCGTAGTTGCCGACCGGCTCGACGTTGGTGATCCCGACGTGGCGCCGTCCCGCGACCAGCTGTTTCTGGCCCGGCCCGTGCCCGCGCACCTCGGCCGAGGGGCTTTCGACGCGCAGAAACTCGGCGGCCAGGGCGAAGGACGTGCCGTCGTCGAAGTCGATTTCGAGCACCTTCTCGGCCGACTTGAGCCGGAGCGCGGTCGGCCATGGCGCGTTTCCGTCGGGGTTTCCCAATTCTAGTCCTCGCCGATGCGGCGCGCCTCGTCGACCAGCATGATGGGAATGCCGTCGCGGATGGGAAAGGCGAGGCCGGCGTTCTCGCTGACGAGCTCCTGCGCCGCGTCGTCGTAGCGCAGCGGCCCCTTGGTCAGCGGGCAGACCAGGATCTCGAGCAATTTCGGGTCGATGGGCCGGCCGCGGTCTCCCCTTGCGTCGGCCGGGGCGCCTGCTGAGGCGGGCTCGTCTGCCATCTCCACTCCTCCGCGCCCTATTGCCTGGTGCGCCCCTCGTCGTCGGGGCGTTCGAGCAGCGCCATTTCGAGCAGGGTCATCACGATTTCGGCGCGTTCGGCGGTGCCGGCCGCCTCCAGCAGCGCCTGTTTCTCGCTGGTGCGGAAGGGGCACATCATCGCCAGGGAATCGACGAGGCGCGAATCCCCCGTGCCCTCGATCGCCTCCCAGTTCGCTTCCACGCCCTGTTGGCGGAGATAGGCGCGGAGCGCGTTCAACAACCGTTCCCGATCCAGGGGCATCTGCGCCGGCGGCTCCATCAAATCGTCGCGGAAAACGCCGAACCGCGCCCGCACCCTTCGGTAGCCGTCGCGCAGGCTCAGCTCCCGCTCGACGACGAAGCGGATCAGCCCCTTGAGCGTGATCAGGTAGCGCCCGTCCTCGGTCTCGCCGAAAGAGACGATCCGCCCCGCGCAACCCGTCCGGTAGATGTCGGGTTCGCCGCCGCCGACCCCCTCGTGCGGCAGAATCATCCCGATCAGCCGTTGCGGCGCGGCCAGCGCCGCCGCCGTCATGTTCAGGTAACGCGGCTCGAAGATATTGAGCGGCAACCGGCTGTGCGGCAGCAAGAGCGCGCCGCCGAGGGGAAAAATCGGAATCTCGTCCGGCAGATCCTCGAACCCGGGATCGAACGGACCCGGCATCAGGAGAACAGGATCGCGGACAGCTTGCGCCGCCCCGCGACGGTCACCGGGTCGGTCGGACCCAGCGCCTCGAACAACTCCAGAAGCTGCTTCCGCGCCGCCTGATCGTTCCATTCCCGCGCCCGCCTGACGATCTCGACCAGCGCGTCGATCGCCTCCTCGCTGCGGCCTTCGGCGTGAAGCGAGAGCGCGAGTTCGAAACGCGCCTGGTGATCGTCGGGATCGGCTTCGAGCCGCGCCAGAAGCTCGCCCCGGTCGCCGGTGTCGGCCGTCTTCTCGGCCAGCGCCAACGCCGATGCCGCGGCTTCCGACTCGGCGCTGCCGCGCGCGTCCTCGGGCAGCGTGTCGAAAACCTCGCGCGCCCGCGCGAGCTCGCCCTGGCCGATCAGCGCCCGGGTGAGGCCGGCGATACCGGCGGCGCTGTCCGGCGCGTGCTGGACCACCTGCGCGTAGATCGACGCGGCGGCGCCGAAATCCTTCGCGTCCAGACGCTCGGCCGCCTGGGCGAGCGCGTCGTCGAGGGGAGACGAGACCGTCGTTCCGGCCGCCTTCGCGAGCTTGTCGACGAACGTCTTGACCTGGCTTTCGGGCAGCGCGCCCTGGAACGCGTCGACCGGCCGTCCGCCCGAGAAGGCGAAAACCGCCGGGATCGACTGGATGCGCAGCTGCTGGGCGATTTCGGGGTTCTGATCGATGTCGATCTTGACCAGCTTTACCCCGCCGTTCGCGGCCCGGACGACCTTTTCGAGGATCGGCCCGAGCTGCTTGCAGGGGCCGCACCAGGGCGCCCAGAAGTCGACCACCACGGGCGTGTCCATCGAGGCGTCGATGACATCCGCCATGAACGTCTCGGTCGATCCGTCCTTGATCGCGTCGGCGGGCGCATCGCCGGTCTGTCCCAAGATCGGTTCCATCGTCCTGTCCCGTGCGTCAGCCCCGCCGGCGGGGTCGGCGACAAGATGGGCGAGGAGTCTCCCCGAAGCAAGCCCGGCGCATCATTCCCGCGTCGCCGCGCCGAGGTCGACGACCATCGGATCGTGGCCGAGCGTCCGGATGAAGCGCAGCAGATCCGCGGGCGCGATGGCCGTCGTCGCATCGTTCGACAGCGGATGGAAATGCGCCCGCTCGGCTTCCGCCACGCCGGAGTCGATCACCGGCCGCACCTCGCGCTGGCGGTCGTTGATGAGTGCGAAAGGCGTGACCGCGCCCGGCACCACGCCGAGATGGTCGGCGAGCCTCTCGGGGCTGCCGAAGGACAGCCGGGCCGATCCGATAAGGGGAGCGAGCGCCTTGAGGTCGAGGCGGCGGTCCTCCAGCGCGACGACGAGCCAGAGCGCCCCCTTCTTGTCCTTGAGAAAGAGCGACTTGCAATGCGCGCCGGGCAGGCGGCCGCGCACCTTGCGGCTCTCCTCGACCGTGAACACCGGCGCGTGGGTCTGGGTCTCGGTCGCGATCCCGAGCTCTTCCAGCCGCTCGAACAGCTCCTTTTGCCGGGCGGCGACGGTTTCCGGCGACACCGTTTCGGTCATCCGTTTCCTCAACGCAGCGCTTGAAGTCGGCTTGCGGCGACGAACATACTCCCGCGCGTCGGTTACCGCGACCGGCGCCGGGCTCCCGGACCGCGCACGACGCGGATGCTCATGCCGACAGTCGCGATCGGCGCCGGGCCGGCAGGCGGAACGGGAGTCTCGGGGTGAAAGCCATTCGTTTCGATCGGTTCGGGGGACCGGAAGTGCTGCGCCCGGTCGACATGCCGGATCCGGTCCCGGGGCCGGGCGGTGTCCTCGTCGAGGTTCATGCCGTCAGCGTGGTGGCGGGGGACTGCAAGCTCCGCAACGGGGAGATGACGGGGCCGCGCGCCCCGCGCCCGCCCAAGGTGCCGGGGCGGGACGGGGCCGGTATCGTCCGCGCGGTCGGCGCCGGCGTCGCCGGGTTCGAGTCCGGGGACCGCGTCTGCTTCACCTGCCGGTACGACGAGCAGGGATCCTTTGCCGAGCTCGCGTTGCGCCCGCAGGAAGCCGTCGTCCGCATGCCCGAACGGCTCGATTTCGTCGAGGCCGCCGCGGTCACGCATGCGGGGATCTGCGCCTATATCGCGATCGTCGAGACCGCCGCCGTCAAGGCCGGCGACAGGGTGCTGGTGCACGCGGCGGCGGGCGCGATCGGCGGCATCGCGATACAGCTCTGCCGGATGCTCGGCGCCGAGGTCGCCGGGACCTGCCGGGCGCGCAACGTCGAGCATGTGAGGGCGCTCGGTGCGCATCGCGCGATCTCCTACGACCGGGAGGATTTCTCGCGCGCGATCTCGGGCCAGGACGTGGTGCTCGACATGATTGGCGGCGACGTGCATGCGCGGTCCCGCAAGGTGCTGCGGCCGGGCGGCAGGCTGGTGTGGCTGATCGCGGAGCCCTTCGGGGAGCCCGACGACGGGCGGGACATCGAGGTCCGGCAGGCGATGATCGAGGACAGCCCGGAAACCCTCGCGGCCGTGATGCGGCTGGCCGACGAGGGCCGCATCCGCCCGCTGGTGAGCCGGGTGCTGCCGCTTCACCGGGCGGCGGAAGCGCACCGCATCATGGAGGCGGGCGAGAACACGCGCGGGCGCCTGGTGCTCGATACGAGGCAGCCGGCGCCGTGAGCGCGGAGGTCCTGCGGGAGGCCTCGCTCAGCCTTCGGCGCGCTGGAGAACGAAGAAGGTGTAGCCCGCCTCGTCGGAGAAGCGCCGGACCATATCGATCTCCGTTCGAATATCCTCGAGCATTCTCATAACGGCGGCGTCGGCGCGCCCCGCAAGCTCGGCGACGCGCGCCTCCAGCGGGACGTAGTAGGCGTCGTGCGCCTCCTTCGGTATCCGGAAGTCGCTCAACACGCGATACAAGGCGTCCTCCGCGCGGGACCGAATCGCGGCTTCGGACGCCATGTCGGGATATTCGACTGCCCAGAACGCGCGGGCCTCTTTCGAAAGATCGCCGGTCCACCGGACGAAGTCGCTGAATGCGACGCAACCGCCCGGACGGAGCCAAGGGCGCCACGTGGCGAGCGCCCGCTCGACGCCCACCAGGTAGATGGACCCTTCCGCCCAGACGAGGTCGATGCTCCCCTGGGCGACGTCGATTTTCTCCATGTCCCCGCAAATGGCACGGACCCGGTCCGCAAGGCCCGCCTCGCGGGCGCGGTCGGTTATCCGCTCGACGAACGGCGGATGGATCTCGACGGCCGTGATCCGGGCATCCGGGAGCGCTTGCGCCAGGGCGAAGGTCGTGCGGCCATGCCCCGCACCGAGGTCGAGCACCTGTCGAACCGCATCGCGGCCCGGCACCGCGTCCAGCGCGCGCAGCGTCGACGCGTCGTTACCCGGGGCACCCTGAGACAGGGGGCCGAACACCTCGTAGATGGCTTCGTCCATACCCGCTATTGCCATCCCGGTCCGAACCCGCGGGCGTGCCTTGACACGGGCTCGGGTAAGGGTAATTTTGGCCGTCCGTTTCTCCCGGTTGCAATCGTCGGGAGAAAGAGCGACCGGTTTTCAAAGGGTTGGCGCTGAACGGGGGCGTGCGGGTGTAGCTCAGGGGTAGAGCGCAACCTTGCCAAGGTTGAAGTCGTCGGTTCGAATCCGATCACCCGCTCCAGTTCGCCCCGGGACCACGGAAGATCTTCATGAACAATGTCGGCAATTGGGTGCTGGGCGGCAGTTCGGCGGTGCTTGGCCTCGGCGGGCTGTTCGTCGCCGCGCAGGCGGGACCCGGCACCGTCGGCTATTACGGCGGGCTCGCGATGTTCGCCATCTGCGTTCTGTTCGTCATGCACCTGATCCGGACCTCGGACAGCCACGGCTGAGGTCTTCGGTCCGCCGCGGGGCGCACCGTTCAGCGTCTCTTCCGCGCGACGATGTGGAAGATGTGCCAGTGTTTGGGCCGGCCGCGCGGCGTGACGCTGTCGTCCTCCTCTTCCCGCAAATGCTCGATGTCGAAGCCGTCGAGCAGCGCCTCGACCTCTTCCGCCGTGTGAAACGTGATCGAGGGATCGCCGGCCCACTCGTCGCGGTCGCCGTATAGCTGCCCGGCGAACCGGCCGCCCGGGACGAGCGAGGCGACCGTCCGCGACCACAGGCCGGGAAACGCCGCCGGCGGGCAAAGCGGCAGCGCGAAGCTGGAATTGACGAGGTCCGCCAAGGGCCATTCGAGCTCTTCGAACCGGCCGACGGCGGTGTCCAACACGCCGGTTTCGGGCAGATCGTCGCGCGCCGCGAGCCCCTCGATGGCCGTCGCCTCCGCGTCGACCGCCAGCACCCGCCAGCCGCGGCGCAGCAATTCGACGATATCGCGCCCACCGCCGCAGCCCAGATCGATCGCGAGGCGATCGCCCGCGGGCTCCCGGTCGAACGCATCGAGGGCGCGGATCAGGGTCTCGCGCGGCGGGCGCGCGCCGGTCTTCTCGTAATAGTCGGACCAGGCCCCGGGTCCGGCCGCGGGGGTCGCCCGGGGTTCGTGCATCGCCGGGCTAAGCGCGCAGCTCGGCCGGCGGGAAATTGCCCGCGCGGCTCACCATCGCCGGCACCGCGCGGCCCAGCTGCGTCTCGATCCAGAGAGCCGTATCGATCAGCGCTTCGATGTCGATGCCGGTCTCGATCCCCAGCCGGTGGAGCATGTAGATCAGGTCCTCGGACGGAATGTTTCCGGTCGCCGCGGGCGCGAACGGACAGCCGCCGATACCCCCGATGCTGGCATCGAGGGCATGCACCCCCGCCTCGACCGCGGCGAAGGCGTTGGCGATGCCGGTATTCCGGGTGTTGTGGAAATGCCCGCGAAGCCGGGCTTCGGGCGCGAGCCGCGCGGCTTCCGCGAACATTTCGGCGACCTCGCCCGGCGCCGCCACCCCGATGGTATCGGCGATCCCGATCTCGAACAGGCCGAGACCGGCGCAATGGGCGATCAGCCCGTGCACGCGTTCCGGTCTGACCTCCCCCTGGAACGGACAGCCGAATGCCGCACTGATCGTGGCGCTGCAGCGAATCCCGGCGTCCCGCGCGGCGCCGACGATATTGTCGAGAACCTCGATTCCCTGCTCGACGGTCGTTCCCTGGTTCCGTTCCGAGAACGCGTCGCTCGCGACGAGCGCATAGTTGACCTCCTCGCAGCCGGCCTCGGCCGCGCGGTCGAATCCGCGCCGGTTCAGCACGAGCCCGATATAGGTCACGCCGTCGTCCTTCGGCAGGCCCGCCATCACCGCCTCGGCATCGGCCATTTGCGGCACGCGTTTGGGGTTGACGAAGCTCGCGGCCTCGAGCCGGCGCACCCCGGCGGCCACGGTGCGGCGAATCAGTTCCAGCTTGACCTCGGTGGACAGGATTTCGGGCTCGTTCTGGAGTCCGTCTCTCGCCGATACCTCGACGAGTTCGATGCGGCGGCCGGGCATGGGCGGTATCTCCTGCGGCTGGCAGGGGATTGTCGGGCAAGCGGGGCCGCCGCTCAACGGAATTCGCCAGCGCGCGGGACCGGCCCCCGCCCCGCCGTTCGTTGCCGCTCTCCCTGGCTTGGGCTAGACTGCGGACATGTTTAACGGCGTCGCGGGCCAGCGCTCCTGGCCGGGGAGCGATCGGTGGTTGCGATGAACGATTGCCCGGCCCTGGTGCTGAACGCCGACTTCCGTCCGCTCAGCTATTTCCCTCTTTCGCTGTGGTCGTGGCAGGACGCCGTCAAGGCGGTCTTCCTCGAGCGCGTCAACATCATCTCGGAATACGAGCGCGAGGTGCGCTCGCCGGGCCTTTCGATGCGCCTGCCGAGCGTGATCGCGCTCAAGCGGTATATCCCGATGTCGCGGCGCCCGGCGTTCACCCGGTTCAACGTGTTCCTGCGCGACCGGTTCGAATGCCAGTATTGCGGCACCGCGCCCGGCACGCCGGAGCTGACCTTCGACCACGTGGTCCCGCGCTCGCGCGGCGGCCGGACCAGCTGGGTCAATGTCGTGAGCGCGTGCACCGTGTGCAATCTGCGCAAGGGCAACCGGCTCCCAAGGGAATGCGGCCTCCACCCGAGGCGGGCGCCGGTCGAGCCGTCCAACGCGCTGCTGCAACAGCACGGGCGCGCCTTTCCGCCTAACTACCTGCACGACAGCTGGCGCGATTTCCTTTACTGGGACTCGGAGCTGGAGGCCGGATAGCGCGCGGACTTGCCTTGCCGCCGCGGGGCGGGGACAATCCCGGCCGGTTCCGAGCGGGTTCAGACCGATGGCGACGATCCTCGAAGAAAGAAGCATCACCGACGAAGAGCGCGCGGTCTGGCAACGCGACGGCGCGCTCTGCCTGCGGGGCGCGGTCGCGCCCGAATGGCTGGACCTCCTCGCGGACGGGATCGACGCCGCGATGGCGGATCCGAGCGACGTCGCGAAGAGCTACGGCGAGGGAGAGAGCCGCTTCCGCACCGACCACGGCATGTTCCTGCGCTTCGAGCAGTTCCGCCGCTTCATGCACGAATCGCCGATGGCCCGCCTCGCCGCCGAGCTGATGGGCGCGAGCCGGATCAACCTCTACGACGAGCATCTGCTGGTGAAGGAAGCGGGCACCGACACCCCGACATGGTGGCACCACGACCTGCCCTATTTCCGGATCAAGGGCTCGCAGATCTGCAGCTTCTGGATCCCGCTCGACCCGGTGACCGAGGCGACGGGCTCGCTCAGGTTCGCGGCAGGCTCGCACGCGTGGGGAAAGCTGTTCCGCCCGGTGAAGATCGGCCAGGGCGATTTCGTCGCCGACACCGAGCAGTTCGACGAGACGGTGCCCGACATCGACGGCGACCCGGCGCGCTACCCCACGGTCTGCTTCGATCTCGAACCGGGGGACGTGGCAGTATTCCACGGGGCGACCCTGCACTCCGCGAGCGGCAACCCGGCGCCGACGGCGCGACGCGCGGTCTCGCTCCGTTTCTGCGGCGACGACATCACCTGGTTTCCGGGGCGCCATTCGCCGACCTTCTACGACGCCCCGCACCTCGTCGAGGGCGGGCCGATCGACGCGGAGATCTTCCCCCGCCTCTGGACCCGCTGACCGCCCGCGCCGCGTTCAGGGCCAGGCGACGACCGGCGGCAGGGACATCAGGATCGCCTCCACGTTGCCGCCCGTCCTGAGCCCGAATTCGGTCCCCCGGTCGTAGAGCAGGTTGAATTCGACATAGCGCCCCCGGCGCACCAGCTGGTGGGCGCGCTGTTCCTCCGTCCATGGCGCCGCCATGCGCTCGCGCACGATCTCGGGGTAGCTCTCGAGAACGGCGCGGCCAACGCCCTGCGTGAAGGCGAAATCGGCCTCCCAGTCGCCGCCGTCCAGATTGTCGTAGAAGATGCCGCCGGCGCCGCGGGGCTCGTCGCGGTGGGGCAGGAAGAAATACTTGTCGCACGCCTCCTTGAACCGGGCATGGCAGGCGGGGTCGTAGGCATCGCACGCGGCCTTGAGCGCGCCGTGGAACGCGGCCGCCGCATCGTCGTCGGGATAAATCGGCGTCAGGTCGCCGCCGCCGCCGAACCACGCCTCGGTGGTCACGATGAATCGCGTGTTCATGTGCATCGCCGGGACCAGCGGCGAACGGAGATGCGCGACCACGGATATGCCGCTCGCCCAGAAGCGCGGATCGTCCGCCGCGCCCGGGATCCGGTCCCGGAATTCCGGCGAGAAGGCCCCGTGCACGGCCGAGAAGTTGACCCCGACCTTTTCGAACACGCAACCCTTCATGATCGACATCTCGCCGCCACCGCCGTCCGAGCCGTCTTCGGTCGGCCGCCGCCAGCGCGTGCGCTCGAAGCGGCCGGGCGCGCCGACCCCGCCCTCGCGGGCATCCTCGAGCGCCTCGAAGGCGGCGCAGAACCGGTCGCGCAGGGTCTCGAACCACGCCGCGGCGCGCTCTTTCTTCGCCTCGATCGTCAACGGCGTCGAGTCCCGGGATTACGGTCGCTCGCGGTCCGGAACGGGCGCGGCCGAAGACCGGCAAGGGCCACGACCTCACGGGATCGCGGAATGGTGGATCGGTCTGGCTTGTGGCGCATCGGGCCGCCGCTCGGTCCTTGATTTGACGACGGATTTGATTATACCCGTTCCCCTGTCCGGGGCGCGATTTGCGTCGCGGGCGACGGTTTCGGATTCGGCCGTTCGGCTGCGTCCGAAGGCCGCGTTGCCGCCCTTCCCTGCGGCGGGTAGTGTTCGCGGTCGCAGAACGGACGTGTTTTCCTGCCCTGCCGAGAGGTTCTTCTATGGCGGATTACGAGGACACCCAGGCCGGCCACGGCCACGGCGAAACGCGCCGCGATTTCCTCTATCTGGCGACCGGCGCGTTCGGCGCCGCCGGCAGCGCGATCGCCCTGTGGCCGCTGATCCACCAGATGAGTCCCGCCAGGGACACGCTGGCGCTGGCGACCACGGAGGTCGACCTGTCGCCGATCGAGCAGGGCCAGAGCATCACCGTGGTGTGGCGCGGCAAGCCGGTCTTCATCCGCCGCAGGACCGAGGACGAGATCAAGGAAGCGCAGGCGGTCGAACTCGACGATCTCCCGGACCCCCAGACCGACGCCCAGCGGACCAAGAAGCCGGAATGGCTGATCGTCGTCGGCGTCTGCACCCATCTCGGCTGCATCCCCAAGGGCCAGGCCACGGGCGACAGGAAGGGCGATTACGGCGGCTGGTTCTGCCCCTGCCACGGCTCGCACTACGACACCTCCGGACGCATCCGCAAGGGCCCCGCGCCGGAGAACCTGCCGGTGCCGACCTACGAGTTCCTGTCCGACGACCTCGTGCGGATCGGTTAGGGGGAAAGTCATGACGCAGCCCTGGATGAAGAACCGCCTGGTTCAGTGGGTCGACTACCGCCTGCCGATGTTCTCCTTCATGGAGAAGGAGCTGATCGACTACCCGACCCCGCGCAACCTGAGCTACTGGTGGAATTTCGGCTCGCTGGCGGGGATCGTGCTGGTCATCATGATCGTGACCGGCATCGTGCTGGCGATGCACTACACCCCCCACGTCGATTACGCCTTCGACAGCGTCGAGCGCATCATGCGCGACGTGAACTACGGTTGGCTGATTCGCTACATCCACACCAACGGCGGATCGGCCTTCTTCATCATCGTCTATATCCACATCTTCCGCGGGCTCTATTACGGCTCCTACAAGTCGCCGCGCGAGATCCTGTGGATCCTGGGCGTGATCATCCTGCTCTGCATGATGGCCACCGCGTTCATGGGCTACGTCCTGCCGTGGGGCCAGATGAGCTTCTGGGGCGCGACCGTCATCACCAACCTGTTCTCGGCGGTGCCGATCGTGGGCGACATCATCGTCACATGGCTGTGGGGCGGCTTCACGGTCGACAACCCGACGCTCAACCGCTTCTACAGCCTGCATTACCTGATGCCGTTCGTGATCGTCGGCGTCGTCGCGCTGCACATGATCTCGCTGCACCAGCACGGGTCGAACAACCCGCTCGGCATCGACGCGAAGGGGCCGCAGGACAAGATCCCCTTCCACCCCTACTACACCGTCAAGGACATGTTCGGGCTGTGCGCGTTCCTGACGATCTTCGCCGGTTTCGTCTTCTTCGCGCCCAACTTCTTCGGCGAGCCCGAGAACTACATCCCCGCCGACCCGCTGGTGACGCCGCCGCATATCGTGCCGGAGTGGTACTTCCTGCCCTACTACGCGATCCTCCGGTCGATCACCTTCGACATCTGGTTCCTGTCAGCCAAGCTGATCGGCGTGGTGTTGATGTTCGGCTCAATCCTGATTCTCTTCCTCGTCCCGTGGCTCGACCGTTCGCCGGTTCGAAGCGCGCGCTATCGGCCGATCTACAAGCAGCTCTTCTGGGTGCTGGTGATCGATTGCCTCGTGCTGGGCTGGGTGGGCGGAAATCCGCCGGAGGGCATCTTCGTCGTCATCGGGCAGATCGCGACGCTGTACTACTTCGCGCACTTCCTGGTGCTGCTGCCGCTGCTCTCCTTCATCGAGACGCCGCGGCCGTTGCCGACCAGCATCGCCGAGCCGGTGCTCGGCGGGAGCGGAGGGCCGCCGGCCGCGGCGGAACAGCCGATGGAGAAAGCGCAATGAGGCGGACCGTCGGTGCCCTCGTCGCGGCGTTCGTGCTGATCGGCTCGAGCCCCGCCCTGGCGGCTGGAGAGGCCGCCGTGCCGCCCAGCATGAAGTGGACGTTCGACGGGCTGTTCGGCTCGTTCGACCGTGCGGCGCTCCGGCGCGGCTTCCAGGTCTATACGGAAGTCTGCTCGGCCTGCCATTCGCTCAGGCTGGTGCATTATCGCAACCTGACGGAGATCGGGTTCTCCGAGGATCAGGTCAAGGCGATCGCCGCCGAGGTCGAGGTCACGGACGGCCCCGACGCCGAGGGCGAGATGTTCGACCGCCCGGGCCTGCCGAGCGACCGGTTCGTTTCGCCCTTCCCCAACGACAACGCCGCGCGCGCCGCCAACAACGGCGCGCTGCCGCCGGATCTCTCGCTGGTGACCAAGTCGCGCATCGGCGGCCCCAACTACATTCACGGGCTCATGGTCGGCTACAGGGACGCGCCGGACGACATGGAGATGTCGGAAGGCATGGAATACAACATGTACTTCCCGGGCCACCAGATCGCGATGGCGGCGCCGTTGAGCGACGAGCTGGTCGAATACACGGACGGGACCGAGGCGACGGTCCCGCAGATGGCGAAGGACGTGACCAACTTCCTCGTCTGGGCCGCCGAGCCCGAGCTCGAAGAGCGCAAGCGCATGGGGGTCAAGGTGGTCCTTTTCCTGTTGCTGCTCACGGGAATGCTCTTCGCGGTGAAGAGAGCGGTCTGGTCCAACGTCCCGCATTGACGGCGGCCCGCGCCGCCGGGGAGACGCCATGGCGGAACCGGGGACGCCACCGGTCATCGGGATCATCGGCGGCAGCGGCCTCTACGACATCGACGGGCTGACCGAACGGCGCTGGGAGTCGGTGGAGACGCCGTTCGGCGCGCCGTCGGACGAAATCCTGCTCGGCACGCTCGGCGGGCAGCAACTCGCCTTCCTGCCGCGCCACGGACGGGGGCACGCGACTCCGCCGGGCGAGATCAACTTCCGCGCCAACATCGACGCGCTGAAGCGTGTCGGCGTCACCGAGATTATCTCCCTCAGCGCGGTCGGCAGCCTCGACGAAGCCCTGGAGCCCGGCACCTTCGTTCTGGTCGACCAGTTCATCGACCGCACCTTCCAGCGCATCAAGACGTTCTTCGGAACCGGGCTGGTCGCCCATGTGTCGATGGCGGACCCGGTCTGTCCCCGGCTGGGGGACGCGCTGGAGGAGGCCGCTTCGAGTCTCGAAATCGAAACGGTGCGCGGCGGCACATACGTGGCGATCGATGGCCCGCAGTTCTCCAGCCGGGCCGAGTCCGAGCTCTATCGCCAATGGGGCGCCAACGTCATCGGCATGACCAACATGCCCGAGGCCAAGCTCGCCCGCGAGGCGGAGATGTGCTACGCGACGGTGGCGATGGTGACCGACTACGATTGCTGGCACCCGGGGCATGACGACGTCACGGTGGAAGCGGTGATCGCGGTGCTGCAGGAAAACGCGGCCCGTGCCCGGTCGCTGGTGGAAGCCGCGGTACCGTTGTTGGCCGGCCGCGACGCCGCCTGCCCGGCGGGCTGTCACACCGTTCTCGACGCCGCCCTTATCACCCCTCCGGAAGCGCGCGACCCCGAGCTCGCGGCCCGGCTCGACGCGGTCGCGGGGCGGGTCCTCCGGCAATGAAGGTCGGCGGGGTCCCGCGGCGGTCGATCCAGCTCGCCGCCGATGGCGAGACCGTCGAGATCGTCGACCAGACCGGGCTGCCGCACCGTTTCGAGACGCGGCGGCTCGCGACGCTCGAGGACGCGGTCGCAGCGATCCGCGACATGCAGGTGCGCGGCGCGCCGCTGATCGGCGCCACGGCGGCCTACGGGCTCTGTTTCGCCGTCCGCGACGATCCGTCGGCCGCGTCGATCGAACGCGCCTGTGCCGCGCTCCGTGCGACCCGGCCGACGGCGGTCAACCTGCGATGGGCGCTCGACGACATGAAGACCCGGATGCTGGCGGCGGACGAGACGCGGCGCGCCGGAGCCGCCTACGCGCGGGCGGCGGAGATCTGCGACGAGGATGTGGCGATCAACGCCGCGATCGGCGAGAACGGTCTGGACCTGCTGCGTTCCGCGGCCGACGGCAAGGCAGGACCGCTCAACGTGCTGACCCATTGCAACGCCGGCTGGCTCGCCACCGTCGATGGCGGGACCGCGCTCGCGCCGATCTATTGCGCCCACGATTCGGGGATCGACGTTCACGTCTGGGTGGACGAGACGCGGCCCCGCAACCAGGGCGCCGGGCTGACTGCCTGGGAGCTCGCCGCGCATGGCGTTCCCCACACGGTGATCGTGGACAATGCGGGCGGACACCTGATGCGCGAGGGACGGGTCGATCTGTGCATCACGGGCACCGACCGGACCTGCGCCAACGGGGATGTCTGCAACAAGATCGGCACCTATCTGAAGGCGCTCGCCGCCGCCGACAACGAGGTCCCGTTCTACGTCGCCCTGCCCGGCCCCACGATCGACTGGTCGGCGGGGTCGGGCGCCGATCTGCCGATCGAGGAACGCGCGGGCGAAGAGGTGTCGACCGTGACCGGCGCGACGGAAGCGGGCGAGGTCCGGACGGTCCGCCTTACCCCGGCGGCGAGCCCGACGTTCAACCCCGGATTCGACGTGACGCCGGCGCGGCTGGTCACGGCGCTCATTACCGAGCGCGGCGTCGCGGAAGCGTCCGCCGAAGGCCTGCTCTCGCTCTATCCGGAGCGCCGGCGGGCGGCAACCGGATAGCCGCCGTGCAAAGCCTCTATTCGGCAACGGACGCGGCCTCGACGGTGGCCCGTTACGAGACGGAAGGCGTCCCGGAGGACGTCGCGCTCCGGGTGTACACGACGCGGCTTCTCGGAGGGGATCCGCGCCTCGTGCTTCACGGGGGAGGCAACACGTCGGTCAAGACCGCGATGACCGACGTCCTGGGCGATCCCGTCGACGTGCTCCGCGTCAAGGGGAGCGGCTGGGACATGGCCGATATCGAACCGTCGGGCCTGCCCGCGGTCCGGCTCGAACCGCTGCGCCGCCTCGCCGCCCTCGACAGGCTCGGCGACGAGGAGATGGTCGATTACCAGCGCGGCAATCTCCTCGATTCGCGGGCGCCCAACCCGTCGACGGAGACCCTGCTGCACGCCTTCCTGCCGCGCAAGTTCGTCGACCACACGCATGCGGATGCCGTGCTCGCGCTGACCGACCAGCCGGACGGCGAGGCGATCTGCCGCGACGTCTATGGCGGGACGATGGGGCTGGTCCCCTACATCATGCCGGGTTTCCTGCTCGCCAAGGCCTGTGCCGCGACCCACGCCGCCGATCCGTCGATCGAGGGGTTGATCCTGCTCAAGCACGGGATCTTCACCTTCGGCGCGACCGCCGAGGAGGCCTACGAGCGGATGATCGCCGCCGTGAGCAAGGCGGAAGCGCGCCTGCAGCGGCGACCGGCCGCCATTCCGGCGGCCGCGGAACCGGATGTGCCGGCGGCCGCGGTCGCGCCGATCCTGCGGGGACTCGCGAGCGGCGCCGGCCGGCTCATTCTCGACTTCCGGGGCGGCGACGAGGTGCGCGCCTTCGTCGACGGGGAAACGCTCGAACGCCGGACTTCGGGCCCCGTGACGCCCGACCACGTGATCCGCACCAAGCCTCGCCCGCTGATCCTCCCGCTGCCGCGTCCAAGCGCCCTCGACGGTTTCAGGCAAGAGGCCGAAACCGCCGTGACAGACTTCGTGCGCGATTACCGGGCCTATTTCGAGCGCAACAACGCACGCCAGGCGAAACCCAAACGGACGCTCGACCCCTATCCGCGGGTGATTCTGGTACGGGGGCTCGGGCTCTTCGGGCTCGGCAATTCGGCCAAGGCGGCGGCGGTGGCCGCAGACCTCGCGGAGACGACGGCCCGGGTGGTGACGGCGGCGGAGTCCATCGGCCGGTTCGAGAGCATTTCCGAGGCGGACATCTTCGACATCGAGTACTGGTCCCTTGAGCAGGCGAAACTCGGCAAGGCGGGCGAGAAGCCGCTCTCACGCCGCATCGTCGCAGTGACCGGCGGCGCGTCGGGAATCGGCCGGGCGACGGCGGAGGCGTTCGCGCGGGAAGGCGCGGAAGTCGCGATCCTCGACCGCGACCGGGAAGGGGCGGAGGGCGCGGCGGACGCCATCGGAGCGCGCGCCTTCGCCTGCGATGTCACCGATCCGGCTTCGGTCGAGGCCGCTTTCGATGCGGTCGCCGAATCCTTCGGCGGGCTCGACATACTCGTCTCGAACGCCGGCGCGGCGTGGCAGGGAAAGATCGGCGATGTCGACGAGGCGACGATCCGAGAGAGCTTCGAGCTCAACTTCTACGGCCACCAGCGCGCCGCCCAGGCGGCGGTCCGCATCATGCGGGCGCAGGGCCTCGGCGGGGTGCTGCTGTTCAACACGTCCAAGCAGGCAGTGAACCCCGGCCCCGATTTCGGCCCCTACGGTCTGCCCAAGGCAGCGACGCTGTTCCTGATGCGGCAATACGCGCTCGACCACGGGGCGGAGGGAATCCGCGCCAACGCCGTCAACGCCGACCGCATAAGAAGCGGGCTGCTGACGCCCTCCATGATCGAGGAACGCGCCGGCGCGCGCGGTGTCTCGACCGGGGACTACATGGCCGGCAACCTGCTCGGGCGCGAGGTGACCGCGGCGGATGTCGCCGGCGCGTTCGTCGACCTCGCGCTCGCCGAAAAGACCACCGGCGCGGTGCTCACCGTCGACGGCGGCAACATCGCGGCGGCGCTGAGGTAGGACAAAGAAGCGGCGGGGGGCGGGCCCGCGCGTTATAGCGGAAAAAAAAGGACCCAAAAAAAACATGTAGGCGAAAAAGGGGAGCGCGGGCTATTTTTAAAAAAAAACGCAGCCCACCACAC
>JAPPIT010000026.1:44721-69641 GCA_028820505.1 Defluviicoccus sp.
GGGGGTTTGTTGTACCTGGCGCTCGCCTAAAAGACCACGGGGGGGGTGCTCACGGTCTAGGGGGGAAAATTGGGGGGGGGGTTTTGTTTGTAAAAATAAGCGCGGGGCTATGGCCGGGCGCTTTCTCGCGATAAGATTCGGACCCTATCCTACGTGCTCGGCGAACAGGGCGAGCGCGCGCTCGTGGCAGCGGGCCTCGGCGCCGGCGTTGTACACGTCCCGGTCGTCGCAGCAGAAGCCGTGCGCGGAATCGTCGTAGATGAAGGTCGGGACGTCGGGGTGGGCATCCCGGATCGCCTGCACGTCACCCATCGGGATCGCGTGGTCCTTGTCGCCGAAATGCATCTGGATCGGCATGCGCGGCGTATCGCCCGCCGCACGCGCGGCGACGCCGCCGCCGTAGCAGCTCACCGAGCAGGCGAGGCTGTCGAGGTTGCAGCCGCTGATCCAGGCGACGTAGCCGCCGAAGCAGTAGCCGATCAGCCCGACCTTGCCGGCATCCGACACCGCGTTCGCCGCGGCATCGACGTCGGCCAGGATCCATTCGTCCGACAGGCTGCCGCGGAGCTCGCGCCCCTTGCCGAACGACACCTCGTCATAGCCGAGCTCGACGCCCTTCTCCTTGCGGTCGAACAGGGCCGGCGCGATCGCCGCGTAGCCCTTGCCGGCGAACATGTCGGCGAGATGCCGGACGTGGCTGTTGACGCCGAATATCTCCTGAATGACGACGACGCCGCCCTTCGCGGCCCCGGACGGATCCGCCCTGTAGGCGTCGAGCGTGTGGCCGTCTCCGGCGGTAAGCGTAACGGTCTGTCCCATGTCCCCGGTCTCCCCCGATTGGAAATGATGGCGGCCCGGAACCGGGCCAGCGATAGCGAAATTGTACCGTCAAACGTTGAAGCGAAAAAGGATCACATCGCCGTCGCGGACGATGTAGTCGCGCCCTTCGCGGCGCATCCTGGCGGCTTCCCTGGCGCCGACCTCGCCGCCGCATTCCACGTAGTCATGGAACGCAACGGTCTCGGCGGCGATGAACCCGCGCGCGAAGTCGCTGTGGATCCTGCCGGCCGCCTCCTGGGCACGGGTGCCCCGCTCCACCGTCCAAGCGCGGGTCTCGACCGGGCCTGTGGTGAAGAACGTGATCAGGCCGAGGAGGTCGTAGCCGGCGCGGACCACCCGGCCGAGGCCCATATCCTCCAGCCCCAGCGCTTCGAGAAAACCGCGCCTTTCGTCCGCGTCGTCGAGTCGGGCGATCTCGGCCTCGATCGCGGCGGAGACGACCACGGACGGCGCGCCCTTTTCCCCTGCCCATTCCGCGATCCGCCTTGAGTGCGCGTTGCCCCCGGCGGCGGCGTCCTCGTCGACATTGCAGACATAGAGCATGGGCTTGGCGCTCAAGAGCTGCATCCGGTGAAACAGCTTCTCCTCGTCCTTTTCGATCCCGAGGTCGCGCGCGGGCCGACCGTCCTCCAGCACGGCGGACGCGCGCTCGACCATGTCGCGCATGGCGATGGCATCCTGGTCGCCGCCCCGCGCCTTCTTGACCAGCGGCTCGCGACGCCGCGCGAGGCTCTCGAGATCGGCCAGCATCAGCTCGGTCTCGACGATCTCCGCATCGGCGAGGGGATCGACCGAGCCGGCCCGGTCGACGTCGCTTCCCTCGAAACAGCGCAGGACATGGGCGATCGCGTCGACCTCGCGGATATGGGCGAGGAACTGGTTTCCGAGACCCTCCCCCCGGCTCGCGCCCCGTACGAGGCCGGCTATGTCGACGAAGTCGAGCTGGGTCGGGGTGATCTTCGGGGACCTGGCGAGGGCGGCGATCTCCGCGAGGCGGTCGTCGGGCACCGCGATACGGCCGAGATTGGGCTCGACGGTCGAAAACGCGTAGTTCGCCGCGAGCGCGGCGTCGGACTGGACGAGGGCGTTGAACAGGGACGACTTCCCGACATTTGGAAGGCCCACGATGCCGCACCGGAAACCCACTACCCGCCGGTCCCCGCGCCTTCGACGGTTTCGGGTTTGGGAGGCTTCGGCCGGGGGCAGAGCAGCGCCACCTTCGTCATGAAGCCCGGATCGTCGCCCGCCAAGGCGAGCGGCAACGCCTCGGCGACCGCTTCGGCAACCCGGGCGAAAAGCAGTCTCTCATCGGCCGCGAAATCGCCCAGCACGTGCTTGAGGACGCGGTGCTTGTCGCCCGGATGCCCGATCCCGACACGGATGCGGCGGTAATCGGGCCCGATCTGCGAATGGAGGCTCCGCAGCCCGTTATGACCGGCATGGCCGCCGCCCTTCCGGATCAGCACCTTGGCCGGGGCCAGGTCGAGCTCGTCGTGGATGACGATCGCGTCGCGCGCGCGCAGCTTGTAGAAATTGAGCGCCGCGCGTACCGCGCGCCCGGACTCGTTCATATAGGTCTCGGGCTTCAGCAGCAGCACCCGCTCGCCCGCGATCTCGCCGCTCTGGGCGCGGCCCTGGAAGCGGCGCCTCGGCGCGGACAGGCCGTAGCGGGCGGCGATGACGTCGGCGACCGCGTAGCCGATATTGTGACGCTGGCGGGCGTGCTTGGGCCCGGGATTGCCGAGCCCGACGACGATCAACATGGGACGCGGAGGCGCGGCCGCGCGCTAGTCTCCGTCGCCGGACGGGGCGGCATCGCCCGAGGCCTCGCCGCCGGCATCGCCGTCCTCGGCGCCTTCCGCGGCCTCCTCGGCGCCCTCCTCGCCCTCAACCTCTTCTTCCTCTTCCTCGTCCGCCGCCATCACGGTCGGGGCGGCGATGCTCGCGATGGTGAAGTCGCGGTCGGTGATGGTGAACGCGACGCCCTCGGGGAGCGTGATCGCGCTCGCGTGAATCGCATCGCCGATCTCCAGACCCGTGACGTCGATCTCGAACTCGTTCGGGATGTTGTCGGCGGTGCACTGCACCTCGACCTCGTGGCGGACGGTGTTGAGAACCCCGCCGCGCTTGAGGCCCGGAGAGTCGTCCTCGTTGAGAAAGCGGACGGGCACCGCGACATTGAGCTTGCGGCTCGCCGAGAAACGCAGGAAATCGATGTGCAGCGGCGCGTCGGTGACGGGGTGGAACTGCACCTCGCGCGGCAATACGCGGTGTTTCTCGCCGTCGACCTCTATATCGACCAAGCGGATGAAAAAGCCCGGCTGACCGAGCTCGCGGTCGAGAATCGGCCGCTCGACATTGATCATCACGGGATCGAGTTCGTTGCCGTAGATCATGCCCGGGATCTTCCCGTTCCGCCGCGCGGCGCGCGCCGCGCCCTTGCCCACGCCTTCGCGGGGCGTCGCTGCGATGGTGCTCACATCGGCCATGTCGTCTGCCTCTTGGCGCCTGACCCGCGCGGCGCGCCGGCGGATGCCGGCGGCGCTCTTCGCGGGTCCCGATTGTCTCGTGGGGCGCCGGTTTTTATCCCCTCGCGGGGGTTTAGTCAAACAGGCTCGATACCGATCTTTCCTCGGCGATCCTGAGCATTGCCTCGCCCATCAGGGGCGCGATCGAGATCTGTCTGACGGTGTCGGAGACGCGCACGGCCTCAGTGGTCAGGATGCTGTCCGTGGTGATCAGCGCGGCCAGGGCGGAGGTCGAGGCGCGCGCCACCGCGCCTCCGGACAGCACGCCGTGGGTGACATAGGCGGAGACGGATCCGGCGCCGTGCTCAGCCAGCGCCTGGGCCGCGTTGCACAGCGTGCCGGCCGAATCGACGATGTCGTCGATCAGAATGCAGTTCCGTCCCTCGACGTCGCCGATAACGTTCATCACCTCGGACACGCCGGCCCGTTCGCGGCGCTTGTCGATGATCGCGAGATCGGTGTCGAGACGCCGCGCGACGGCGCGGGCGCGGATGACGCCGCCGACGTCCGGCGAGATGATGGTGAGCTGGTTGCGACCGAAGTTTTCCTCGATGTCGCGGACGAAGACCGGCGCGGCGAACAGGTTGTCGAGCGGAATGTCGAAGAAGCCCTGGATCTGGCCGGCGTGCAGATCCATGGTCAGAACCCGGTCGGCGCCCGCGGTGGTGATCAGATTGGCCACCAGCTTGGCGGAGATCGGCGTCCGGGGTCCGGATTTCCGATCCTGGCGGGCATAGCCGAAATAGGGAACCACGGCCGTGATGCGCCGCGCCGAGCCGCGCTTCAGCGCGTCCAGCATCACCAGCAGTTCCATCAGATTGTCGTTTGCCGGGTAGGAGGTCGACTGGACCACGAACACGTCCTCGCCGCGGACGTTCTCATGGATTTCGACGAAACACTCCATGTCCGAGAAGCGCCGGATGCTGGCGTCGGTCAACGGAAGCTGCAGATAGGCCGAGATCGCCTCGGCCAGCGGGCGGTTGCTGTTACCGGCGAGGATCTTCATCGCGGTCGTTCGTCGCGCGGCTACGAACGGAGACGCGACGTGTCGTGCACGGTCGTGTCCTGGCCCGGCGGCGGATTGTCGATCGCCTCCTCCAGCGACTGCGCCTCGCGCCATTCGTCGGGCGGGCGGACCTGTCCGGGCTCGCCGATCTGGTCGAGACCCCAATAGATTTCAAGTCGGTGGTTGTCGGGATCGCGGAACTCGACCGCGACCTGGCAACCGGCGCGGCGGCGGCCGTGAAAGTCGATCTTGACGCCGTGCTTTTCCAGGTGGTCCCGCGCCCGCAGCACCTCGTCGAGCGTCGCGACCTCGAACGCCATGTGGTCGAGCTCCGTGTTGTCCGCCTCATCGCTCATCCCGCCGACCAGCGCGACGCCGTGATGGTCGGCGTTGCAGCGCATGAACACCATCCCGCCCGGCATCATGCTCTCCGGATAGACGTCGGATACCTTGAAGCCGAGGACATCGGTGTAAAACGCGACCGAGCGTGGCAGGTCGCGCGCCTTGAGCACGACATGTCCGATCTTCCGAACGGAAAAGGGAAGTCCCGCGGGCGTCTCCCGCGCGGCGAGCGCCGCGACATCCTGGCGCGCGAGCCCGTCCAGATCGACGACGCCGCGTCCGCGTTCGAGTGCCATCCTCTCTCCTTTCGGCGATGGAAGCGGGGGCAATATATTCAACCCGCCGGAACGGCGGCAAGCGGCGTTCCGGGCCTTCGCCGGCGCCTTGTCCGCGCCGGGTTCTAGGCCGCGCCTGCCCTGTCGATCGCCTGCCAGACGGCCTGCGGCGTGGCCGGCATCTGGAGGTCGGAAACGCCGAGCGGACGGACCGCGTCGAGGATCGCGTGCATCACGGCGGGCAGCGCGGCGACCGTTCCCGTCTCGCCGGCGCCCTTGACGCCGAGCGGGTTGGTCTCGCAGAGCACTTCGACGTCGTCGAGCACGAACGACGGCAGGTCGTCGGCGCGCGGCATGCAGTAATCCATGAAGGAGCCGGACTGGAGCTGCCCGGACTCGTCGTCATAGACGACATGCTCGAACAGCACCTGGCCGATCCCTTGGGCAAGCCCGCCATGGACCTGCCCCTCGAACAGCAACGGGTTGACGATCAGCCCCGAATCGTTGACCGCCGAATAGCGCAGGAGGTCGACGCCGCCGGTCTCGGGGTCCACCTCGACCTCGCAGATATGGCAGCCGTTGGGGAAGTTGCCGTTGGTCGGGGTGAACGTTCCGGTCGCTTCCAGCCCGATGCCGAACGCCTCCGGCCATCCCATGGGCATGAACGAGGCCCGCGCGACGTCGACGATTCCGATCGACTTGTCCGTCCCCGCGACGGTGAACGCGCCCTCGGCGAACTCGATATCGGTCTCCGCCGCCTCCATCAGATGGGCGGCCATGCGCTTCGCCTTGGCGATCACCTGGTCCGCCGCGTCCTTCAGCGCCGCGCCGCCGACGGTGACCGAACGCGAGCCGTAGGTGCCGCGCCCGTAAGCCACCTGGTCCGTGTCGCCCTGCACCAAGCGGACGCTCTCGAACGGAACCCCCAGCCAGTCCGAGACCATCTGCGCGTAGACCGTCTGGTGGCCCTGGCCGTGGCTGTGGGTGCCGGCGGCGACGGTGACTCCGCCCGCCGGATCGAAATAGAGCTGCATGCGGTCGTTGAACGGCGCGCCGATCTCGATGAAATAGGTGACGCCGAGACCGCGCAGCTTGCCGGCGGCTTCGGAGTCCGCCTTGCGGCCGGCGAACCCGCCGCGGTCGGCGAGCGCCACCGCCATGTCGGCGATCTTCTCGAACTCTCCGGTGTCGTAGACCGTCATGATCGCGTTCTGGTAGGGCATGTCGGCAGACGCGATGTAGTTGCGCCGCCTGAGCTCGACCGGATCGATGCCGAGCTCGACCGCCGCCTCGTCGACCAGCCGCTCGATGATG
This sequence comes from Defluviicoccus sp., assembly GCA_028820505.1. GTDB lineage: Bacteria > Pseudomonadota > Alphaproteobacteria > MPNO01 > MPNO01 > MPNO01. The sequence goes on from JAPPIT010000026.1 coordinate 51,027, forward strand.
TAGCAGGCCTCCGGCCGGCCGGCGCCGCGATAGGGCGCGATGGTGTTGGTGTTGGTGAACACCGCGTTGATCGAGAGATACGCGGCGGGAATGTCGTAGTTTCCGGCATACATGGTCGAACCGAGCCCGACCGGGACGCATGCCGCCTCGCCGAGATAGGCCCCGACCGCATGGTCGGTCTCGGCCCGCATGGCAAGGAAACGGCCGTCGGCGTCGAGCGCGAGCCCTGCTTCCGTCACGGCATCGCGCGCATGGGCGTCGCTTTGCAGGCTCTCGGTGCGATCCGCGGTCCAGCGCACCGGCCGCTTCAGCCGACGGGCCGCGATCGCGCAGAGCGCGTCCTCGGGATAGACCGCGTTCTTCATCCCGAACCCGCCGCCGACATCGGGGCTGATCACGCGGAAATTGGCTTCCGGCTTGTGGAAGACGTGCGAGAGATGGCTGCGCTGGGCGTGCGGCGACTGGTTCTCGGTGTACATCGTGACGTGATCGGTCGCCGGCGCGTAGTCCACGATCGTGGCGCGCGGCTCCATCGCGTTGCAGCTCAGCCGGTTGTTCGACAGGCTGAGCCGCGTGACGTGCGCGGCTCTCGCGAAGGCGGCATCGGTCGCGGCCTTGTCGCCGCGCTCGACGGTGAACCAGATATTGTCCGGCGCCTCGTCCCAGACCGCGGGCGCGCCGGGCTCGGTCGCCCGCCCGGGCGCGGTCACAGAGGGCAATATCTCGTAATCGACCGCGACGGTTTCCGCCGCGTCCATCGCCCGGTCCAGCGTTTCCGCCACGACGAAAGCGACCGGCGTGCCGACATGGCGCACCCGATCGCCGGCCAGGACGGGATGGAGCGGGCTGAACTTCGGCGGCGGCGCGCCGAACGCCATCGGCGGGATGAAATGGGGGATGCCGTCGACGCCCTCTTCCTCGATCTCGGCGCGGGTGAGCACGAGCAGAACCCCGGGCGCGCTGCGCGCCGCCTCGGCGTCGATCGAGCGGATGGCGGCCGCGGCATGCGGCGAGCGCAGGACGTACCCGTGAACCTGGCCCGGAAGGACGATGTCGTCGACATAGCGGCCCTCGCCCTTGAGAAAGCGCGGATCCTCCGTCCGCGAGACCGGCTGTCCGACACCGAACTTCATCCGATTTCTCCAGCGAATATTGACGCCCGCGCAGTGTCGCGGCCGGACCCTTCCCTGTAAAGGAGCGGCCGGCCGCGGGGGCTTCCCCTGCCGTCCTTCCCGAGTCATCCTGAGGCTCGGGGAACCGGGAGAAGCCGATGGATCGGGCGCGCGTCCCGCTGATCGACATCGAGCCCTATTTCGGTGGCGATGCCGCTTCGCGCCGCCGCGTCGGCAAGGCGATCGGCGCGGCCTGCGCCGATATCGGCTTCTTCTCGATCGCGGGCCATCGCGTCGACCCGGCGATCGTCGCCGGCCTGCGCCGCACCTCGCACGAATTTTTCGCGCTGCCCCATGGAGAAAAGCGGAAATGCGTTCACCCCGTCGCCGGCACGCCGCGCGGCCTGCGGGTCTACGAAGGGGAAGCGCTCGGCCGCGCCGCGGGGCGGGATGCGCTGCCGGACCTCAAGGAGTTCTACCATTTCGGCAGGGAAAGCTGGCCGAACGAGCCTTATTACACGGGGGAGGAAGGGACGCGTTACTTCATCCCGAACGTCTGGCCCGAGCGCCCCGCCGAGTTCCTGCACGCGGCGGGCGCGTATTACGGGGCGATGGAAGAGCTGGTGGGCCACCTGATGCGCCTCGCCGCCATCGCGCTCGACCTCGACGAGAACTGGTTCGAGGACAAGATCGACCGCCACGTCACCGCGATGCGGATCAATCACTACCCGCCGCAGCCGGTCGCGCCGCCGGAGGGCCAGATCCGCGCCGGCGCGCACACCGATTTCGGCACCTTCACCATCCTGATGGGCGAGGACGAGCCCGGCGGGCTCCAGGTGCAGGACCGCGACGGGCGCTGGTACGACGTGGAGACCCGGCCGGAGGCCTTCGTGGTCAATGTCGGCGACCTGTTCCGGCGCTGGACCAACGATGTCTGGACGTCGAACTTCCACCGGGTGGTGAACCCGCCGGCGGAGATCGGTCCGACGTCGCGGCGGATCTCGATCGGTTTCTTCCACCAGCCCAACTACGACGCGGAGATCGCGTGCCTGCCGACCTGCACGGACGCGGCCCGGCCGCCGCTCTACCGCCCGGTCATGTCGGGCGCGTTCCGCGACATTCGCTACGACGAGACCGACATTCCCGACGCCCAGGCCGCGGCGATTACCCAGGAGGCATGAGATGGCGCAAACCGAAACCCTGACCGTCGGCGGGAGCGCCATGCCGGTCTATGTCGATGCGCCGGCAGCGCCGGGCCCGCACCCGGGCGTCGTGGTGACCCACCACCGGGGCGCGCTCGACGACTTCACCCGCAAATTCGTCGAAGACCTCGCGTCGGCCGGATACATCGCCGCGGCCCCGCTGTTCTACCACCGGCGCCCGGACGGCGAGGAAACGACGCAATCGATGGCCGCGCTGAACGACAGGGAGCTGATCGCCGACATCGGCGCCACGGCGGACTATCTGCAGGGCCGCGCCGACCATCGCGCAGGCGCGCTCGGTATCGTCGGCCACTGCATGGGCGGGCGCTGCGCGTTTCTGGGCGCTTCGACCAACGGCGCGTTCACCGCCTGCGGCATCTTCTACGGCGGCAACATCTTCAAGCCCTGGGGCGAGGGAAATCCGGCCCCGATCACGCGCGTGGGCGGGATCGGCTGCCCGGTGATCGGGTTCTTCGGCAACGAGGACGAGAACCCCTCGCCGGAGGACGTGGCGAAGATCGACGCGGCGATGACCGAACACGGCGTCGATCACGAGTTCCACGCCTATGACGGCGCGGGGCATGCGTTCCAGAACTTCCTCGGCCCGAACTACCGGGAAGAGCAGTCGGGGGACGCCCAGGAGAAGCTGCTCGCCTTCTTCAAGCGGACCCTGGCGCCCGTCGTCTGACCGGGCGTCTTCCCAGGCGATGGCGGCGGCGCGGCGGCATGTCGAGATCGCCGGGGCCGGGTTCGCCGGGCTGACCGCCGCGGCGGCCTTCGCCCGGCGCGGCTGGAGCGTCCGCGTCCACGAGGCGGGAGACCGGCTGCGCACCGCTGGCGCGGGTATCTACATCTACGAGAACGGGTTGAAGGTGTTCGAGGCGGTGGGCGCTTACGAAGCCGCCACGCGGGGCGCCTTCCCCGGCCGCGCGCGCGAGATGCGGGACGACCGGAACAACACCATCGCGCGGATCGAGTGGCCGGCGGACGGGCCGATGCGGATGTTCTCGATCGTCCGGCAGAACTGCATCGATGCCCTGGCGGCGGCGGCGGAAGAGGCGGGCGCCGAGATCGTGACCGGATCGGAAGTCGCCGGCGCCGAGCCGGACGGCGTGCTGGTCCTCGCCGACGGCCGCCGTCACGAGGCGGATCTGGTCATCGGCGCGGACGGGGTGGGCTCGCCCGTCCGCGACTCGCTCGGCCTGACGCGGTCGTTCAGGCAGCTGCCCGACGGCGCGATCCGCCTCCTGGTCCCGCGCACCGAGGAGGAGCGGCGGAACGCGGAGACCCGGAACTATATCGAATACTGGTCGGGGCGCCGGCGTCTGCTCTACACGCCGGTCTCGGACGATGCGGTCTACCTCGCCCTGCTGTGCCCCGTCGCCGACACGGAAGCGCAGCGCATACCGATCGACGTCGACCTCTGGACCCGTACTTACCCGCATCTCGAACATTTGTTTCCGAGGATCGGCGACCGGGGACGCTGGGACCCGTTCGTCGTCATACGGCTGAAGCGATGGTCGCGCGGACGGGTCGCGACGATCGGCGACGCGGCGCACGCGATGGCTCCGAACCTGGGCCAGGGCGGCGGCTGCGGAATGATGAACGGGCTGTCGCTGGCGGTCTATCTCGACCGGTTCGACGACATCGCGGCGGGGCTCGCGGAATGGGAACGCCGCGAACGGCCGCTGACCGAGCACACCCAGCGCATTTCGACCGTCTACGGCTGGCCGGGAAGCTGGCCGCCCAAGCTGCGCGCCCGGTTCTACAATTTCGCCCACAAGAACCGGTGGATCGAGCGGCAGCGGCTGCGCACCGCCACCCACGTGCCGCTGGGGTGGGAGGCGGGGGCTGCCCAACGCGCCTAGCCCCCGGCGCCGGCGAGCCGATTCCGCTTGTCGGCACGCCGGAGCTTGCGCGCGGCATGGACGGATGATAACAAAATGCTATCCGATGCGCTGGGGAGGGGCGAACCGATGGCAACGATCAATGTGCGGCGGCTCGACGAAAGCGTGGTGGCGCGTCTCAAGCGGCGCGCCGCGCTGAACAACCGCTCCCTGGAAGGCGAGGCGCGCCACATCCTGGAATGCGCGGCCGACGACGACATGGCGGCGAAGCGGGCGGCGTTCGCGGAGACCATCAAGCGGCGGCGTCCCCTGACCGAAGGGCGCAAGCACACACCGGCGGAAGTGCTGATCCGCGAGGACCGCGACCGCGGCCATCGCGACGACTACTGATGCGCTTCGTGGTCGATGCGAGCGTGGCGGTCAAGTGGCTGGTCGCCGAAGTCGATGCGGATGTTGCGGAGGAACTGGCGACCAGCGGCCACGACCTACACGCGCCACGCCTGATGGCTTCGGAGGTCGCCAATGCGCTGTGGCGCAAGGCGCGGACGGGCGAGATAGAGCGCCGTGCCGCCGGCATCCTGCTGGCGGACGTGCAGGACATGCCGGTGCGCTGGGGCGCCGACGAAATCCTTTCCGCCAATGCGGCTCGTCTGGCGCTGGCCCTCGACCACCCGATTTACGACTGCGTGTATCTCGCGCTCGCGCACCGCATCGGCGCGACGGTAGTGACGGCGGACCGTCGATTCGCAAATGCCGCGGCGCCAACCCAACATGGCGAGGCCGTCCTGACCTTGGCCGACTATGCCGCGACACGGTGACGAAATTTTCCCATCGCACCCCTGTCCCGGCATTATGAAACATCGGGCGAGGTTCCCGCCGCCGCCCGCGTTCGGAGCTCGGAGCGCAGCACCTTGCCGTTCGGAGTCTTGGGCAGGGCGTCGAGGAAGTCGATGGCGCGGGGGTACATGTAGGGCGGGGCGGTCGCCTTGACATGCGCCTGGAGACGGGCGGCGAGCTCTCCGCCCGCTGCGTGCCCCGGCGCGGCGACGACATAGGCCTTGACGATGGCGTCGCGCACGCCGGCCGGGTCGGGCGCCGGCACGCAGGCGCAGTCGAGCACCGCCTCGTGGCCGAGCAGCGCCGTTTCGACCTCGATCGGCGAAATGTTGTAGCCGGCCGAGACGATCATCTCGTCGTGCCGCGCGACATAGCGGAACCAGCCCTCGGAATCTCTGATGACCACGTCGGGAAAGACGTTCCAGCCGTCCCGCACCAGCTCCCGCTGGCGGCTCTCGTCGCGCCAGTAGACGGTGCCGGTGCAACCGCGGACCGCCAGCAGCCCCCGCTCCCCGTCGGCAACCGGCGCGAGAGTGTCCGCATCCAGCACCGCGACCTCGTAGCCGGGGGACGCACGCCCCATCGTTCCGGACCGTGCGGGCTTGCCGGGCTCGCTTGCGGTTATGAAGCAGTGGAACATCTCGGTGGTGCCGATGAACTGCTCAAGCACCATCCCGCTCTTCTCGCGCCACAGCGACTCGGTCTCCGGCGACAGCGGCTCGCCGCCGGTCATCGTGCGCCGCAGGCTTCCGATCCGGCCGCGGTCGAGCCCTGCCGCCATCAGCCGGTAGTAGGAGACGACGGCGGCGAATATCGTGACGCCGTGGCGTTCGACCGCAGCGAGCGATGCCTCGACCGACTTGTCCGGCTCCAGCACCGCGGCGGACCCGAAGCGGGCCGGATAGATCACGAACAACCCGTAGCCCAGGGAAAACGGTATCGAGGGCGGACCGCCGATAACGTCATGCCCGGACGGGTCGACGCAGTGCTTCCAGTAGGAATCGGCCGAAGCGATCAGGTCGCGGTGGCAGTGGCAGGCCCCCTTCGGGCGCCCGGTGGAGCCCGACGTGTAGACGATGAGGGTGAGTTCCTCCGCGTGGCTGTCGTAATATCCGACCTCCGCTTCCGCTTCGGGCAACAGGGCGGGCAGCGAGGCGAAGCGTCCGTCCGCCTTCGCGTCCGCGAGGGCGAGCGTCACGCCCGGCGTCGCCGCGACCGCCGCTTCCATCTCGTCGAGCTGCCGGGCGCTCGCCACCGCGAACCGGGCGCCCGAGTCCTCGAGCCGGTAGACAAGGTCCTCGGCACGGAGCTGGACGTAGGTGGGGATCGGCACGGCGCCGACGGCGTGCGCGGCAAGGAGGACATAGACCAGCGCCGGGGTGTCGGCGATCCGCACCACGACTCTGTCCCCCGGCTGAACCCCGAGCGCACGGAGCGCCGCCGCGTGGCGGTGAACCGAGGCGCGGAGCTCGCGATAGGTAATCGCTTCGTCGCGGTGGAAATAGGCGATGCGCCCGCCCCGGCCGGCTTCCATCGCGCCTTCGAGCAGCACTTCGGCCACGTTCATCCGGGCGGGATAGTCGAGTCCCGGCAGATCGAAACGGAGGTCGGGGCGCGCGTCCGCCGGGCAGAGCTCGCTGTATTTCTTCATCGGCGGGGAAATCAAGCGCGGCCGAGCGTGTCCATCAGCCTTCCGTAGCCCGGCACCGGGTCGTGGATTTCCAGCCGCTTGAGGCTGTGCCAGACCATCGCCTGGTTGCTGGTCACGACCGGCTTGCCGAGATCGCGTTCGAGCGGCTCGATGGCCTCGGCGGCCCGGATCGCGGTGCAGGAGATGAAATAGGCGTCGGCCTCGTCGTGCCTCTGGCGCTTCACCCGGCGGTACCATTCGCCCGGTTCGACCGCGATCATCCGGGTGCCGCTGCCCGAGATTCCCATTCCGGTCTCGCTCAGGACCGAGATCTGGTGGCTTTCCAGATACGCGACCTCGCGGTCGTTGGTTTCCTGGGTGTAGGGGGTGGTGAGCGCGATTCGCCGGACGTCCAGAGTCTGAAAGGCGTCCATCACCGCCTTGGAGGTCGAGGTCGCGGGCGTATCCGTCGTCTTCTCGATGCGCTCGATGATCTCGTCGTCGAAGCCCTGTCGGAACATCGACGCCGCGGTGCAGTGGAACACGATCAGGTCGACCTCGGCATCGGCGAGCAGGCTGGCGCCTTCCTCCACGCCCTCGACCATCCCGTAGATGTCCTCGTCGGTGGAGCCGGCGAGCCGGAGCCTGGTGGTGTGGACCGAAACGCCGTCCGGCGTAATCGCCTGGATGAGCGGTTCCGCAGCCGAGTTGACCGAAGGCAGCAGCATGCCGATGCGGGCTCGCCAACCGTACATTCGAAGCTCCTTGCGCGTGGGCAGCGGGGCGACCCTCGCATCTCGTCTGTCATCCGGCAAGTCACCGCGTTTCGCCGACCGCGACGGCGGCGAGCCCGAAGACGATCAGGGCGAGCCCGGCGAGGTTGGTGACGGTCAGCGCCTCGCCGAGCACCGCCGCGGAGGCGAGCATCCCGGCCACCGGCGTCGCCAGGAAGAGCAGGGAGGAGGTGATCGCCGGCAGCGAACGGACTATCGCGACGATTCCGAGCACGGTGAGCGTGGTCGCCAGCGGCCCGGCGTAGACCAACAGCCAGGCCAGCGTGGCGGACCAGCGCATCGGCTCGCCCGCTTCGAGAACGAGGCCGAGCAGGGCCGCCACCAGCGTCGCCGCCAGCATCTGCCAGGGGGCGAGCTGGAACGGGCTTTGGCGCCATACGTGGTGCCGCATGTGGAGGATCGACACCGCCCACACCATGGAGGATCCGACCAGCAGAAGGTTGCCGTAGACGACGTCGCTATTGGACCAGTCGAAGCCGATCGGGTTGAACATCACGCCGAGACCGCCGATGCCGAACGCAAGCCCGGTTGCCTTGAGGCGGGTCAGGCGCTCGCCGAACAGCAAGATCGCCGCCGGCGTCACCCAGAGCGGGGCGATGAACGAGAGCAGCGACGCCCGGCCGGCCTGGGCGAATTCGAGGCCCATCACGAGCATCGCGGGGAAGATCCCCATCATGACGACCCCGATGGACAGCAGCGCGGGCATGTCCTCCCTGCCCGGCAGTCTCAGCCGGCCTGCGATTCCGAGCGCCGCGAACAGGCAAAGCGCGCAAAGCCCCATGCGCGCGCAGTTGAGCCAGTTGGGAGGCATCGACCCGAGCGCGATCTTCAGCACCGGCCAGTTGACGCCCCAGACGGGCAGGCAGAACGCGAACAGCCCGTACGCCGCCGCGGCGCCGAGCGGCGGGTGCCGGGGATTCGCGGGGGCGTTCAATAGGCCGTGCCGTCGCGCCGCGTGAACCGCCTTTCGGGCAGGCGGACGGTTTTTTCGAGAACCAGATCGTCCTCGGTGTAGTGAACCCGGTCGGAATGCGACCTGGTGCCGACCTCGATGTAGACCACGTCGCTCCCGCTCCGGTTTTCCAGGCGGTGCCCGTCGCCGCTGCCGGCGGGGAAGCCGGCGACGTGGCCGGCCTTGAGTTGCTGTTCGCCCGAATCGCAGACCAGCGTGGGCTCGCCGGAGACGATGTAGATGAACTCGTCTTCCCCGGTATGCCAGTGGCGGAGCGCCGAGACCGCGCCCGGCTGCAGGCGGGTCATTCCGACGCCGAACTGGGTCAGCCCCAGCGCATCGCCGAGAACCGTCCGGAACTTGCCCGCGAGCGCCTTGTCCCACGGCGCGGGGTAAGGCTGGCGTTCCTCCGCCGGCAGGGTCGCGGGGTCGAGAGCGGGGGCGCGAAGCTCGTCTGTCATCGGTGTTCTCCGTCGGTTGAAAGTCGCTCGTTTATCGCGTCGGCGCGCTGGATCGAGTCCTCCGGCCGCACGATCACGTTTCCCAGCCGGTCGACACTGGCCGTCAGCCCGGGATCGATGAAGGTCGTCGCATCGTCCTGTTCGAGGATCGCGGGCCCGGGGATGACGGCGTCGACGGGAAGGGCGATGCGGTCGTAGGTCGCGGTTTCGTGCCAGCCGCCTTCCCACCAGACGCGCCGCGAACCGGTGCGCGCGGCTTCGAGCGTGGCCCCTTCGGCGGGTGCCAGAACGCCGAGGTCGAACTTGGGCCGGATCCCGATCACCGTCGTCCTGAGGGAGAGCAGGCGCACGCCGATTCCGTCGAGCAGCCGCCCGTACGTCTTGTTGTAGGCGGTGTCGAAGGCGGTCCGGATCATCCCGGCCGACACGTCGGTGGCGCCGTCCGCGAGCCGCGCGGGGAGCGGGACGGGGACGGTGTGGGTCTGGCCGATATAGGACATGTCGAGCTCGAACGCGACATCGAGCCGGTCGAGACCGGCGCCCGAGCGGCGTAGCAGCGCGAGCCCGCGCCGGGCGGTTTCCGCCATCTCGGCATCGAGCGCCTGGACATCGAGCGCGTCTAGGGGTCGGTCGATCGTGTGGACGAAGTCGTGGCGCATGTCGGCGATGACGCAGCCGAGCGCGCTGGTGACGCCGGGGAAGCGCGGGATCAGCGCGCTCGCGAGCCCCACCTCGCGGATCAGCGCGCCGACATGGAGCGCGCCGCCGCCGCCGAACGGCATCGCCGCGAATATCTTGGGGTCGTAGCCGCGCTCGATCGAGACCAGGCGGATCGCGCCCGCCATGTTGGAGATCGCGACCTTGACGATGGCCTCGGCGGCGGGCGTCACGTCGAGGCCGAGCGGTTTGGCGACGTGCTCCCCGATCGCCGCCGCCGCGGCGTCGGCGTCGAGGCGGTCCAGACCCTCCCCGATCGGGCGGGCGGGGTCGATGCGCCCGAGCACGAGGTTGGCGTCCGTTACCGTCGGCCGGTCGTTGCCGCGGCCGTAGCAGGCGGGGCCCGGATCGGCGCCCGCCGATTCCGGGCCGACCGTCAGATAGCCGCCCCGGTCGACCCGCGCGATGGAGCCGCCGCCCGCGCCGATGGTGGTGATCTCGATCATCGGGCTGCGGACCACGAGGCCGAAATCGATCGCCGCCTGGAGGCCGTGGGCGCTCTTGCCGTCCGCGACCAGCGCGACATCGAAGCTGGTGCCGCCCATGTCGCAGGTGATCACGTTCGGAAATCCCGCGGCCTCGGCGATCCGCGCTCCGGCGATCACGCCGGCGGCGGGTCCCGAGAGGGTGGTGCGGACCGGGAGAGAGCGCGCCGTGTCGACCGACATCACCCCGCCGTTGGACTGGACGATCAGGAGCTCGGCGTCGATCCCGCGCGCCGCGAACCCGGCCTCGACGCCCTCCAGATAGGCGCCGAAAATCGGCTGGAGACAGACATTGAGCGCGGTGGTCGACGCGCGCTCGAATTCCCGGATCTCGGGCAGGATCAGCGAGGAAGCGTTGACGTAGGCGTTGGGCCAGACCGCGCGCACGGCGTCCAGCGCGGCGCGCTCGTTGGCGTCGTTGGCGTAGGCGTTGATGAAGACGATGCCGAGCGCCTCGCAGCCGCGTTCCAGAAGCGCGAGCGCCGCGCGGGTCACCTCGTCCGCGTCGACCGGCGTTCGGATCGTCCCGTCGGCGAGGACGCGCTCGTCGACCTCGATGGAGAGGTCCCGCGTCACCACCGGCCGGTAGCTGCCCCACAGCCCCCAGGTGTTGGGCCGGTCGCGCCGGCGCATCTCCAGCACGTCGCGGAAGCCGCGCGTGACGATCAGCCCGGTGCGCGCCGCCTTGCGCTCCAGCAGCGCGTTGGTGCCGACGGTCGTCCCGTGCACCACGGACCCGATCCCGCCCGGCTCGGCGACCGAGGCCGAGATCCCGTGCAGGAACCCTTGGGCGATGTCGTCCCTGACCGACGGGACCTTGCCGATGCCGTAGCGCCCGCTGCGTTCGTCGAGCCAGAAGACATCGGTAAAGGTCCCGCCGACATCGACGCCGACCCGACACCCTGTTGCAGGATTATCCATAACGCTCTGCGATGAGACAGCAATCACCCGAAAGCTCGGCGGGCGCCGGCGCGTAACTGCCTGCGTCGCCCGCCACTCTAGCGACCGCCCTCCCGAGCGTCACCCACTTGCGCCCGGCTCTGTTGCGATGCAGAACCTTCCGGCATGTCCGATACCGAGGATAACCGCGCCGGACCGCTCGGCCGCCTCATCCGCACCTTCTACGACGCCCGCCGCGCCGGCGACCGGGAGTCGCTCTGGCGCTTCATGGCCGACGATATCCGCTGGAGCGAGCCCGATGTCGGCGCGCATATTGGAGAGTTGCGCGGCCGCGACGCGGTGCTCGGCATGATCCGCCGCGCGCTCGACGCGACCGGCGGGACCTTCGATCTCTCCGTCGCATCGACCGCCGAGACCGGCAGCCACGTCGCCGCTTCTATCGAATGGTCCGCGGACAAGAACGGCCGGCGGATCGAGGGGCGGGAACTCGCGGTCTTCGAAATCCGGGATGGGCGCATCCAGTCGGCCCGGTTCCACCCGGACAACCTAGCTGACGACCGGGATTTCTGGGATCAGGAGCCTCCGGACGCGTCGTAAGATGGCCGGACCCGCCGGTCAGGTCGCGGGACGCTCCACTGTGCCGTCGGACAATGTAGTGACGCGGTAGTCTCGTTCGGCGGCCTCGCGGCTCACCAGGCCGAGCGCGATATCGCGGGCGATCGCGTCGACCGGGCGCTCGCCTGCCGGCCCGTAGCCGCCGCCGCCCGGACTCTCGACGCGGACGCGCTGTCCCTTGCGGAGCACGATGCCGGACAGCTTGCCGGTCTTGTCGGGCGAGTGCTCCCCGTCCTCCTGCTGGTAGACGATCCGGTTGGGCGCGCCGTGGGCGCCGCCGAGAATGCCGAAGGCCGGGAACCGCGCCCGCTCGCCGAAGACGACCAGGTCGGCCTCGTCGGCCAGCAGCTCGAACTCGTAGACCGCACCCAGCCCGCCCCGGTTGCGGCCCGGCCCGCCGCTGTCCTGCCGGAGCCCCCAGTTGGTGACGCAGGTGGGGTACGCCGCCTCCAGGATCTCCGCCGGCGGGATGTTCGCCATGCCGATCGGCGCGTTGCCGTGGCTCAGCCCGTCGCCCTCCGGATTGCCGCCGAGCCCGCCGCCGAAGAAGGTGAACAGGATGAACTTCGAGCCGTTGTCGCGGCTGCCCGACATCAGGAGCGCGTTCACGGTCGCGAAGCAGGCGGCGTTCGCCCGCTCCGGCGCGGCCTGGGCGAGCGCGCCGAAGATCACGTCGATGGTCCGCATGATGTTCTCGGTGTAGCCCGAGACCGGCGCCGGCGGCTCGGCGGCGAGGATCGAGCCCTCCGGGATGACGAATTCGATGGGCTCCAGGCAGCCGCCGCTGGTCGGCACCTCGTGGAAGATGTGCTTGAGCGCGACGAAGGACGCGGCGACGGTGGTTGCGCGCGAGACGTTGAGCGGGCCCGCGCAGGCCGGCGCCGAGCGCGAGAAGTCGAGGGTGAGCGTCTCGCCTGCGATCGTGAGGTCGAGGGCGACCTTGAGCGGTTCGTCGCCGCGGCCGTCATTGTCGATATGGTCCTCGAAGGAATAGGTCCCGTCCGGCAGTTCGGAGATCAGCGCCCGCATCTGCCGGCTCGCGCGCCTGGAGATCTCCTCCATCGCGGCGGCGACGGTGTCGTCGCCGAAGCTGTCGAGCAGGTCGTGCAGGCGCGCCGTGCCGAGATCGAGCGCCCCGAGCTGCGCGTTGAGGTCGCCGTAATTGCTGCCCGGCAGGCGACCGTTGGCGAGCAGGATGTCGACGATGTCCCGGTTGACCACGCCGCGGTCGGCGAACTTCACCGGCGGGATACGCACCCCCTCCTGCATGATGTCGCTGGCGGTGGGGTTGTAGTTCCCCGCCACGTTACCGCCCACGTCGAGCCAGTGGCCCACCGAGGCGAGGTAGCAGAACAGTTTTTCGCCCCGGAAGATCGGCTTGACGATCTTGATGTCGTTGAGATGGGTCGCCCCGACATAGGGATCGTTCAGCAGATAGAGGTCGCCGTCCTTCGGGCCTCCGTCGGCGTCGGCGCGCGCGATGGCGGCCTTGGTGGCGTAGCTCATCGCCCCGATGAAGACCGGCAGGCCCTGCTTCCCCATCGCCACGGTCTCGCCGTTCGCGTCGTAGACGCCGTGGCTGCCGTCCCGCGCCTCGGCGATGACCGGGCTGAAGGCGGCGCGGAACAGCGTCGCGTCCATCTCGTCGACGAGCTGCTCCAGCCGCCCGCGGATGACGGCGAGGGTCACGGGATCGAGATTTGCGCTCGACATCGGGAAACCGGGACGCGGGCGTTGCAACGAGTTTCGATGATGGCATAGTGCCGGAACCGAGTCATGCGCGCCGCGCGGGGAGAAGGCCGAATGCAGATCCGCAAGATCGTCACCGTCGTCGAGGAGACCCGCCGCGAGCTCGGCCGGCCGGTCGAGCCCGCGACGCGCCAGGCCGCGGCGATCGCGGTGATCGCGAACCCGTATGCCGGGGTCTATGACGAGGAGCTGGAAGAGCTGCAGCAGGCGGGGGCCGAGCTCGGCGCTCTCCTGGTGCAGCGCGCTATCGACGCGCTCGGCATCGACGGCGCGGCGGTCAACAGCTACGGCAAGGCGGCGATCGTGGGCGAGAACGGGGAGCGCGAGCACGCCGCCGCGGTGATGCATCCGCGAATGGGCAAGCCGGTGCGCGCGATCGTGGGCCCGGCGAAGTCGATCATGCCATCCACCAAGAAGCTCGGCGGGCCGGGGACGGTGATCGACTGTCCGCTTCACCACAAGGACGAAATCTGGAGTTTCAGCCATTTCGACGCGATGCAGGTCTCGGTGACGGACGCACCGCGGGCCGACGAGATCGTGGTCGTGGTGGCGGTCAGCGACTCGGGCCGGCCCTTCCACCGGATCGGCGAGGATCTGGTCGTCGCCGACCTGATGTCCAAGAACGAGTAGATGACCCTCATCGCGCCCTTTCGGGCGATTATGCCGCCACCGGCGCAAGCGCAGTCGGTGGCCGCGCCGCCTTACGACGTGCTGTCGAGCGCCGAGGCACGGCTGCGCGCGGCCGGCAACCCGCTGAGCTTTCTCCATGTCTCCAAGCCGGAGATCGACCTGCCGGAAGGCGTGGCCGCAGACGACCCGGCGGTCTACGCGAAGGCGGCCGAGAACATGGCCCGGCTTAAGATCGAAGGAGCGATCGGCCTCACGGAAGGTGCCCATCTCTACGTCTACCGCGCCGAGACCGGCGGCCGGCGCCAGACCGGCATCGCGGGCGCGGCGCCGATCGAAGCCTATCGCGACGGGCGGATTCGCAGGCACGAGCTGACGCGGACCGCCAAGGTGATGGACCGGGCGCGGCAGATCGAGGCGGTCGGCGCCCACACGGGTCCGGTCATGCTGTCCCACAGGGACGACGCGGCCGTGGCCGAGGCGGTCGCCGCGATCGCCGCCGAAGCCCCGACCCTGGAGGCCGAGGTCGACGGCGTCCGCCATTCGGTCTGGATGGCGGACGGTGATGCGGGGGTGGCGCTCGTCGAAGCGGTGCGGCGGCTCGATACGCTCTACGTCGCCGACGGCCACCATCGTTCCGAGGCCGCGACCCGGGTTTCCGGCGCGAGCTTCCTCGTGGTCGCCTTTCCCGAAAGCGAGATGCGTATCCTCGACTACAACCGGGTGGTGCGCGACCTCGGCGGCCGGTCGCCGGACGCGTTCCTCGCCGCGCTGGGCGGCGCGTTCGCCGTATCGCCATCGGAATCGCCGGTCCGGCCGGACCGTCCGGCGCGGTTCGGGCTCTATCTCGAGGCCCGGTGGTACGGACTCACGCTCAAGTCGGCGCCGGCGGAGAACGGCGATCCGACGGCGGCGCTCGATGCCGAGATTCTGTCCCGGACCGTGCTCGCGCCCCTGCTCGGGATCGAGGACGTCAGGAACGACCCGAGGATCGATTTCGTCGGCGGGAGCCGGGGCCTGGACGGACTCGCGGCGCGGGTGGATTCGGGCGGGATGGCGGCGGCCTTCGCGCTCTACCCGGTGAGCCTTCGCCAGCTCTTCGCCGTCGCCGATGCCGGCCGGGTGATGCCGCCCAAATCGACCTGGTTCGAGCCCAAGCTGGCAGACGGGCTCCTGTCGCTCCCGCTGGACGGTTGAGATGGCGGCTCTCGACGAGACCTACGATCCGATCGAGGGAAGCTGCAATTCCTGCCGGTTCTACGATCGAACCGCTTTCGGCGAGGCGAATTACGGCCATTGCCGGCGCTACCCGCCGGCCGCTGCGGAAAAGCAGGCGGGCGGCCTGCCGCGCGGGGTCTGGCCGGTTGTGGGCTACGACGACAGCTGCGGCGAGTACCGGCCGCGGCCGCTCACATAAGGCTCGGCAGCCAGAGCGCGAGCGGCGGGAACGCGACCAGGATCAGGATGAGTATCGTGTCGCAGAGCAGGAACGGCGCGGCCGCGCTCGCCACGTGCATCAGCGTCGTCCCCCTGGGCGCCACCCCCATCATGACGTAGAGCAGCAGCCCGAAGGGCGGCGTGGTGCCCGCCATCTCGATGGTGATGAGCACGAACAGGCCGAACCAGATCAGGTCGAAGCCGAGCGTCTGCGCCAGCGGGAAGAAGATCGGCACGGTGATCAGCATCATCGAGGTCGCGTCCATGAACATGCCGAGCAGAAGCAGGACGCAGAACATCGCGAACAGGATGGTCAACCGGTGGACCTCGAAGCCCGTGACCCATTCGAGCATCCCCTGGCTCGCGCCCGAGAACGCGAGCAGCTGGCTGAACACGGTGGAGTTCATCAGGATGAAGAACACCATCGCGCCGACCTTCAGCGTGGCGTCGACCGCGACGAAGATCGCCTGCCGGGTCAGCCGCCGGTAGACGGCGGCGAGGATCATCACCGACATCACGCCGATCGCCGCCGCCTCGGTCGGGGTCGCCCAGCCGAAGATGATGAAGCCGATCACCATGAAGACGACGAAGCTCATCGGCAGGATGTGGGTGGCGACGACCCGCACCTTTTCGCCCCAGCTGGTGCGCTCGACGTCGTAGGCCGGCGCCGAGCCCGGCGAGATCCAGAGCTGCAGGATGATCAGGCAGGCGTAGAGCACGGCGAGCGTGAAGCCCGGGATGAAGCCCGCGATCAGCAGCCGGCCGACATCGATATTGGCGACGCTCGCCAGCAGCACGCCGAGCGCCGAGGGCGGGATGATCATCGCGAGCCCGCCGGTGCCGAGGATCGGACCCATCGACATGCGCTTGTTGTAGCCGCGGCGCTGCATCTCGGGCACCATCAGCGAGCCCAGCATCGCCGTGTTGGCCATCGACGAGCCGGTGAGCGTCGAGAAGATCGAGCCGCCGGCGACGGTGAGGAAGCAGAGCCGCCCGGGCAGGCGCCCGAACAGCACCTCCAGCCCGTCGAACACCCGGATCGCGAGCCCGGTATGGAAGAACAGCGAGCCCATCATGATGAACATCGGCACCGGGCCGAGGGTGAAACGGCTGATCAGGACGGTCGAGTTCTCGACCACCTGGGGCACCACGTCGAGGTTCCAGCCGTTGAAGTAGAGCCAGCCCAGGATGTTGGTCGACAGGAACGCGAAGGCGACCGGCATGCCGAGCGCCATCATCCCGACGATCAGCCCGAGCAGCATAGCGAATGCCCAGTACCACTCCACGGCTCAGACGTTCTCCCGCACTTCCGTCCGGTCCCCGTACATGTCGTCGATGCCGATCAGGTAGCGGCCGAACTCGACCGCCACCAGCGCGAAGCAGAACGGCATCGGGAAGACCAGGTACCAGAGCGGGATTTCCTCGGCGCGGATGTCGAGCGTGCCGCGCTCGATCGCCTCGACCAGCACGCCCCAGGAGTACCAGGCGAAGACGCAGGAGGCGACGATGCATCCCGTATAGGAGAGCTTGGCCATGACCCATCGCGTCCGGGGCGGGACGATCTGGGTCACCGCCTCGATGAAGACGTGGCCCTTGATCCGCACCAGATAGGGGGCGGCCAGCATGGCGAACCAGAGAAGGCCGTACTCGACCACGGGCACCGAATACGTCCAGGGCTGCATGCCGACATAGCCGCCGAGGAGGCGAAGCAGCACGTCGACGCAGATCAGCACGAAGATCCCGAAGACGACGACGCCGGCGAGGAAGCGCAGCCAGTTGATAAGCGCGTTGTACGCGCGGACGACGACGTCCAAAGCCTCCCCTTCCCAGTCGCGCTTCGCACGACCGCGATGCGTCGCGGCGCGCTTGTGCGGTTCCCCGGGCCCGCCTAAGCTTCCGCGTACAGGCTGAAGCGTCGGCCGCGCAAAAGCAAGCGCCAAGGGGATGCCACGGCCTGAGACGGGGGCAACACAAGGAAGGGAACGCAAGCATGACGGGCAGATCGAAACTCACCCTCGCGGCCGGCGCGGCCGGCGTGGCGCTCATCGCCTGGACCGTCCCGGCGGTCGCCGCCACCCAGCTCCAGGCCCTGGCCTGCTTCCAGCGCAACCATGACTACGTCAACGCGCTGCACGAGCATTTCATCCAGCCGCTCAACAAGGCGAACGGCCCGGTGAGCATCAAGTACAGGGGAGGTCCGGAAGTCATTCCCTGGAAGGGCCAGGGCAGCGCCATCCAGCGCGGCCTGATCGACATGATCTACTGCCCGGGCACCTATTACTCCGGCATCCTCGCCGAGGGCCGGCTGCCCGGCGCGCATAACAAGTCGCTCGAGGAGATCCGTTCCAACGGCGCCTGGGACATGATGCAGGAGGCCTGGGGCAAGGGGCTTAATTCGCGCATCCTCGCCTGGACCTTCCAGAACGGGCAGCGGTTCTACATGTATACCCGCTTCAAGCCCAAGCTCAGCAAGGTGACCGGGGTCGACCTGAAGGGCGTGAAGATGCGCTCCACCGGGCTCTACAAGGCTTTCATGCGCAGGATGGGCGCGACCCCGATCGTGATTTCGCCGAGCGACGTCTACTCCGCGCTGGAGCGGGGCGTGGTCGAGGGGCTGGCCTGGCCGTGGGGTTCGGTCAACACCTACGGATGGGGCAAGTTCCTCAAATTCCGGATCTCGCCGCCCTTCTTCGGCGCCACCATGCTGGTGCTGGTCAACAAGAAGAAGTTCGACGCGATGACCCGCGAGGAGCAGGCCTTCCTCGAGAAGATGGGCCGGCAATACGAAACCACCGCCGACAAGGCGGTGATCCGGCTCGGCAAGCGCGACGACGCGGCGCTCCAGAAGGCGGGCGTGCAGTGGCTCGATCTGGAAGGCGAGTACCGCGAGGCCTATGTGCGCACGATCTACGGCGCCAAGTGGGCCGAGAACGACGCGCTCGCCGACAAGTACGTCGTCGATTACAAGACCCTGAAGTCCAGGCTCTACGATCCCAACAAGTAGACGCGGGGAACACCTGACGAGCATCGGGCGCCGCCGCCGGGCGGCGCCCTTTCTTGGGCCACCTGTCACCCCGGACTTGTTCCACCGCTGTCCGTTTCGGATAGAAGCGCCTTAACCCCTGTCTCCTCGCCGTCATGGTCTGGGACGATGTCGGGCGGGGCGGGCATTCTCCGGCACTCCTCGCCCTCCCGGTCGTCATGCCCGGACTTGTTCCGGGCATCCACGTCCCTCCGCCGCCTCGCCCGC
>JAPPIT010000115.1 GCA_028820505.1 Defluviicoccus sp.
TACCGTAGCTAAAGGCGGGTTTCAAGAGGCGTCGATGTGGGTGCAAGCCATTGTGCTATAGGGAATAATCATGGAAATGTCGCCTCCTGCGTCCTAGAGGCATCTCAAGGGTACTCATGTCCAGATATCCGAAAATTGGTGTCAATTTAAGTGCCGCCGATATCGACGCCCATGCGCCAACCGGACAGGCGCGGCCGGGCGCCGCCTTCGTTTGCGTCTCCATTTTGCATGCGGGGCTTATACTCCGTATGGAGAGGAGACTTAATCGTCATGTCGCGCTGGGACGGGAGGATCGCGCCATGCGCGACTATCTGGACAGTCTGAGAGCCGCGGGAGACCTTGCGGTCGTCGCCCGCGAGGTCGACCCCAAGCACGAGCTGGCGGCGGTCACCGCCGCGTTCCAGGAACGGCACGACGGCGCCATCCTGTTCGAGAACGTGCGCGGCGCGTCGATGCCGGCGGTCAGCAACGTTTATGGCAGCCGGCAGCGTCTCTGCCGGCTGATCGGTGCGCCGGACCTCGCCTTCTGCCCCTCCTGGAGCCGCCTCGCGGCGCGGGCACCGGAGCGCGCGCAGCTGAAGCGGGTGGCCGGCAATCGCCGCCGGGCGGCGCTCGCGGACCTGCCGCAGCCGACCTATTTCGAGAAGGACGCTGGCCCCTATATCACCGCCGGGATTCTGCTTACCGAACATCCGGAGACCGGGATTCCCAATCTCTCCTTCCATCGCGCCATGCATGTCGGCGACGGGGAGCTGCGCATCCGCATCGGCACCAGCCACGACCTGTCGCGCTATTTCCAGGCGGCGGAAGCCAAAGACCGGCCGCTCGAGGCCGCCATCCTGGTCGGTGCGGCGCCGGAGGTCTTTCTCGCGGCCTGCGCCTCGATCCCGCCCGATGCCGACGAGCTGGCGGTCGCCAACGCGGTGGCGGGCGGGCCGATCGCCGTGACGCCGTGCGAAACCATCGGCCTTGCGGTGCCCGCCGACAGTCAGATCGTGATCGAGGGGCGTATCCTGCCCCACGAGCGCCGGCCGGAAGGGCCGTTCGGCGAGTTCATGGGCTATTACGTGCCGCGGGAAGACAACCACGTCTTCGAGGTCACGGCGGTCACGATCGCCGACGACCCGGTCTACCACGCGCTGGTCTGCGGGTCGCCGGAAGACCTGATCCCGCTGGAGACCGCCATCGCCGCCAAGATCTACCGGCACCTCACAGGGCTGCTGCCGGGCATCGTGGACGTGTCCTGCAATCCGCAGCTGCTGAACACCGTGGTGAAGATCCGCCAACGCTACGAAGGCCACGCCCGCCACGTCCTGCTCGCCGCCTTCGGGGCGCATCCGGATTACAGCAAGACCTGCATGGTGACCGACGAGGACGTCGACATCCACGATCTGAACGATGTCTGGTGGGCGTTCGTCACCCGCGGTCGCGCCGATACGCGCAGCCTGGTCGTGCCGGACATGCCGGGCTTCTATCGCGACCCACACCGCGACCACTGGGGCCGCCTCGGTATCGACGCCACCAAGCCCTTCGGGCGCGAAGACGAGTTCGAGCGCAAGAGAATCCCGGGCGCCGGCGCGATAGACCTTGCGGACTATGTCGGCCGCCGGTGATCTCGCGCCGGCGGCGTTGCGCGCGGCGATCCGCCGGGGCGACTGGACCGGGCCGACCGCCGGAGCCGTACGCGGCTATCTGCAATGCAACCTGGCGATCCTGCCGGAAGGTTTCGCCCGGGGGTTCGAGAGCTGGTGCCAGGCGAATCCCGGAGTCTGTCCGCTCGTCGCGGTCGGCAAGCCCGGCGATCCGCGTCTTCCGTCCCTGGGCGGGGACATCGACCTGCGCACCGACTTGCCCGGCTACAGCGTCTTCCGCGGCGGGAGGCCGGGCGGGCATGTCCTGGCGATCGGCGATCTGTGGCGGGACGATTTCGTGGCGTTCGCCTTCGGTTGCTCGTTCTCCTTCGAAGGCGTGCTGCTTGGGGAAGGCGTCGACCTGCGCTATCTGGCGCGCGGCGAGCGCGAGGCGATCTACCGGTCGAGCCTCGAAACAACGCCTGTCGACGGGTTTTCCGGGCCGCTGATCGTCTCGATGCGGCCTCTTCGCCCGGTCGACGCGATCCGTGCGATCGAGGTGACGGCGCGCTATCCGCTGGTCCACGGAGCGCCGGTTCACATCGGCAAGCCCGAGGCGATCAGGGTCGATCCGGACAGGCCGATGGAAACGCTGGGCGGGATCAGCGTGGCCGACGACGAACTACCCCTGTTCTGGGCCTGCGGCGTGACCCCGCAGCTTGCTATCCGGCGGGCCGCACCGGATATCTGCATCACGCATCGCTCGGCCCATATGCTGGTGACCGACATTCCCGTGGACACCTTGCGCGACAGGACGCCCGAGGACGGGCTGACGCCCGGCTCGGGCGGGTCGTGAATTTGACCGGCCTGGTGCGTGCTCCGCGCCAAGACGACAGATCTCCGCACATTTCGGCGCGTCGATCTCCTCCCAGTGGAGTGGGCCCCGAGGGCCCACTCCAATCGGACCAATGTTTCACGTTAAACATTGGACGGCCCCAACCGCCGGGAATATCGAGGCCGTCACCCCGTTCTTGAGACCGTGAAACCGGTGTCACGGGCTTCGTGCGGCTATCCGTCCCGCATGTAGCCGGCGGCGACCGTCTCCGGCAACCGGAACAGGCGCCGCGCGGTCCCGCCCAGAATCCGGCGCTTGTCGGCGTCCGCGAGGATCGGGAGGTTCGCGACCGCCCCCGGCAGATCCATGTCCGACGCCGGGTAGTTGGAAGCGTAGATCAGGCTGTTGGGCGCATCGATCGCGCGGTAGGCCGCCGCCAGCGCGTCCTCACGGTCCGGCATCTCGACCGGGTTCGACGTGTAGTACATCTCCCGCATGTATTCGCCCGGAAGGCGCGTCAGCGACGGGCACTCCGAGCTCCGCATGCGGTACTCGTTGTCGATCCGCATCATCAGCCACGGCACCCAGGAGATCCCGGAGTCCATCCAGATCACCGGCATGCGGGGAAACCGCTCCGGCATGCCGTTCACCACCCAGTTGGTGCAGTGGACGATGTTGTACCATTGCTGCGACAGCGCCTTGACCGCCATGAACCTGCTCACGGTGCGGAACAGCGGGTCTTCCCAATCGGTCCCGCCGTGGAACGCGATCGGAAGGCCGGTTTCCTCGATCGCGGCGTAGACCGGCATGTAGGCATTGTCGTGGACCGATTTCTCGCGGAGCGACGTGACCTGGAAACCGGCGATTCCCGGATGCCCGGCATAGGTCTCGACCGTCCGAAGCGCGTCGCCGGGCGCGCTGAAGGGCAGCATGATCCAGCCGAGCAGCCGCGGGGACGCGGGCAGGACCCGTTCGGTCAGCCAGCGATTGTAGGCGCCCAGCACGCCCGCCTCGACCTCGGGTTGGGGGTGGAGGCCCATGATCTGCAGGCCGAACGGGGACAGCGCGGCGACGTCGATCCCCATAGCGTCCATCGCGCGCAGCGCGAGTTCGGCGGCGCGATGGGCGTCCTCTCCCGGCGTGGTTTCGAGGCGGCGCAGGATATCGCGGACGATGCGGCCGCCGACCTCGTGATAGGCGACGCGGTCGAGCGGGAACCGCGCCGCCTGCCGGGCCGCGCCCTGGGCGCTCCGGGCGAGCTGCCGCACGATGGGGTCCTCGATCAGCGGGATGATCTCGAGGATCGATTCCTTCTCGTAGACATGCGCGTCGGCGTCGATGACCAGCATGTCGTCGATTCCGGCCTCGGCCTGGCGGCGCGCATTGGCGAGATGGTCGCCGGTGTGAAAGGTCTCCGCGGTCAGGCCGGGCGCCCGTCCGCCGCCTGGAATCTCCATTGCCGGATATCCCGCGTCGCCGGGTTCAATGCATCGACTGGCCGCCATCGACGTTGATGGTCTGGCCGGTGATGAAATCGGAGCCCGCCGACATCAGGAACATGACCGCCCCGACCAGATCGTCGGGATATTGATGGCGGCGGATGATACGCCCGGGCGGCGGTTCGTTCCTCTGGGCGTAGTCGCCGGAGGAAGCGACCTGGGTGTCGCTCAGCGTGAAGCCGGGGGTGATCGCGTTGACGCAGATATTGTAGGGGCCGACCTCGGTGGCGAGCGAACGGGTGAGCCCGATCACGCCCGCCTTGGAGGTCGAGTAGTCGAGCCGGTTGGGCGAACCCAGCCAGAACCGGCCGGACGAGATGTTGACGATCTTGCCGCCGCCCTGTTCCCGCATCTGCGGCACCACCGCGCGGCAGCAGACGAAAATGCCGCGCAGATTGACCTCCATCACCCGGTCCCAGCGCTCGACGTCGATCTCCATCCAGTCGCCGCGCGGCAAGACGCTCATCAGCGAGGCGTTGTTCAGCAGCCCGTCGATCCGCCCGAAGCTGTCGATCGCGGTCCGCGCCATGCGCTCCGCCTGATCGGCGTCGCTGACGTCGGTCGTGCACGCCACCGCCTCGCCGCCGGCGGCCAGGATCGCCGCGACCGTGTCGTCGTTGGCCTCGGCGTCGATGTCGGCCACCACCACCTTCGCGCCGGCCTCGGCCATGCGTTCGCAGTAGACGCGGCCGATCCCCTTGCCGCCGCCGGTGACGACGATCGCCCGGTCCCTGATGCTGAGGAGAGATGCGCTTTCGAAGCCGTCCGTCATGTTCGCTCCGCCATTTGAAGTGCGGCGGGATTATTCCCGCTCGAAATCGTCCGTGTCGAGGCCGCTAGGGACCGAACGTGCGGTAGAGCCAGGCGGCGATCTCTCCCTCGAGCGGGAAGGAGAGCATGCCGAGCACCGAGTACCCGAGCAGCCAGGGCATCAGGTAGAAGCGGATCATGTAGAAGAACCAGGCGACATAGAGCGGCACCATCGCCTCGACCAGGAATCCGGGGGTGATCGGACGGAACAGGCGGATGATCGGATCCGTCATCATCACGAATACCCGCATGAAGAAGAACGGCGAGTTCGTCGGCAGAAAGATGTTCATCCCGAAACGGCCGATCAGCGTCCACATGATCGCGCCCAGAACGTAGTCCTGGACGACCGCCCAGATCGGAAACGCCCCGCTCATTCACCGCCCCTCGCCGCGCGCCGCGCGCAGGATAAAAGAAATCGGGGGCGGAACAAGGTTCCGCCCCCGCTGCAAGTCAAGGACCGTTGGAGACTAGTGCGAAGCCTCCAGGATCGTGGCCCCGCTGGGATCGCGGGTATTGTCTACCAACTGCTGGACTTCCTCGTCGGGCGCCGGCGTCATCAGGCTGACGACCACCATGGCCACGAGGCTGACCGGCATTCCGATGATGCCGAACCGCAGATGATTGAGACCGAGCCACGTCTCGCCGGTGGTGTAGGTCCACCAGAGATAGATCGACCCGGCTCCGAAGCCCAGGACCATGCCGGCGATCGCGCCGGCGGTGGTTGCCCGTTTCCACCAGACCCCCAGCACAAGGGGGAAGAACAGGCCCGAACAGGCGAAGCAGAAGGCCCAGGCGACCGCTCCCAGGATACCGGTTAGCTGGAAGCTGGCGACGATGGCGCCGAGCGCACCGATCACGATCAGCAGCACGCGGGCGACGATGAGGCGCCGCGCGGTGTCGGCCTTCGGATCGATGATCTTGTAGTACAGATCGTGGCTCAGCGCGTTGGCGATGGCGAGCAGCAGCCCGTCCGCCGTCGACATGGCGGCCGCCATGCCGCCGGCCGCGACCAGACCCGAGATCACATACGGCAGACCCGCGATTTCCGGCGTCGCCAGAACCACGATGTCGGGCCGCATGAAGAACTCGTTGATCTGCAGGATGCCGTCCTTGTTGCCGTCCGTCACCGCGAGCATGCCCACCGATGCCCACTGCTTGATCCATTCGAGATTTTGCACTTCCTCGATCGACTTGCCGATGATGGCGGTCGCGAGGTTCGGATCGAACAGCTGCAGCTTGGTCAGCGTGGCCAGAGCCGGCGCCGTGAAGTACAGCAGGAAGATGAAGAACAGCGACCACGACACGGAACGCCGCGCCGAACGGACGGTCGGCGTGGTGAAGTACCGCATCAGGATATGCGGCAGCGACGCCGTGCCGGCCATCATGCAGAGCGCCAGCGTGACGAACTGCCAACTGTAAAGCGCGCTGTCCGCGGGCCCGTTATGGAGCGTGGTGACGATTTTCACCCCTGCCACCTTCTCGACCGCCGCGGTGCCCACACCGAGCAACGGCTCGAGCTCGGTGATCCGCGCGACGGCCTCGCCATAGGTGAAGTGCGGGATCACGCCGAAGCCCTGCGCGTTCGACATCCAGATCACCGGGATCAGGTAGGCGATGATGAGCACGATGTACTGCGCCACCTGGGTCCAGGTCACCGCCCGCATCCCGCCGAGCATCGAGCAGAGCAGGATGCCCAGAAGGCCGAACCAGACGCCGACCTCGAACGGGATATGCAGCGCGCGCGCGGCGATCGTCCCGGTCGCGTTGATCTGCGCCGTCACATAGGTGAACGACGTCACGACCAGGATGATGACTGCGATGAAGCGCGCCCAGTTCCCGCCATACCGCGTACCGATGAAATCCGGCACCGTGTAGCAGCCGAACTTCCGCAGGTAGGGCGCGAGCAGCGAGTTCACGAGCACGTAACCGCCGGTCCAGCCGACGACGAACGCGAGGTAGCCGTGGCCGCCGAAATAGATCCCGCCGGCCAGCGCCACGAAGGACGCGCCGGACATCCAGTCCGCGGCCGTCGCCATCCCGTTGAACACGGGCGGTACCTCCCGACCCGCGACGTAATAGGCCGACACCTGCATGGTGCGCGAGAGCCAGCCGATGCCGGCGTAAATGGCGACCGTGAAGATGACGAACAGGATGCCGATCGTGTCGGCACCGAGTCCCAGCTGCTCCAGAATCGCCATCAAGATGATGAAGACGACGAATCCGCCGGTATACAGGCCGTATATCTTCGGCAGATTGTCGATGAAGTTCCCTTTGAACATGGCGGTCTCTCCTATCCCTCTGTCTCGTCGCCGGAGAGACCGGCGTCTGAGTCGATCTTGTCCTGCTGCCAGTTCTGGTAGAAGATCAGCACGACAAAGATGATCAGCGACCCTTGGACTGCGAGATAGTAGCCCAACGGGAATCCAATGAAGGATATCTCGTTGAGGCCCTTAGCGAACCAGTGCACCAGGAGGGAGAAAACGAACCAGATGGCCAGTACCAAGATCGTGAGGTTTCTGGTCCTCTCCCAGTGGCGCGCCCGCTGGCCTGACGAATCGGACATGCGTCACCATCCTTTTGACGTCTGTGGTAAAGCGTTCCCCTCATAGAGACCCGGCCTTGTCGAAAGGCCGGGTGCATAGCACCGGGAACGTTCGCACCGTGCGGGAAAAGTGTCAAGATAAAGACATGCGGCGCTGCCGGACGACCCGTCGAACAACCCCCTAAATGCTGTCGCTGCTCGCTCGCCTCCCGGGCCCGTTCAAGAGCATCGCCGAGCGTTTCGACAGGACGCCCATCGACTCCGTCGAGCGATTGAACCGCTTTGCCCGGACCCGCGCGTCGTACGTGGCCCAGACGGCCCTTTTCGACTACCTCAAGGCACGCAT
Organism: Defluviicoccus sp.; assembly: GCA_028820505.1. Lineage (GTDB taxonomy): Bacteria > Pseudomonadota > Alphaproteobacteria > MPNO01 > MPNO01 > MPNO01. The sequence continues at coordinate 7,604 of JAPPIT010000115.1, forward strand.
GGGAACGCAATTCCGCGAATATTTCATGGACGACGAATTTTCGCGGGCGATTCACGATTCGTCGGTGAAGGTATTCGTGTCCAGCCTGTCGGACCTGACGGTCCATGTCGTGGCGGTGGTGGCGGACCGGCAGCGCCTTCCGCGCCCCGATTCGGAGGCCATGGCGCGGCAATGCTTCGATCGCGGGATGCTCGACGGCCTGGCCGACGTGGACGGCCGGAAGATACCTGCGGACGCCCGAAGCCGCTTCGACCGGAGGCTCCGCGAGACCGACTGGCGGGAGGCCGCCGCCGGCGACGCGGCCTTTGCACTCAGCCCGGCGGACCTGGTCCGGCACGCGCCCGTGATCGACGAATTCAAGCAGCTGGACCGCGGGATCGTCGCGACTTCGGTCGGCCACAAATGGCGACAGGTCCGCACCGCATTCCGCGACCGGGCGGTTCCGGAGCGGATCGCAGCCGACTGGCGGGCCGGCTCCGGTGCCTAGCCCGCAATATGTCTACGCGATGCGCCGGCTCGGCATGAGCTACGGCGGCGGACGGGATGTGCTGAACGACATTTCGCTCGCCTTTCTGCCGGGCGCCAAGATCGGCGTGCTCGGTCTCAACGGCGCCGGAAAGTCCACCCTGCTCAAGATCATGGCGGGGCTGGAGACCGGATACCGCGGCGACGCTTGGGCCGACGATTCGATCCGCATCAGCCATCTGGCCCAGGAACCCGAACTCGACCCTTCCAAAAACGTGCTCGACAACGTTTCCGAGGGTGTCGCCGAAACGCGCGACCTGCTGGCGCGATTCGAAGCCGTAAGCGCCCGCTTCGCCGAACCGCTCGACGACGAGGCGATGAACGCCCTGATCGAGGAGCAGAGCGCGCTCCAGGAACGAATCGACGCCGCGGACGCCTGGGATGTCGATCGCAAGGTCGAGATCGCGATGGACGCGCTGCGCTGTCCGCCGGGCGACACGGACGTAGCCACGCTGTCGGGCGGCGAGCGGCGCCGCGTCGCGCTCTGCCGGCTGCTGCTGGGTCGGCCCGACCTGCTGCTGCTCGACGAGCCGACCAATCATCTGGACGCCGAGTCGGTCGCATGGCTGGAGCGCTTCCTCCACGACTATCCGGGCACGGTCGTGGCGATCACCCACGACCGTTACTTCCTCGACAACGTTGCCGGCTGGATTCTCGAGCTCGACCGCGGCCGGGGCATCCCCTGGCAGGGCAATTATTCCTCGTGGCTGGAACAGAAGGAGCGGCGTCTGGCCCAGGAGGAGAAGAGGGAATCGGCGCGTCAGCGGACCCTGGCGCGCGAGCTCGAATGGATCCGCGCCACGCCGAGGGCGCGCCAGGCGAAGAGCAAGGCGCGCATCGCCGCCTACGAGGCGCTGCTCGCGGAAGCCAACGACCGGGCGCCGGAGACCGCCCAGATCGTCATACCCCCGGGGCCCCGGCTCGGCGATCTCGTCATCGAGGCGCGCGGCGTGACCAAGGGGTACGGCGACCGCGTGTTGATCGACGGCCTGGACTTCAGGCTGCCGCCGGGCGGCATCGTCGGTGTCATAGGAGCGAACGGCGCCGGCAAGACGACGCTGTTCCGCATGATCGCGGGCGCCGAGACGCCCGATTCCGGAACTCTGCGGATCGGCGAATCGGTGGTGCTGGGCCATGTCGACCAGTCGCGCGACAGCCTGGATCCCGACAACTCGGTGTGGGAAGAAATCGCGGAAGGCGAGACGGAAGTGTCGATGGGCGCCCGCAGGATGCCCTCGCGGGCCTATGTCGGCGCGTTCAACTTCCGGGGACCGGATCAGCAGAAGAAGGTCGGACAGCTGTCCGGGGGCGAGCGCAACCGGGTGCATCTCGCCAAGCTGCTCAAGTCGGGCGCGAACGTGCTCCTGCTGGACGAACCCACCAACGACCTCGATGTCGACACGCTCAGGGCGCTCGAGGATGCGCTGGCCTCGTTCGCCGGATGCGCGGTCGTGATCAGCCATGACCGTTGGTTCCTCGACCGCGTCGCGACCCACATGCTCGCCTTCGAGGGCGAGGGCAGGGTGGTTTGGTTCGAGGGCAATTACGAGGACTACGAGGCGGATCGCAGGCGTCGCTTGGGCGACGAGGCGGAGCGGCCCCGCCGCTTCAGGTACAAGCCTCTGGCGCGCGATTAGCCTTTTCGTCCCCTCGCGGGGCTATTGCCGGGGGCCGGTCTTGTCGCGCAGCATGGCCAGCAACCCGTCGACCTTGCCGCCGGACGAACGGATCGCGGCGGCGAACTGGTCCCGCTGCGTGACGCTCATGCTGATCCCGTCGACGATCACGTCGACGATGCGGTACCCGTGCCTGGTTTCCCGCACCCGCCAGCCGATCCGGATCGGCGGCCGGCCGCTGCCGGGGTCGACCTCGGACTGGACCAGCTGATCGCGTTTGCTGATCGTCACGACGCTGGTGACGCGCAGCTTGACGCCACCGAGATCCCGGAAGCGGTTGGCGTAGGCGAGAACGAGAAAATCCTCGAACAGGCGCCGGTATTCCTTGCGCTGATCGGAAGAGGCGACGCGCCAGTAGCGGCCGAGCGTGAACCGCGCGATGGTCCTGAGCTCGAAGGTCGCGGTCAGGATGTCCCGAAACGCCGTCGCCCGCTGCTCGTCCGTGACCTCTTCCGCGTAGGAGGTAAAGACCCTGTCGGCGGTGCTTCGGATGAAGGCCTCGGCCCCGTCGGCGACCGCCGGCGGGGCGGCCGTCACCAGCAGCGCGGCCGTCGCCAGCAGCGCGGCCCAGGGGCGGCGCAAGATCCTATTGCGCCGGTGGGCGGGCGGGTTCTTTCTCTTCATCCTCAAGCTCTTCCTCATCGGCGGGAATATCGGGGAGCGGCGGCAGGTCCGGTTCGGCGCCGTTCCTGATCGCGTCGCGACGGTCCTGCCGATAGAGACTTCGAACCGCTGCATAATGGTCGACCGATGTCTTCTCCAGATCGTTCAACAATTCGTAATTTCTTGCCCGGGCGTCAACGATCTCGGCGCCGAGGCGGGCATAGTTGAATTTCTCGTAACGGAGATAGGTCCAGGGATCGGCGAAATGGTCGACCACCAGCCCGAGCGCGTCCCGTGTGCTGGAGGGGCCCAGGAACGGCAGCATGATATAGGGCCCTGCGTCGGCCCCCCAGACCCCGAGCGTCTGACCGAAATCCTCGTCCCGCCTGACGAATCCCATTTCGCCGGCAACGTCCGACGTGCCGGCGAGGCCGATGCTGCTGTTGATCAGGAACCGCAGCAGCGTCTCGCCCGCATGATCGACGTCGCCCTGCAGCACCGAGTTCAGAAAAACCACGGGACTGCCCAGATTCTGGAGGAAATTTCCCACCCCTTCCTGCACCGGTTCGGGAACGGTCTCCTTGTAGACGTAGGCGACCGGCTTGAGGATGTACCGGTCCGCCTCGATATTGACCGCGAAGACGACGCGGTTGAGCGGTTCGAACGGATCGTTGGTCTGCCTGAAACTTTCGAGCGCTTCGGGATCGTCCGGCGGCGGGGGCGTGGCGCAGCCCAAGGGCCCCAGACTTCCGAGGCAGAGCACGGCGATCAGGACCCGTGCGGGGCCTCCGAGATCAGGCGTTCTTGTCAGCCGCACGCGTCTTCCGAACCCAAGATTAACGCCATCCGCGCGTTCGGTTTCGAGCAACATCATGCCGGTCCAAGGGTCAGCTCCCGATCGGGTCCGTCGGCGGCCGACCGGCCGGCGCCGGACGCTGCTTCCCCCGAAGCGCGCCGAAGTTAATCCCGCGCATGGACGATTTCCAGTGTGCCCGCTCGTCTCTGAGATGCTTTCGCCAGCATGTTGCACAAATGTCACTATGCGTGCCGGTTTCCCGCGCCGGACGAATCGCGCTGCATATCTATAATGCGCGAACGGAGGGTCGGGAGACAGCGGGCAGGTGTTGGAATTGTCTTGGAGTACGGCTCGCAACGCGCCGCTCGTGTCCTTCGAATTCTTCCCGCCCCGGACAGAGGAGATGGAGGCCGCGCTCTGGTCGACCATCGAGCGGCTGGCCCCGCTGGGACCCCGTTTCGTCTCGGTTACCTACGGCGCCGGGGGCGCCACCCGCGACCGGACCCACGCCACGGTGACCCGTATCGAGCGCGACACGGGGCTCCGCGCCGCCGCGCACCTGACCTGCGTCGCGGCGACCCGCGCGGAAGTCGATGCCGTTGCCCGCCGGTACTGGGACGCCGGCATCCGGCACATCGTCGCGTTGCGGGGCGACCCCCCGAAGGACGCCGGGCGCTACAGACCCCACCCGGACGGCTATGCCTTCGCCGCCGACCTCGTGGACGGGCTCAGGCGCGTGGCGGATTTCGAGATCAGCGTCGCGGCCTACCCGGAGGTGCATCCGGAGGCGCGCAATGCCGCAGCGGACATGGACAACCTGAAACGGAAGCTCGACGCCGGAGCCACGCGCGCGATCACCCAGTATTTTTTCGAAGTCGAGACCTACCTCCGCTACCTCGACCGGGTCCGCGCGGCCGGGATCGACGTGCCAGTGGTGCCGGGCATCCTGCCGGTGACCAACTTCGCCCAGGTGAAGCGTTTCAGCGCGATGTGCGGCGCGACGGTGCCGGTGTGGATGGCGGATCTCTTCGAAGGGCTCGACGAGGATCCGGAAACCCGGAAACTGGTCGCTGCCTCCATCGCCGCGGAGCAGTGCCGCGCGCTGCAGGCGGCCGGCGTGGACGAGTTCCATTTCTATACCCTCAACCGGGCGAACCTGACCTATGCGATCGCCCGCATCCTCGGCCTGCGCCCCGGATCCGGCGATGTCCGGATCGAGGCGGATCCGGCGGATTGAGCGGTACCAATGGCGAGCCCCGCGCGCACCGACATGTTGGAAGGCCGGCCCGACGAGCGCGCCCGGGCCGGCCGCATCGCCGCGCTGAAGCGGGCGCTGAACTCCCGCATTCTCGTGCTCGACGGCGCCATGGGCACGATGATCCAGGATTATCGCCTCGCCGAGGCGGACTACCGGGGCGCCCGCTTCGCCGACCATGCGGCGCCGCAAAAGGGCAATAACGACCTCCTGTCCCTGACGCAGCCCGACATCGTCCGCGACATTCACGCGGCATATCTCGCGGCGGGCGCCGACATCGTCGAGACCAATACCTTCAACTCGACCGCCATCGCGATGGCGGATTACCTGATGGAGGACGCGGTCTACGACCTGAACCTTGCATCCGCCCGGATCGCGCGGGAGGCCGCCGACGCACAGGCAGTTCTGACCCCCGCGCGGCCGCGATTCGTCGCCGGCGTCTTGGGCCCCACGAACCGGACCGCCTCCATCTCGCCCGACGTCAACGATCCGGGGTTCCGGAACGCCGATTTCGACATGCTGGCGGCCGCCTATCGCGAGGCCGCGTCGGGGCTGGTCGACGGCGGCGTCGATGTCCTGTTGATCGAGACCGTCTTCGACGTCCTCAACTGCAAGGCGGCGATCTTCGCCGCCCAGACGGCGTTCGACGAGCGCGGGGTGCGTCTCCCCATCATGGTTTCCGGCACGATTACCGACGCCAGCGGACGGACGCTGACGGGCCAGACGCCGGAAGCGTTCGTCAATTCAATCGCCCACGCCGAGCCGCTGGTGGTGGGGCTCAACTGTGCGCTCGGCGCGGCGCAGCTGCGGCCTCACATCGAGGAGATCGCGCATTGCAGCGAGGCCTTCGTGGGCTGCCATCCCAACGCCGGCCTTCCCAACGCCTTCGGCGGTTACGACCAGACGCCGGAGGAGATGAGGGCGGTGCTCAAGGATTTCGCCGATTCGGGCTTCGTCAACCTGGTGGGCGGCTGCTGCGGGACCACGCCGGCGCACATCGAGGCGATCGCCGACGCCGTCGCCGGCATACCCCCCCGCACGCCCCCGCGCCGCGCCCCGGTCTGCCGCCTGAGCGGCCTCGAGCCCCTCGCCATCGAACCCGATTCCCTGTTCGTCAACGTGGGGGAGCGGACCAACGTCACCGGTTCCGCGCGGTTCGCCCGGCTGATCAAGGAGGGCGATTTCGAGACGGCGCTCGACATCGCCCGCCAACAGGTCGAGAACGGAGCCCAGATCGTCGACGTCAACATGGACGAAGGGCTGCTCGATTCGAAGGCGGCGATGGTGCGCTTTCTCAACCTGATCGCCGCCGAACCGGACATTTGCCGGGTGCCGGTCATGATCGATTCGTCCGACTGGTCGGTCATCGAGGCCGGGCTCAAATGCATCCAGGGCAAGGGCGTCGTCAATTCGATCAGTCTCAAGGAAGGCGAAGAGGCGTTCGTCGCGCAGGCCCGGTCGATCCGACGCTACGGCGCGGCGGCGGTCGTCATGGCCTTCGACGAGGAGGGCCAGGCGGACACCGCCTCGCGCAAGCTCGAAATCTGCACCCGCGCGTACCGAATCCTGGTCGACCGGGTGGGCTTCCCGCCGGAGGACATCGTCTTCGACCCGAACATCTTCGCGGTGGCCACCGGGATCGAGGAGCACGCCCGCTACGCGCTCGACTTCATCGAGGCCGCCAGGGGCATCAAGGAGTCCCTGCCGCACGCCCTGGTCAGCGGCGGGGTGTCGAACGTCTCGTTCTCCTTCCGCGGCAACAACCCGCTCCGCGAGGCGATGCATTCGGTCTTCCTGTACCACGCGATCCGCGCGGGAATGGATATGGGGATCGTCAATGCGGGCCAGCTCGGCATTTACGAAGACATAGAGCCCGAACTCCGCGAGCGCATCGAGGATGTCGTGCTCGCCCGCCGCGACGATGCGACCGAACGGTTGCTGGCGATTGCCGATACCGCCAGGACGGAAGCCGCATCCAGGCGCGAGGACGAATGGCGGAACGAGCCGGTCGAGGCACGTCTCACCTACGCCCTGGTCAACGGCATCAACGCGTTCGTGGTCGAAGACACCGAAGAGGCCCGCATCGCCGCCCGGCGTCCGCTCGACGTGATCGAAGGGCCGTTGATGGACGGGATGAACATCGTGGGCGACCTGTTCGGCGCGGGAAAGATGTTCCTGCCGCAGGTGGTCAAGAGCGCGCGGGTCATGAAGCAGGCCGTGGCCCACCTGATCCCCTTCATCGAGGCGGAAAAATCGGCGGGGGATAAAGCCGCGGCCAAGGGCAGGATCGTCATGGCGACGGTCAAGGGCGACGTCCACGACATCGGAAAAAACATCGTGGGCGTGGTTCTGGAATGCAACAATTTCGAGGTCGTCGATCTCGGCGTGATGGTTCCCGCGGATCGGATCCTGGCCGCCGCACGGGAGGAAAACGCGGATCTGGTCGGGCTGAGCGGTCTGATCACGCCGTCGCTCGACGAGATGGTCCATGTCGCCGGCGAAATGCAGCGCACCGGACTGTCCGTTCCCCTACTGATCGGCGGCGCGACCACGTCGAAGGTGCACACCGCCGTCAGGATCGCCCCGCAATACGAGGCGCCGACGATCCATGTGACGGATGCCTCCCGCGCCGTCGGCGTCGCCGCCAGGGTGCTCAGCGACAGCGCGCGGGATGCCTATATCGCTTCGGTGGACGAGGACTACGCAGCCGTCCGCGCCGGCTTCGAGCGGCGCGTCGAGGGCAGCGGCCTCGCGACGATCGCCGAGGCGCGCGCCAACCATCTCTCGCTCGACTGGGCCGATGCCGCTCCGCCCCGGCCGCGCCTGCTGGGCACGCGTGTGTTCGACGATTACCCGCTCGCCGACCTGCGGAACCGGATCGACTGGACGCCGTTCTTCCGAACCTGGGAAATAGCCGGCGCCTATCCGCGCGTTCTCGAAGACGAGGCGGTGGGAGAGGCGGCGCGAAGCCTGTTCGACGATGCCCGGAAAATGCTCGACCGGATCGTCGAGGAACGCTGGCTGAGGGCGGCGGGCACGATCGGCATTTTTCCGGCGAACCGCGTGAACGACGACGATATCGCGGTCTATTCCGGGACCGGGTCGGGTTCGATCTTGGGTACCCTTCGCACGCTTCGGCAGCAGATGAAGCGCCCGGGATCGCGCCCCAACCTCGCTCTCGCCGATTTCCTCGCCCCGGCCGACACCGGAGTCCGGGACTATGTCGGAGCCTTCGCGGTAACCGCCGGTCTCGGCATCGAGCCCCATATCGAACGTCTGGAGGCCGAAAACGACGACTACGGCGCGATTATGCTGCGTGCGCTCGCCGACCGGCTCGCGGAGGCCTTCGCGGAACGCATGCACGAGCGCGTGCGCAGGGAGTTCTGGGGCTACGACCCCGCGGAGGACCTCGACAACGAAGCGCTGATCCGCGAAGAATATCGCGGCATTCGCCCGGCGCCGGGCTATCCCGCCTGCCCGGACCACTCGGAGAAGGAAACCCTGTTCCGGTTGCTCGGCGCGACCGAGAGCGTGGGCATCGCGCTTACCGAGAGCTTCGCGATGACGCCCGCCGCTTCGGTCGCCGGATACTACTTCGCCCATCCGGAGGCCCGCTATTTCGGGGTCGGCAAGATCGGGCGCGACCAGGTGGAAGACTATGCCGGCCGCCGCAGTATCCGCCCGGACGAAGCCGAGCGCCTGCTCGCACCCAATCTGGGCTACGAACCCCGCTTCCGCGCGGAAGCCCGTACGCTCGTGACGGAGACCTGACGCCATGGCCGGGATCGAGGCCCCGATGGAGACGTTGCGCGAGACCGTCCGCGGGGAGTGGACCGATTACAACGGACACATGAATCTCGCCTACTTCGTGCTCATCTTCGACCTGGCGACGGACAGCTTCTATTCCAAATTCGGGCTCGGCGAGGATTATCGCGGGCGCACCGGCCACTCGACCTTCGCGGTGGAGAGCCACACGAACTACCTTGCCGAAGTGCTGGAGGCCGCCGCCGTCCGCTGCACCACGCAACTCCTCGGGTTCGACGAAAAACGCATGCATTACTTCCACCGCATGTATCGCGAGGACGACGGCGTGCTCGCCGCGACCATGGAATTGATGGCCGTCCACGTGGATCTTGCGGTCCGCAGGGTCGCCCCGATGCCGGACGATATCCAGGGCCGGCTCGGCGAGGTTTTCCTGGCTCACGCCCCGCTGGATCGTCCGCCCCAGGTCGGGCGTGTCATGCATCTCGGCAACCCGCTCCGCAAATAGGGATTTGCGGCTGCCCGGCTGGCGGGCTACATGTTCGACCATGTTCGCAAGGTGGCTTGTCACGCTTTGCGTCGTCGGAGGCGTCGCGGGCGCCGGAACGGCACAGGCGGAGTGCGCGGATCCCGGAGAGCCCGGCGTCGACTGGAGGCGTTGCATCCTGGATCGGCAGGATTTGCGCGGGCTCGACCTCGCGAAGGCCAAGCTTCGCGATGCGTCCTTCAACCGCGGATTTCTGGACAAGGCCAGCCTGGCGGGGGCGGACGCCTACCGGGCGAAGTTCCTGAGCGCATCGCTGACCGCCGCCAGGTTCGACGGCGCGCGGCTGGTCGAGGCCGATTTCACCAAGGCCGATCTCAGCGGCGCGTCGCTTCGCAAGGCGGACCTCAGGCGGGCGCGGCTGTTCCGGGCCATCCTCAGGAACGCCGATTTGAGCGGCGCGAAGCTGCGCGGGGCGGATCTGCTGAACGCGGATTTCACCGGCGCGACATGGGTCGACGGCAAAAGGATCTGCGCGGAAGGGTCGATCGGCAAATGCCAGTAGGCGCGGCGGATACGTAACCACGACGGATCGATGTCAGAGCGGGCTGCATCCGATCCAGAACCGGCCGCAACGCCGGCAGAGGCGAGGCCGGTGCGTCGGATCCAGCGTATCGCGCGGTGGCTGCGGGCCGAACCGTTCCTTTCCCTCGTTCTCGCCGCCCTGATCGGCTTCGCCGGGGCCTATTGCGCGATCGGGTTCCGGGAACTCTATCTTGCCTTCCAGACCGTTGCGTTCGGCACCGACGCGGACGCGCTGGTCGCGGCGATCGGCAGCCTCCCGGCGTGGCAGATCGTCGCCGCGCCGACCGCCGGGGGGCTCCTGGTAGGGCTTTTCTACCGCTTCGTCATGCCGGGCAGGCAGCCGCAGGGCGTGGCCGACGTCATGGAGTCCGCCGCGTTCCGGTCCGGCAGGATGGATTGGCGGGCGGGCCTGGGCGCGGCCTTCGGCAGTGCCGCGTCGATCGGAACCGGCGCGTCCGTCGGGCGCGAAGGCCCCGTCATTCATCTGGGCGCGAGCCTCGCCGCCTTCGTCGGCGGGCGGCTCCATCTGTCGCGGTCGCAGATGGTCACCCTGCTCGGCTGCGGGGTCGCGGCGGCGATTTCGGCTTCGTTCAACGCGCCGATCGCGGGCGTGTTCTTCGCACTCGAAGTGGTGATAGGCCATTACGCGCTGAGCGCCTTCGCGCCGATCGTGATCGCCTCCGTCACCGGAGCGATCATCGCCCGGATCCATTTCGGCGACTTTCCGGCCTTCATCATCCCGGACCGCGCGATCGTCTCGTTCCTGGAGTTTCCGGCCTTCCTGCTGCTCGGTCTCGCCAGCGGGCTGGCCGCGATCGCCTTCCTGCGGAGCGTGGAGCTCACGCGGGGGGTCGTTGCGAAGATTCCGGCGCCGGTCTGGTCGAAGCCCGCCGCGGGCGGTCTGATCGTCGGGCTGATCGCGCTCGCCTTTCCGAACGTGCTGGGGGTGGGCTACGGCACCACCGACGCGGCGTTGCGCGAACTCATCCCGTTCTGGACGCTCGTCGCGCTGCTGGTCGCCAAGACGGCGGCGACGGCGGTCTCGCTCGGCTCGGGCTTCGGCGGTGGGGTGTTTAGCCCGTCGCTCTTCATGGGCGCGATGCTGGGCGGCGCGTTCGGGATCGTCGCCGCTAGCGTCTTCCCCGAGCTGTCCTCCGGTCACGGCGTCTATACGCTGGTCGGCATGGGCGCGGTCGCTGGCTGCGTGCTCGGCGCGCCGATCTCCACCACCCTGATCGTGTTCGAGCTTACCGGGGACTACGCGATCACCATCGCTGTCATGGTCGGGGTCGCCGTCGCCTCGCCCCTGACCCAGGCGCTGCACGGGCGGTCGTTCTTCGAATGGCAGCTGCTCACCCGCGGGATCGCCATCAAGGGCGGGCGCGAGCGGGGCCTGCTCGACGCCATCCACGTGAGCGACCTGATGACCGAGCGGTTCGTCGCCGTACGATCGCGAGCGGACATGGCGCAGGTCCGGGAGCGCTTGCTGCGCGCGCCGCACGGGCAGCTTTTCGTGGTGGACGGCGAGGGCCGTCCGGAAGGCACCATCACCCTCCGGGATTTATCGAGCTACGCCTTCGACACGTCCGACGACGACCATCTCACGGCGGGCGAGGTCGCGCGGCCCAACCCGCCGGTAATCCGTGCCGGGGAGACGATCGAGAAGGCGCTCGCCCAGATGCTCCAGACGGGAGAGGAGCATGTCGGGGTGCTGGAAGACGGGGACGGCGGCCGGCTGGTGGGCGTCGTCCACGAGGTGGACGTAACGCTTGCCTACAACCGCGCGCTCATGGAGGCCCGGCGCGAGGAACGCGGCGAAGGCTGAAGCGCCTCAATAGGACGGCGGCTTCCTGAACCAGCTCATGCGGTCGATCGAGCGAATCCTGATGTCGGTCGGCCGGTTGCCGCGAAGCACGCTGAGCGGCACTTCGACGCCGGCGGGACCCAGCCCCCACAGCGCCCGGTAGTAGCCGGGCAGGCTCGAAACCGCCTGGCCGGCCACGCCGAGCACGAGATCGCCGGGCTTGAGCCCGGCCCGGTCGGCGGGCCCGCCGCGCGGAACCCGGGCGACGAACAGCCTGCCGTGGATCTCCTGCGGGTAGAGGCCGAGCCACGGGCGCGACGGCCGGGCGGCGCGGCCCTCGGCGATCAGGTCGGCGAGGATCGGTTTGAGCGCGTCGATCGGCACGAACATGTTGCCGGTGAGCGGTTCGTTTTCCTCCGCCGCGTCGGGCACCATCAGGGAGCCCACGCCGACCAGCTTTCCGTCCCCGTCGATCAGCGCGGCACCGCCGAAATGCGGGTGCGCGGGCGCTGTGAAGATCGCCTTTTCGAGCAAGTATTCCCACCAGCCGGCGAAGTCCCGCCGCGAAACGACATAGGCGCCGATCGCGGCGTTGTACCCGCCGGCGCTCGCCACCACGACCTGGCGGCCGCGGGCCAGCGGACCGGACGAGCCGATGGGGATGGGCGCCACACCCAGCGGACGGGACGCCCGCACCAGCCCGAGCCCGGTTTCGTGATCGTAGGCGAGGACGTTTGCGGACACGCGCCGCGATCCGCCGACGCTCAGCTCGATCGAATCGGCCTCGAGGATCAGGTAGCCGATCGTCAGCACCAGACCCGCATCGTCAATGACGACGCCGCTGCCCTGGCGCTTCGTGCCGAGCGCGGTCGCGGTGCGCGCCTCGGCGGGCACCTTGCTTTCCAGCCCCACCACGGCGGACAACGGATCGGGAGCGGACGGCGGCTCCGCCGCCGCGGCCGTCCCCGCCGCCATCGCGGCGAACAGGACATAAACCAGGGAAATTCTGAAACAGTACAGAGCGCGTCTTCGGATCATGGCGGCAACTCCGTTCTGCGGCTCGCTCCCGTTATATGGGAAGAAAAACCGCACCGGGCAACGCCGCAGGCGGCCGCGAATCGGCCCCGATCGGGGCGGGTTCGGCTGGTATGATGAGCCATGTCCGGAAACCCGATTGCCGCTGCCGCTCCCGCGCCCTATCTCGCCGCGCTCAACGGCCGGCAGCGCGAGGCCGTCGAGGCGACCGAGGGGCCGCTCCTGGTCCTCGCCGGGGCGGGGACCGGCAAGACCCGGGTATTGACCACGAGGCTGGCGCATATCGCGGTGTCCGGGCGCGCCTGGCCGAGCCAGATCATGGCGGTCACCTTCACCAACAAGGCGGCGCGCGAGATGCGCGACCGGGTCGCCGGGCTGATCGGCGATGCCGTGGACGGGCTGTGGATCGGCACCTTCCATGCTCTGGCGGCGCGCATCCTGCGGCGGCACGCGGAGGCGGCGGGCCTCCGCCCGGACTTCACCATCCTCGACGCCGACGACCAGATCCGGCTGGTCAAGTCGCTGGCCGAAGACGGGAATATCGATTCGAACCGTTGGCCGGCACGGTCGCTGCATGCCGAGATCCAGCGTTTCAAGGATCGCGGGCTGGGGCCGGAAAAGGTTTCGCGGGAAAATGCCGAAAGTTTTGCCGACGGCAAAATCGGCGCGCTGTATGCCGGCTACCAGGCGCGTCTGAAAACGGTCAACGCCTGCGATTTCGGCGACCTCCTGCTGCACTGTATCGACATTTTTTCCGCCCATGCCGACATACTCGACATTTTTCACCGGCGCTTTCGCTACATCCTTGTCGACGAGTACCAGGACACCAATGTCGCGCAGTATCTGTGGCTGAGGCTTTTGGCCCAGAAGAGTCACAACATTTGCTGCGTGGGCGACGACGACCAGTCGATCTATAGCTGGCGGGGCGCCGAGGTCGACAACATCCTGCGTTTCGAGAAGGACTTCCCGGGCTCCCGGATCGTCCGGCTGGAGCAGAATTACCGTTCGACGCCGGAGATCCTCGCCGGCGCGTCCGCGCTGATCGCGCACAACCGGGGCCGGCTCGGCAAAACGCTGTGGACAGGGGGCGAATCCGGCACACCGATACGCGTCCGCGGCGCCTGGGACGGAGAGGCCGAGGCGCTGCTCGTCAGCGACGAAGTCGAGGCGCTGCAACGCGCCGGCAACGCGCTCGGCGAGATCGCGGTGCTGGTGCGGACGAGCGCGCTGATGCGGGCGTTCGAGGAACGCTTCATTTCGATCGGTCTTTCCTATCGCGTGGTGGGCGGACCCCGCTTCTACGAGCGCCAGGAGATCCGCGATGCCGTCGCTTATCTCCGCCTCGTCCATCAGCCCGACGACGATCTCGCCTTCGAGCGGATCGTGAACCTGCCGAGGCGCGGCATCGGCGGCTCCACGGTCCAGACGCTGCACAATCTCGCCCGCGCGGCCGACGTGTCGCTGACCGAAGCGGCGCGGCGCGTGATTGGCTCCGACGAGCTGAACGCGCGGTCGCGCAACGCGCTCGCCCGGTTCCTTTCCGATCTGGACCGCTGGCGGTCGGGATCGTTCGAGGATCACGTAGATCTGGCGGAGACGGTGCTCGAAGAGTCCGGCTACGCCGAGATGTGGCGCAACGTCCGGACGCCGGACGGGCCGGGCCGGCTGGAGAACCTCAAGGAACTCATCGGCGCGCTCGACGATTTCGAGAATCTCGGCGGGTTTCTGGAACATATCGGCCTGGTGATGGACCGGGACGATTTTGCGCCGGGCGAGATGGTGAGCCTCATGACGCTGCACGCCGCCAAGGGTCTCGAGTTCGACCACGTTTTCCTGCCTGCCTGGGAGGAAGACGTCTTTCCCAACCGGCGTGCGGTCGACGAGGGGGGCGCCGCGTCCCTCGAGGAAGAGCGCCGGCTAGCCTATGTGGGGCTTACCCGCGCGCGAAAATCGGTCACCGTCAGCTTCGTCGCGAGCCGCAGGATCTTCAATCAATGGGTTGCGCCGGTTCCGTCGCGTTTCGTGGACGAGCTGCCCCGCGAACACCTCGATATCGCGACGGAGCTCGGCCTGGTCCGAGACCCGCCCGCCGCTGGGGTCGATCTCGTCGGCGACGCTGTCGCGGAGACGGTGGGGCGCGGGCCCGGCTTAGCGCGGCTCAAGCAGGCCGAGCGAAGCCGGCCGGGAGCGATTGTCGAGGGAAAGGCGAGACGCGTGGACGAGCCGGCATCCGCGTTCGGGATCGGCGTCCGCGTATTTCACCAGAAATTCGGCTACGGCAAGGTGCTTGCGGCGGACGCGGGCAAGCTCGACATCGATTTCGAGAAGGCCGGCCGCAAGAAGGTGATGGAGAGCTTTGTCCAGCCGGCCTGAGGCGGAAGCGCAGGGTTGGAGTATCGAGTTCGTCGTCGACGCGGACGGCGAAGCGGGCGGGCTTGCGCCCTTCGAGGCCGCGCTGGACGATCCCGCGGAGCGCGCGGCGGTCTCCCGCTTCCGGGACGGGGAGGGACAAGGCTGGAGGTTCCGCTCGGTGAGGGCGTCGCGACCCGACGAGGCCCAGCTTCGTTCCCGTCTCGCCATCGCCGCCGCGGTCACCGGCGTGCAGGCGTCGTCGCTGTCGGTTTTGCCGCTCCCCGCGGTGGATTGGATCGCCGAGGTGAACCGCCTGACTCCGCCGGTCTCGGCGGGCCGGTTTTTCGTCCGCGGGAGCCATGTGACGGGGGACACGCCTCCCGGACGCATCGGGATCGTGCTGGACGCGGGGCGGGCGTTCGGCACCGGATCGCACGAGAGCACGCGCGGCTGCCTGCTTGCGCTCGGCGCGATGCCGCCGCCGGGAGACGGGAGGATCCTCGATCTGGGGACCGGTTCCGGCATCCTCGCCATCGCCGCGTCGAAGCTGTGGCGGCGGCCGGTTCTCGCGGCCGACATCGACCCCGTTTCCGTGGAGACGGCGAGAGAAAACGCGACGCGGAACGGCGTGGGCGCCTTGGTGGAAACATGCCGAAGCCGGGGCTTCTCGAACCCGCGACTGCGCGCCCGGCCGCCTTACGCCCTGATCCTGGCCAACATCCTGGCGGACCCGCTGATCCGGCTTGCGCCCGCCGTCGCGCGCTATCTCTATCGAGACGGGCGGGCGGTCCTGTCGGGTCTGCTGCGGGAACAGGAAGCGGACGTCGCGGCGGCCTACGAGTCGGTGGGGCTTCCGATCCGCGACCGGCATCCGATCGATGCGTGGACGACGCTGGTCGTGGGGCGCGGATAATCCCGGCGTTGCATTCGCCGCGGCAACGCTGCATAGCCTTCGGCATCGGGACTGAACGGGATTCGGCATGACTGATACGGACCGGCTCTCGCCGGACGAGGAAGCGTTCCTGCGCGGGATCGTAGCCGCCCCGGAACCCGTCGACCCGGCGGAATGGGTGAGCCTGATCGTGGACGCCCCGGGCGCGGAGGATGTCGCCCTCTGGACCGGCCGGGCGGCGGCGCTGCGCGCTTCCACCGACGACGGGCTGGGCCGCGGCCCGGCGCCCCCCGAAAGGCTGGATGCGCTCCGCGAAGAGCTGGCGCGGCGCGGGCTGGACGGTTTCGTCGTGCCGCTGGCGGACGCGCACCAGGGAGAGTTCGTGGCGCCGGGCGCGCGCCGGCTCGCCTGGCTGACCGGTTTTACCGGCTCGGCGGGACTCGCGATCGTGCTCGCCGACCGGGCCGCGATCTTCGTCGACGGGCGCTACACGCTTCAGGTCGAACGGGAGGTCGATGCGGAACGATTTTCGCCGCAACACCTGACGGACCGGCCGCCGGACGACTGGATCGCGACCCATTTTCCCGCCGACGCAAAGCTGGGCTACGACCCCTGGCTGCACACGCCCGATGGCGCGGCGCGCCTGGAAGCCGCGTGCGCCAGGGCGGGCGGGCGGCTCGTCGCGGTCGGCGACAACCCGGTCGATGCGGTCTGGACGGATCAGCCGGCGCCGCCGATCTCCCCGGCGGTGCCTCACCCGCCGGAATATGCCGGGCTCTCCTCCTCGGCCAAGCGCGCGGCGGTGGCCGAAACGCTGGAGAAGCGCGGGGCGGACGCCGCCGTCCTGACTGCGCCGGATTCGATCGCCTGGCTGTTCAACATGCGGGGGGCGGATATCCCGAACACGCCAGTCGCGCTGTGCTTCGCCATCGTGGAAACCGGGGGCGGCGCGTCCCTCTTCATCGATGGGCGCAAGGTGACGGGGGAACTCGCCGCCGCGCTCGGGGATAGCGTTTCCGTCGCGGAGCCGGACGCGTTGGGCCCCGCGCTCGACAGGCTTGCTGCCGACGGACGCAAGGTGTCGATCGATCCGGGATCCGTCCCGGCCTGGATCGCGCAACGGCTTCGGGCCGCGAGGTCCGAGCCGCTTCGCCGTCCCGACCCCTGCACCCGGCCGAAGGCCTGCAAGAACGAAGCGGAGATCGCCGGCGCCCGCGCCGCCCATGTCCGCGACGGAAACGCGCTGGTCCGGTTTCTCGCCTGGCTCGACGCGGAAGCGCCTTCGGGGCGCTTGACCGAGTTGGACGCCGTCTCCCGGCTCCGCTCCATCCGCGCGGAAGGGGAGCGTTTCCGGGGGCTCAGCTTCGACACGATCGCCGGCGCCGGGCCCAACGGCGCGATCGTGCACTACCGGGTCGACGAGAATTCGAACCGGCGGCTGGAGCCCGGGTCCGTCTTTCTGCTCGACTCCGGCGCGCAGTATCTCGACGGCACCACCGACGTCACCCGCACCGTCCATATCCGAAATCCGGACGGCGGCCCGGCACCGGCGGAAGTGCGGGACCGCTTCACGCGCGTGCTCAAGGGCCATATCGCGCTCGCGACCGCGATATTCCCGCGCGGCGTGACCGGGAGCCAGCTCGATATGCTGGCCCGCAAGACCTTGTGGGAGGCGGGCCTCGACTACGACCACGGCACCGGACATGGCGTCGGAAGCTTTCTCGGCGTCCATGAAGGCCCGGCGAGGATCTCGAAGGTCCCGTCCAACGTCGCCCTCGCGCCCGGCATGATCCTTTCCAACGAGCCCGGGTACTACAAGGCGGGGGCCTATGGCATCCGGATCGAGAACCTGGTTCTGGTGGTCGAGCGCGAAGCGCCGGAGGGCGCCGAACGTGCGCTCCACGGGTTCGAGACCATCACGCTCGCGCCGATCGACCGGAATCTGATCGAGCCGTCGCTGTTGACGGCGGAGGAGACGGGCTGGCTCGACGCCTATCACCGCCGCGTCAGGGACACGCATACCGGTTCGGTGGATGAGGAGGTCGGGCGGTGGCTGGAGGCCGCCTGCGCGCCGATTACCGCCCGATAAGGGCTCCCCAGTCGCGCTCGGTGAGGATCTCGACGTCGAGCTCCTCGGCCTTTCTCGCCTTCGAGCCCGCGTCGCTGCCGACCACGACATAGTCGGTCTTGCGGGACACCGAGCCGGCCACCTTGGCGCCGAGCGATTCCGCCGTCGCCTTGGCTTCCGCCCGCGTCATCGTCTCCAGCGTCCCGGTGAACACGACCGTCTTGCCGCTCACCGCGCTCTCCGCCGCCACCGCCTCCGGGGCGGAGATTTCGAGCTGCGCCTCGAGATCCGCGACGACCTCCAGATTGTGCGGCTCACGGAAGAAATCGAGAATGTCGGCCGCGACCGACGGGCCGATGCCGTCGATATCGGTCAGCTCCCGCCAGGACTCTCCCTCGCGGTCCTGCGCGGCGGCCATGGCCTCCCGCCAGTCGGGAAGGGTCCCGTACTGGCGGGCGATCAGCCGCGCCGTCGCCTGTCCGACTTGGCGGATGCCGAGGGCGTAGATCAGGCGTTCGAAGGGGACGGTCCGCCGCTCCTCGATCGCCGCGAACAGGTTGGCGACCGACCGCTCCGCCCATCCCTCGCGCTCGGCGAGGGCGGCTCCATGATCCCGCAGGCGGAATATGTCGCCGGGCCGCGCGATCAGGCCTTCGCGCCAGAACGCCTCGATATGCCTGGTGCCCAGCCCTTCGATGTCGAACGCGTCGCGCGAAACGAAGTGCTTCAGGCGTTCGACGGCTTGCGCGGGGCAGATCAGCCCGCCGGTGCAGCGGCGGACGGCCTCGCCCTCCTCGCGCAGCGCCAGGCTGCCGCATTGGGGGCAATTGTCCGGAAACTCGAAGGGTTGCGCGGAAGGAGGACGTTTGCTCTCGACCACCAATACCACCTGGGGAATGACATCGCCGGCGCGCTGGACGACGACCGTGTCGCCCTCGCGGACTTCCTTGCGGGCGATCTCGTCCTCGTTGTGGAGCGTCGCCCTGCTCACCACGACGCCGCCGACCGTGACCGGGCGCAGATTGGCCACCGGGGTAAGCGCGCCGGTGCGGCCGACCTGGATCGATATCGATTCGAGCACGGTCTCCGCCCGCTCGGCGGGGAACTTGTGGGCGATCGCCCAGCGCGGCGCGCGGCTGACATTGCCGAGCCGCCGCTGCCAGTCGAACCGGTTGACCTTGTAGACGACGCCGTCGATGTCGTGGTCGAGGTCCGCGCGCGCCTCGGATATGCGCCGGTAGAGGTCGATCGTTTCTTCCGGGCTCCGGCACAGCTCGGCCGCCGGGTTGACCGTGAAGCCCCACGCCCGAAGGTTCCGGAGGTATTCCCAATGGGTGTCGCCCACGGCGCCGTCGAACTCGCCGAGCCCGTACGCGAGAAGGCGAAGCGGGCGGGCCGCCGTAATCGACGGGTCGAGCTGTCGCAGGGAACCGGCCGCGGCGTTGCGCGGGTTCGCGAAGGGAGGCTCGCCCGACTCTTCGCGCCCCCGGTTGAGCGCGAGAAAGTCCGCCTTGCCCATATAGACCTCGCCGCGCACCTCCAGGACGGAGGGCGCGTCGCCGGTGAGCCGGTCGGGCACGTCGCCCATCGTTCTGAGGTTGCGGGTGACGTTCTCGCCCACGGTGCCGTCGCCCCGCGTCGCACCGAGAACGAAGGCGCCCTCCTCGTAGCGCAGGGAAATCGACAGCCCGTCGATCTTGGGCTCCGCCACGACCTCCACGGCCTCGTCCGCGCCGAGGCCGAGGAAACGGCGCACGCGCGCATAGAAATCCACGACATCTTCGGCGTCGAACGCGTTGCCGAGCGAAAGCATGGGCGCGGCGTGGGTCACCTTCGCGAAACCGGCCGAGGGCGCGGCGCCGACCCGGCGCGAAGGGCTGTCGTCGCGCACAAGGTCGGGGAAGCGGGCCTCTATCGCGTCGTTGCGGTGCCGCAGCGCGTCGTATTCGGCGTCCGTCACCTCGGGCGCGTCGCGACCGTGATACCGCTCGTCGTGGTAGGAGATCTCGCGCGCCAGCCGCGCGAGCTCGGCCTCCGCCTCGGCGCGGGTCAGGGCCCCCGTGTCCTTCGGCCCGGTCACGAGACTTCTCCGGCGATGAGACTCTCGGCCGCCGCGCGGGCTTCGTCGGTCACGGTTATGCCCGCCAGCATGCGGGCGATCTCCTCGCGGCGGGTGTCGCGGTCGAGTTCGTCGACCACGGTTCTGGTCTCGTGCCCGCCCTGGTCCCGCATCTCGTGCTTGCGCACCCGCCAGTGGGCGCCTCCCAGGGCGGCGACCTGCGGCGAATGGGTGACGACGAGCACCTGCAGCGCCTCGCCCAGACGGCGCAGCCTTTGACCGACCGCCGTCGAGGTCGCGCCGCCGATACCGGCATCGACCTCATCGAACACCAGGGTCGGCACGGGACTCGCGCCCGCCAGCACCACCTTCAGGGCCAGCATGAAGCGGGACAGCTCCCCGCCGGACGCGATCCTCGAGATCGGACCGGCGGGCGTATCGGGGTTGGTGCTGGCGACGAAGGTCACGCGGTCGGTCCCGTCGGGTCCCCAATCCCCCACGTCGAGCGATTCGACAGCGGTCTCGAACCGTGCCGATCCGAGTCGGAGCGGTTTCAACTCGGCGTTCACCGCCTTGTCCAAGCGCTTCGCCGCGGCATTGCGGGCGGCGGCGAGCGCGGCCGCGGCGCTTTCGTATTCGGCGCGCGCTCGTTCCGTCCGGGCGCGGAGGTCGGAAAGGGAGCTCTCCGCCCGTTCGATCGCCGCGAGCCTCAGCGCCGTTTCCTCCCGGAGCCTCGGCAAGGCGTCCGGCGCGACGCTGTGCTTGCGTGCAAGCGCCCGAAGCGCGAAGAGGCGCTCCTCGACGCTGTCGAGCCGCCCCGGATCGGCCTGGAGCTCGCCAACGCATTGCTCGATCGCGGTGCGCGCTTCCGCCGCCTCCGCCGCCGCGCGGTCGAGCGCTTCGAGCGCGTCGTCGAACATGCCGCCGGCGATGTCGGTCCGCCGCGCCAGCACCCGGTGCGCCCGGGCGAGGCCGGGCTCGACCCCCTTGGCGCCGGTCATTTCGGCGAGGGCCTCCGAAAGCGTCTCGCCCAGCCGTTCGGCATGGCGCAGCCGGTGGCGGGCCGTCGCCAGCGACTCCTCCTCGCCCTCCTGCAGGCCGAACGTGTCGAACTCCTCCATCGCGTGACGCAGCGACTCTTCTTCCCGGGCGGCCGCCTCGGCTTCGGCGCGCGCCTCGGCGAGCGCCTTCCCGGCGGAGCGCCAGGCGCGCCAGGCGCCGGACACCCGGCCACGGTCTTCCTCCAGCCCTCCATACCGGTCGAGCACCGAACGATGGATCGCCTTTTCGGCAAGATCGTGGCTCGCGAACTGGCCGACGATCTCGACCAGCGTTTCGCCGATCGTCCGAAGGAGCTGGGCATTGGCCGGTTGCTCGTTGACGAACCCGCGGCTGCGCCCGTCGGTTCCCACGGTGCGGCGCAGTATCAGCGGCTCGCCGTCTCCAGGCGGAGCAAGGCCATGGTCTTCGATCACCGAAATGGCGTCATGGTGGGGCGGGATCTCGAACGCCGCGGAGACGGCCGCCGCCCCTTCGACCGGCCCGCCGCGGATCAGCGCGGGATCGACCCGTGCGCCGAGGGCGAGCCCGAGCGCGTCGAGCAGTATCGATTTCCCCGCGCCGGTCTCGCCGGTGAGGACGCACAGCCCCGGCCTGAAGGTAAGGTCCAGCCGCTCGATCAGGACGACGTTCCGAATCGAGAGCGTCAGCAGCATGGCCGCCTAGAACACCCAGTCGAAGGCCCGCGTCAGAAAACCGCGCTCCTCGGGCTTCGGCAAGGAACCTCCGCCGACCAGGGCGTAGCTGTCAACATACCACTCGCTGCCGGGGTAGTTGTGCCCCAGCACGGCCGCCGCCTTTGTTGCCTCGTTCTTGAGGCCCAGAGCGAGATAAGCCTCGGTGAGGCGGTGCAGCGCCTCGGGAATGTGGGTGGTCGTCTCATAGATCTCGACCACACGACGAAAGCGCCGGATCGCGGCGAGATAGTGGCCGCGCGTCAGATAGTAGCGCCCGACATCCATCTCCTTGCCGGCGAGGTGATCGCGGGTGAGGTCGATTTTCAGCCGCGCGTCGCGGGCGTAGGACGTTTCGGGGAAGCGGCGCACTACTTCCCGCAGCGCGGCCAGGGCCTTCTCCGTGTTGAGCTGGTCCCGCACGACGTCCGATATCCGCTCGTAAAAGCAAAGCGCGCGGAGGTAGTAGGCGTAGGCGATATCGGAATTGCCCGGATGGAGCTGGATGAAGCGGTTGAGCGCGAGGACCGCCTCGTCGTAGTCGGTCGCCTGATAGTGCGAGAAGGCCGCCATCAGCGACGCCTTGACGGCCCACACCGAGTAGGGGTGTTGCCGCTCGACGTCGTCGAAACGCTCCGCGGCGCGGGTGTACTGCTCATTGCGGAGCGCGTCGACGGCTTCGTTGTAGAGTTCCTGGACCGGCCGCTCGACGTAGCGCTCGGAGTCCTTGTCGTCGCTCCCGCAGGCCGAGACCGCCAAAGCCGCGAGCAGCACCGCCACGATCCGGGCTAAGCGATCCGGTGAAAGCGACATTGACGGCCGCGGATCCTCGTTCTGGGCTGCGCGTTGTGCGCGACGGGCGCGCAGTCTAGAGCATTTTCGCGTGCTGTCGACCCGGACGACGGGCGTGCGGCCGGCCGACGGGAACCGTTCTCAGCCGACCGCGGGGACAGGCCTGGGAACGCTCTCTCCGTTCGTCCCCGGCGGAATGTCGCACCACGCCCAGTTGTCCTCGTCGGCGAACATGGCATGCAGAAGGTCGTGGTTGGCGGCGTGCCCCGACTTTACCGCGACGATCCGGGCCAGGATGGGCGCGCCCGCAAGGTAGAGATCGCCGACGCAGTCCAGGATCTTGTGGCGCACGAACTCGTCGTCGAACCGGAGCCCATCGCTGTTCACGACACGCTGGCGGTCGATGGCGATGGCATTGTCGACCGACGCGCCGAGCGCGAATCCGGCTTCGCGCAAACGGTCGACCTCGTCGACAAATCCGAACGTCCGCGCCGGCGCGATGTCGTCGACAAATGCGCCGTTCGCGAGCGCGATCGACATTTCCTGACAGTCGATCACCGGCGAATCGAACTCGATCCGGAAATCGATGGAAAAGGCGTCGGCGGGCGTCATCGAGATGCAGGCCTCGCCACGCTCCACGGTCACCGGCTTGCGCAGGCGGATTGCACGCCTGGGGGCGTCCTGCTCCTCGATGCCGGCTCGCTCGATCAGTTCCACGAACGGGGCTGCGCTGCCGTCCATCGCCGGGATTTCGGGACCGTCCAGCGTCACGACGGCGTTGTCGATCCCCATGCCGGCGAGGGCGGCCATCAAATGCTCGACCGTCGCGACCGTGACGCCGTGCCGGTTGCCCAATACGGTCGACAACCGGTTATTCACCACGTGCGCAAGATCGCAGGGAATCTCACCCGTTCCCGGCGCCACATCGGTTCGCCGAACCCGGATGCCGTCTCCAGGGGACGCGGGATGCAGCGACATCGCAACGTCGACACCGCTATGGAGACCGATCCCGCTACAATGAACCGTACGCTCGACCGACGCCTGGTTTGCCCGCACACACCCCTCCTTATTCACGCCGTTCCGACGCTGCCCCCGCAAGGCAGCGTCGAACTCTCCCTAGGCGGACGCCATTTCAGGTTGTGTTGCGGCGTTGCCTACCCGAACCGTCGGACAACGTCTGTTTACCCGCCCTCGGCCTCCCGTGGCAATTCAACAATTGTTGCAGAATGTTACCATCCCGAGGAGGAAAGTCCTCGCATCGTCGACGACTTGGGGTTGAACGGCGTCCTATCCCTTCAGTTTGCCTGACGCCTCAGAAACGCCGGAATGTCGAGCAGGTCCTCGTCGCTCACGGCGCCCGGCGCCGTGGACGCCGGCTCTACGCCCTCGAACTCCGGCTGCCGGGGCGCAGGGGATGCCGCCGCCGCACTATTCTCCCGGGAAGCCGGTTTCGCCGCCTCCGCCGGTTCGGGGGCGGGAACCTCCGCCGGCGCGGGGTTCACGGGCGCGGGATTTTGCTGCTTTCGGGATTGACCCACACCCGCCATTCTTTCCAACAGGCTCGGGCGGCGGCGCAGTTGCGGCGACCGCTGGGGCTTCTCGACGGCGCGCTCGGTCGCGGCCCGCATGTTGGAATCCGCCACCAGGGACCTGTCGGCCGGCTCTTCTTCGGCGGCGGGCTCCTGCGCGCCTTCGAAGAAGGTCTCTTGTCCCGCGGCGCTTTCGACTTCCGCCGCCGGTGCCTCCGCCCCCTCCATCGCCGCGGCATCGCCGTCCGCGGGACCCTCGCCCGCACCCGCCGAAGGCGGATCGTCGATCGCGTGCGTCGGCTCCGCGGCGATATCCGGCGTCGGCTCGGGGACCGGCACCGGCGGGAGCTGGGCCTCGGCGTCGGGCACAACGCTGAGAACCGGGCGCGGTTGGACGCTCACGTCGGCATCGATCCCGGTGGCGACCACGGAGACCCGCATCCTGCCTTCGAGCACCGGATCGAGCGTGGAGCCGAAGATGATGTGGGCCTCCGGATCGACCTCGTTGCCGATGCGGTTGGCGACCTGGTCGACCTCGTACAGGGTCATGTCGGGCCCGCCGGTGATGTTGATCAGCACACCCCGCGCGCCTTTCATCGACACCTCGTCGAGCAGGGGATTGGAAATCGCCGCCTCGGCGGCGTCTTTGGCCCGTTCCTCGCCGTCCGCCTCTCCGGTCCCCATCATCGCCTTGCCCATCTCGCCCATCACCGTGCGGACGTCGGCGAAATCGAGGTTGATGAGCCCGGGCACGACCATCAGGTCCGTGATCCCCCGCACGCCGGAGTGCAACACCTCGTCCGCCAGGGCGAAGGCATCGGCGAAGGTGGTCTTTTCGTTCGCCACGCGGAACAGGTTCTGGTTGGGGATAACGATCAGCGTGTCGACATGCTTCTGGAGCTCCTCGATGCCCGCCTCCGCCACCCGGGACCGCTTGCTGCCCTCGAACTGGAAGGGCTTGGTGACGACTCCGATCGCCAGGACCCCCTGTTCGCGGGCCAGGCGTGCGATAACCGGGGCGGCCCCCGTGCCCGTGCCCCCGCCCATTCCGGCGGTAACGAACACCATGTTGGCGCCCGCCAGATGCCCGGCGATCTCGTCGAGCGTCTCCTCGGCCGCGGCCCGCCCGATATCCGGTCGCGACCCGGCGCCGAGCCCGTGCGTGATATTGTGGCCGAGCTGGAGCTTGCGCTCGGCGAGGGACTGCACGAGCGACTGGGCGTCCGTATTCGCGACGAGGAACTCGACGCCGGTCAATTTCGCGTTGATCATGTTGTTGACGGCGTTTCCCCCGGCGCCGCCGACGCCGACAACCAGGATCTTGGGCTTCGTGGAGTCCGTTTCGGGTACCGAAAGATTGATCGTCATGGGTGTCTCCTTCCTCCCGAAACGGGGCGTCCCGGGTGTTGCGTTCGAACCGGCCGTTCTGCTCCATGGCTCGACCGGGTTTGGATGTCGTTCACGGCTCAGATGCTTTCCTTCAGCCACTGCCCCAGCCTGCCCAGCCGACCGGTCCGCTCCGCGGTTCCGCGAATCGCGATATCGGTCTCGCCTCGACGCTGCGCGGCGAACCGCAGGAGCCCCGCCGCGGTGGAAAAGGCGGGCCCGCTGACCGCATCGGCGAGCCCGGCGATGGACATGGGGCGGCCGAGCCGGACCTTCTTGTTCAGGACCAGGGCCGCGACTTCCCGTGCCCCGGCGAGCTGGCTCGCGCCGCCCGTGAGCACCAAGCGCCGGCCGGCGAGCTTTCCCATCGGGCTTTCGTCCAGACAGGCCTTCACCCGCTCGAAGATTTCCTCCAGCCGGGGCCGGATGATTCCGACGATCAACGACTTGGGCACGTGATTGGGCTGGTTGCGGTCTTCCTCGCCCACCAGCGGCACGTCGATCAGCGCGTGCTCGTCCGACGGCGAGGGAAGCGCCGAACCGCAGAGCAGCTTTATGCGTTCCGCATGCAGCAGGGACGTCGTCAAACCGCGCGCGATGTCGCGCGTGACGTGGTCGCCGCCGATCTGAATGACTTCGGCATGGACCACCTGGCCGCCGTAGAACACCGCGACGTTGGTCGTGCCGCCCCCCATGTCGACCACGGTCGCACCGAGATCGATTTCGTCTTCGACTAGGCACGCGAGACCCGCCGCATAGGGCGAGACCACGACGTCCTCCACGTCGAGGTGACACCGGGCGACGCAGGTGATCATGTTGCGAAGCGCGGCGGCCTCGGCGCTGACCAGATGCATGTCGACGCTGAGGCGCTGGCCGTACATCCCGCGCGGGTCCTTGATGCCGCTGCTGCCGTCGATGTGGTGGGCGACCGGAATGCAGTGGATCAGCGCGCGCTCGGCGTGGCCGTTGTGTTCGAGCCCCTGCCCGTAGATCCGGCGGAGATCGGCGTCCCCGACCTCGTGGCCGTCGATTTCGACTTCCACGCTGAGGTTTCTGGAGTTCGGGCGACCGGCGGACGCGTTGATGACGACGCCGTGCAGCCGTTCGCCGACGCGCTCCTCGGCGGCGCTGACGGCGGTCAGGATCGCGGCCTCGGCGGCATCCATGTTGACGATCGCGCCGCCGCGGACCCCACGGGAAGCGTGATGCCCGACGCCCAGCACCCTCACGTCTCCGGGAGCGCCGGACTCCGCCACCAGACAGGCGATCTTGCTGGTGCCGATATCGAGCGCTGTCAGCACGCCGCTTCTTGGCTTGGCCATCAGCGCCCCTCCTCTTTCATGCCGGACTCCGGAACGGGGGTGACCACGACCCGGCTGGGTATACGGAGGTCGATCGTGGAGATGCGTCTGGCCAGCAGCGCGTGTCGCCGGTCGAGCCGGGCCAGCTCGCGCCACGCCGCCGCCGGCTCCGCCTCCGGCAGCCGCACGTCGATGCCGTTGTCGATGCGGACGTTCCAGCGCCTGCCGCCGACCTCGATCAGGGCCCGCACCCGGCGTTTCAGGTCCGGCTCGCGCCCGAGCATTTCGAGAATGGGCTTGGCGCGCTCGGGCTCCGACCGGGCCACGACCAACGGCAGGTCGGCGTACCGATGCAGAGCCCGCTCGGCGATCACCGCGCCCTCGTCGTCTATCAGCCGAAATCGGCCGTCGCGCTGCCAAAGCGCGAAGGGGCGCCTCTCCTCTATTTCGATGAACACGGTGTCGGGAAGACGAACGGTGACGCGGGCGCGCCTGATCCAGCGGTTGCGCTCGAGGCTCGCGCGGATCAGGTCGGTATCGAGCCCGAGGGTTGGGGTTCCCAATTCGAGCGCCGAGGCGGCGAGCACGGTTTCCCGGGGAACCCGCTCGCGTCCGACCAGCAGAACCTCGCGGAGCCTGAATCCGAGGGGCGCGGACGCCTCGATGGCCGCGGTCCTGACACTCTCCGCATAGTCTCCGAGCGACCCGGTCCGCCAAATCCAGCCCGCGCCACCGAGGACGACCGCCAGAAGCACCGCCGCGAGGGCGGTTTTCGCGGCGCGTCCCGGAAACGGGCGTCGAGCGGAAGCCCGCCTGGGCGCATTGCGGTCTAGGCGTCGCATGCGGCGTGCTCCACCATCCAGCTCACCAACGCGGGGAAATCGATTCCCGCATGGGCCGCGAGTTCTGGCACCAGCGACATCGGCGTCATTCCGGGCTGGGTGTTGACTTCGAGCAGATAGACCCCCTCGGCACCGCCGGCCGCGTCGTCGTATCTCAGGTCGGCGCGGGAGACGCCGCGGCAGCCGAGGGCCTTGTGGGCTTCGACCGAGAAGCGCATCGCGGTGTCGTAGGCATCGGCGGGAATCGGCGCGGGGATCAGGTGTTCGGTGGCTCCCTCGGTGTATTTGGCGCGGTAGTCGTAGAAGCCGGCGAGCGGGCGTATCTCGGTGACGCCCAGCGCGCGCTCGCCCATGACCGCCACGGTGATTTCGCGCCCGGGCACGTAACGCTCCACCATCACCGTGTCCCCGTATGCCCATCCGTCGGCGGCGAAACAGGGATCGGACCCCTCGGTAACGACGGTGACTCCGAGGCTCGATCCTTCCCTGAGAGGCTTGACCACGTAGGGGCGAGGCAGGGCGTCGCCCGAGACCGCGGCCGACCGGCTGACGATGACATGCTCGGCGCAGCGGATGCCGGCGCAGCCGAACAGGCGCTTCGCCATCGGCTTGTCCATCGCGAGCGCCGAGGCGAGTACGCCGGAATGGGTGTAGGGAATCTCTAGAAGGTCCAGGATCCCCTGCACGCGGCCGTCCTCTCCGAACGGGCCGTGCAGGGCGTTGAAAACGACGTCCGGGCGGGGTTCGAGCGCGGTGGCGATCGCACGCGGATCGCGGTCGATGTCGACCGTGCGCGCCTCGTAGCCCGCTTCGTGGAGCGCGGCCGCCACGGTGCGCCCGCTGACCAGCGAGACTTCGCGCTCGCCGGACCATCCGCCCATGAGCACCGTGACGGATTTAGCCATGGGCCGGCTCCCGCGCGGCGCCGACGCGGCGGATTTCCCATGCGAGCCGGATACCGGTCGCGGCTTTCACCCTGTCGCGCACCTCCTCGCCGAGATCTTCGAGGTCGGCCGCGGTGGCGCCGCCGGTGTTGACCAGGAAGTTGCAATGGAGGGGCGAGACCTGCGCACCGCCCCGGGTCAGGCCGCGGCAGCCGGCCTCTTCGATCAATTCCCAGGCGCTCCTCCCCTGCGGGTTCTTGAACGTGCTGCCGCCGGTGCGTTCCCGGATGGGCTGGTCCTGGTTGCGGGCATCCGCGATTTCCGCCATCAGCGCGGATATCGCCGCGGGCGATCCCGCCTCGCCCTGCAGCAGCGCTTCGGTAAAGGTCCAGTCTTCGGGCACCGCGCATTCGCGGTAGCCGAAACCCAGCTCCGCCGCGTCTAGCCGATGCGTTCTTCCCGTTCTGTCCAGCGCTTCGGCGGAGACGACGGCGTCGCCGATTTCCCGGCCATAGGCCCCGGCATTCATCCGGAGCGCACCGCCGATCGTGCCGGGAATGCCGCTCAGGAACTCGAGACCCGCGACGCCGGCGTCGCGCCCTTCCCGTGCGACCGTCACATCCATCGCAGCGGCTCCCGCCCGTATCCGCGTTCCGTCGTGGACGACCTTCGAGAATGGTCGGCCCAGGCGAATCGTCACCCCCGGGATGCCGCCGTCGCGAACCAGCAGGTTGGAGCCGACTCCGATCACGGTCACCGGCACGTCGGCGGGCAGCCCTTCGAGAAATCCCGCCAGGTCCTCGCGATCGGCCGGCTCGAACAGGATTTCGGCCGGTCCGCCGACGCGGAACCATAGCGACCTGGCCAGCGGCACGTTCCGGCGCAGCGAACCGCGCACGTCCGGCAGGGGGCCGATCGTCCGGGTCGGGGTTGCGGCCTCAATCACGGCTCGGCCCCGCGTTTCCCGTGGCCGCGACCGCGGGCTCTTCGGCCAGGATCTCCGAAAGCCTCCCGGGCAGGGAATTGGCCCAGGAGGTGATATTTCCCGCGCCCAGACAAACGATCATGTCGCCGGGCGCCGCAAACCCGGCAAGCAGCGGGGCGAGCGACTCCGGGGCCTCGAGCATCTGCACGTCGCGATGTCCGCGCGCCTGGAGGCCGGCGACCAGGGCGTCGCGGTCCGCGCCCTCTATCGGTTCCTCGCCGGCCGGATAGACGTCCGCGACGACGACGGTGTCGGCGTCGTTGAAACAGGTGCAGAACTCTTCGAACAGGTTGGCGAGTCTGGAATAGCGGTGGGGCTGCACCACCGCGATGACGTTGCCGCGACAGCTGGCCCGCGCGGCACCGAGGACGGCGGCGATCTCGACGGGATGGTGGCCGTAATCGTCGACGACCGTTATGCCGGCGACCTCTCCGGTCCTGGTGAAGCGCCGCTTGACCCCGCCGAAGGCCGCCAGGGCAGCCCGGACGGTCTCGTCGGCGATTTCCATCTCGATCGCGATGGCGATCGCCGCCAGGGCGTTCAGGACGTTGTACGTCCCGACCATGGGCAGAAACAGGCCGGGGAGGGTCCGTTGCCGTCCGCTCGACCGGTCCGCGACCTCGACGTCGAAACGCGAACCGTCCGGCCCGATTTCGATCGCGCTGGCCCGGACATCGGCCTGCGGGCTGACACCGTACGTCACCAGGCGGCGGTCCGGGACATCGCCGATCAGCCCCTGAACCTCCGGGTGGTCGATGCAGAGCGCGGCGAAGCCGTAGAACGGGATGTTGGCGACGAACGATTCGAACGCCCGGCGCAAATCGGCGAAGGAGCCGTAAAAATCGAGATGTTCCGGATCGATATTGGTGACGACCGCGACGGTCGCCGGAAGCTTGACGAAGGACCCGTCCGACTCGTCGGCCTCGACGACGATCCACTCTCCTTCGCCGAGGCGGGCGTTGGTGCCGTAGGCGTTGATGATTCCGCCGTTGATGACGGTCGGATCGAGGCCGGCGGCTTCGAGCATGGCGGCGACGATGGACGTCGTCGTCGTCTTGCCGTGCGTCCCTCCGACTGCGATCGACCATTTGAGACGCATGATCTCGGCAAGCATTTCCGCGCGGCGCACCACGGGAATCATCCGCGCGCGTGCCGCCGCGATCTCGGGATTGTCGGGGGCGACGGCCGAGCTCGCGACCACGACCGTCGCGTCGGCGAGATTTCCGGCGTCGTGGCCGATTCCGATGTCGATGCCCAGCGATCGCAGCCTGAGCACGTTCGCGCTGTCGGCGATGTCGCTGCCGCGGACCCGGTATCCGAGATTGTGGAGAACCTCGGCGATGCCGCTCATGCCGATCCCGCCGATGCCGACGAAGTGGATCGTTCCGACCGAGAGCGGGAGGGTTCTCATGCCGCCCACCTCGGCGCGCCGCCGTTCGCGCGGGCCAGCGCGTGCACCCGGTCGGCGAGGCGCGCGGCCGAATCGGGTACCGCCCAGCGGCGCGCCGCGTCCGACGCATCGGCGAGAAGGCGGGGGGTCCGTAGAAGGGTCTCGATCCGCCCGGCCAGGGTTTCCGCGGCGAGGTCCATCTCGGTCATCACCCAGGCGGCACCGTGGCGTTCGATCTCGCGCGCGTTGCGATGCTGATGGCCGCCCGCCGCGCGCAGGAAGGGTATGAGGACCGCCGGGCGCCCGATCGTGGCGAGCTCGGCGATCGTCGACGCGCCGGCGCGCGAAATCGCCAGCGACGAGCCGGCCATGCGCGCGGGCAGGTCGCCGAAGAACGATGCAACCTCTGCGGGTATGTCGAGTCGACGATAGGCGGTGGTCACCCGTTCCACGTCCTCCGGCCGTGCCTGCTGGACGATGCGGAGACGGCTCCGAAGCCTGCCGTCGACCGCGGCGATCGCGGGAGGCACCAGATCGGACAGAATCCGCGCTCCCTGGCTGCCGCCGACCACCAGCAGCGAAACGGGTCCGTTGTGGTCCGTAGGATCCGGATAGGGGGCCCCGGCGAGGGCCGCGACCGCCTCGCGAACCGGATTGCCGGTCCTGACCAGCTTGGGCAGATCCTCGACGCGGACGCCGTGGACTTCCTCGAACGACGTGGCGATGGCGGACACCCGGGGCGCCAGCGCGGCGTTCGCCCGCCCGAGCATGGCGTTCTGCTCGTGGATCATGCTCGGGACGCCGGCTCGCAGCGCGGCGAACATGGTGGGGAGGGTGGGATAACCGCCGAAGCCGACGGCGGCCCTCGGCTGTATCCGCGCGAGCAGACGGCGCGCCTGCAGCCACCCGTAGCACAGCGTCATCACCCCGCGCGCGGTGCCGCGAATGCCGCCGCTCACCTGACGGGCGGCGATGCAATGGACGACGGCTCCGGCGCCCGCCTCGAACCCGGCGCCGCGGCCGTCGGTGACGATCGCCACGTCGTGACCGTGGCGCCCGAGCTCGCGGGCAAGCGCCGCGGCCGGGAACATGTGCCCCCCGGTTCCCCCGGCTGCCAGAACGACCGGACCCTCGTTCATCGCCGTTCGTCCCCAATGCGCCGCCTGGTGAGGGCGAGCAGGAGTCCCATCGCGAAAGCCACAGCGATCAACGACGATCCGCCATAGGAAATGAAAGGAAGCGTCATCCCCTTGGCCGGCAGAAGCCTTAGCGAGGAACCCATGTGCACCACCGCCTGCAGTCCGAACTGGACCGCGAGTCCGGCGACGGCGACCATCACGAAGAGATTGGTTTCGCGGAGAGCGTGGGAGAGCCCCCGCAGCACCACGAAGGCGAACAAACCGAGGATGATGAGGCAGGCGACGAGGCCGAACTCCTCGCCCGCCACGGCGAAGATGAAGTCCGCATGACCGTCGGGCAGCACGCTCTTGATCGTGCCCTGACCGGGCCCGCGGCCGAGGAGGCCGCCGTTCATGAACGCCTGGAGCGACGTATCGACCTGGAAATTGTCGCCCGAGCTGGGATCGAGGAAGCGGTTTACCCGGCTGGCCACATGCGGAAGCAGCGCATAGGCCGCGACCGCCATGGCCCCCGCGCCCGCGGTGAGCGCCGCCGCCCACGGCAGCGACAGCCCGGCGATCAGGAGTTGCACGTACCAGGCGATCAGGATCACCGTCGCCATGCCGATATCCGGTTGCAGGAAGAGCAGGCCCAGGACGAGCACGACCAGAACCGTGGCCATGAGCCCCATCCTGGCGCTGCCGGTCTCGCGATACTGCGCGAGCAGCCAGGCGACCACGACCGCGCAGGACGGCTTGACGAATTCGCTGGGCTGGACCGACAGCGGTCCGAAATCGATCCAGCGTCGCGCGCCCTTGGTTTCGGCGCCGAGTATGAGGGTCGCCGCCACGCCCGCCACGGCGAGCACGAGAACCGCGGCGGAGAGCCAGCGGGTGGGTCCGGGCGACAGGAGGGAGACGCCGAGCAGGACGGCGATGGCCAGCGGCAGATAGGCGATGTGGCGCCAGACGAGGTGATACGGATCGAGCTGGAGGCGCTCGGCCACCGGCGGGCTCGCCGCGAGCACAAGAAGCACCCCGATCGCGAGCAGCAGGGTGAGCGCGGTCACGGTCCAGCGGTCGACGGTCCACCACCAGCGGCCCAGAACGGACGTATCGTTTCGGGCGAACGCGGTCATGGTACGCGCTCCCCGAGACTCTCGACGGCGGCGCGGAACGCATCGCCGCGCGCGGCGAAGGACGGCCATTGGTCGAACGAAGCGCAGGCGGGCGACAGCAGTACCGTGGCCCCGGCGGGCCGCTCACGCTGCGCGTCGCGATGCGCGGCGTCGAGCGCGCGTGCGAGGTCGCCGCAGCGTTCGACCGGCGCGCGGCCGCCGATCTCGTCCGCGAATGCGGCCTCGGCTTCGCCGGTCAGATAGGCGCGGCGGACCCGATGCAGTTCGGGGAGCACCGCCGCGAGACCGTCCGCCTTCGGCCGGCCGCCGGCAATCCAGTAGATCGCGCGGTAGCAGACCAGGGCGTTGCGGGCCGCTTCGGCGTTGGTGGCCTTGGAGTCGTTGACGTAGCGGACCCCGCCGATGAAGGCGACGGTCTCCTGGCGGTGCGGCAGGCCGGGATAGGTTGCGAGCGCCGCGGCTGCCTCGGCCCGGGACAAGCCCAGCGAGCGGGCCGCAGCAAAGGCCGCGGCGGTGTTCTCGTGGTTATGGGCGCCGGGCAGGGTGTCGATGCGGGACAGGTCGGCGACGGGGCGATCGTCCTCGAACAGCGTGTCGTCGAGCACGGAGACGCCGCCGTCGACGCGACGTCCCACGGCGATCGGCACGAGGCGCCACCCGCCCCGCCCTTCCAGCTCGACGAGCACGGCGCGGCTCGCGTCGTCATCGGTACCGACGATGGCGACCTGTCCCCCGCCCGGCCTGTCGCGGAATATCCGCCGTTTCGCCGCGACGTAGCCCGCCAGATCGCCGTGCCGGTCGATATGGTCGAGGCTGATGTTGAGGAGGACGGCGGTGTCGAACCGCATCCGGTCGATCAGGTCGAGCTGGTAGGACGAGCATTCGATCACGTAGATGCCGTCTCGACCCAGGGCGGGAAGCGAAAGCGCGGGCGGGCCGAGATTGCCGCCGACGGCGACCGTGCGGCCGGCTTCCGCGAGCAGGTGTCCCAGCAGCGCGGTGGTGGTCGACTTTCCGTTGGTGCCGGTGACGCCGACCATTCGCGCGTCGGGGACCGCCTCGCCCAGCAGTTCGATATCGCCGATGACGGGGCAGTCGGCCTGCCGGGCGCTGCGGACCACGGGATGCGGCTCGGGATGGGTCAGCGGGACGCCCGGGCTCAGCACCAGCGCGTCGAGACCGGGCCACTCCCAGGCCGCCGGTTCGCACAAGTCGATTCCCGCAGCGGCCCCGGCCCGGCGGGCAGCCGGCGCATCGTCCCATGCAACGACCGCCGCGCCGCTGTCCCGGAGGGCGCCCGCCGTCGCCAGCCCGGAGCTGCCGAGACCGAAGAGGGCGAGAGTCTGATTGCCGCGCGAGGGAATTCGCATCGGATCAGCGCAGCTTGAGGGTGGACAGCCCGGCCAGCGCGAGCACCGCCGCGATGATCCAGAACCGTATGACGACGGTCGATTCCGCCCAGCCCTTCTGTTCGAAATGGTGGTGCAGCGGCGCCATGCGGAAGATCCGGCGCCCGGTGAGCCGGAACGAGACCACCTGGACGATGACCGACACCGCTTCGAGCACGAACAGCCCGCCGATGATGACCAGCACCAGCTCGTGCTTGGTGATCAGGCTCACCGCGGCCAGTGCGCCGCCCACGGAAAGCGCCCCGGTATCGCCCATGAAGACCATCGCCGGCGGCGCGTTGAACCACAGGAAGCCGAGCCCCGCGCCGACCAGCGCGCCGCAGAACACCGCGAGCTCGCCGGCGCCGCGGACGTAGTGGATTTGCAGATAGTTGGAGAAGACCGCGTTGCCGACGAGGTAGGCGATCAGCGCGAAGCATGCGGCGGCGATCAGCGCCGGCATGATCGCGAGACCGTCGAGGCCGTCCGTGAGGTTGACCGCGTTGGACGTTCCGATCAGCACCAGCACCGCCCAGGGGAGGAAGAACCAGCCGAGCGGAACCAGCACTTCCTTGAGGAACGGCACGGTGAGCCCCATCGCGAGCGGCCCCGCCGTCGCCCGGGTCATCCAGTACGCGGCGACCGTTCCGACCGCGATCTGGGCGAGCAGCTTCATGCGCGCGGACATCCCGCCGCTCGACCGTCGGCTCACCTTGAGATAGTCGTCGACCAGACCGATCGCGCCGAAGCTCAGGGTCACGAACAACGCGATCCACACATACTGGTTGGCGAGATCGGCCCAGAGCAGCGTCGCCACCAGTATCGTCGAGAGGATCAGCACGCCGCCCATCGTCGGCGTGCCCTTCTTGGTCAGCAGGTGCGACGGCGGCCCGTCCTCGCGGATCGGCTGGCCCTCGCCCTGCCGCAGCTTGAGCCAGCGGATGAGGCCGGGGCCCAGGATCAGCGACAGGGCCAACGCGGTGACCGCCGCGCCTCCGGTCCTGAGCGTGATGTAGCGGATCAGGTTCAGGAGGCCGCCGTCGTCGGCGAAGGGAAGGAGCGCGTTGTACAGCATGCCGGCGGCGCCCCTAGCTTCCCGCGGCCACGGCCTGCCGCGCGTCGACGGCATCCAGAAGCCGCGCGACGACGAGGTCCATCCGACTCGCGTTCGAGCCCTTGACCATCACCACGTCGCCCGGACCGACCGTCTCGGCGGCGGTGCGCGCCAGCGCCTCGCCGGTCTCCGCGGTCGCGCCCCGCATGCCGGCCGGCAGCCGGTCCAGCACCGCACGCATGTCGCCCGCCGCCATGACGGTGTCGACGCCGCTCTCCACCAGCGGGGCGGCAAGACCCTCGTGAAACGCCGCGGACTCGGGCCCGAGCTCCCGCATCGGACCGAGGATGGCGATCCTGCGGCCCGCGCCGCGGGGCGGAACCCGACCCAGGGTCTCGATCGCCGCCCGCATGGAGGCCGGGTTGGCGTTGTAGCTTTCGTCGATCAGCGTAAACGTCCCGCCGGCGCAGGAGACGCTGTGCGGTTTGCCGCGTCCCGGCAGCGGCGCGAGGGATCGCAGGCGCGCGGCGGCTTCCTCCGCATCCGCGCCGAGAGCCTCGACCGCGGCAAGGACGGCGAGAGAATTGAGCACCCAGTGCCGGCCGGGAAGCGCCACCCGGTAGGCGATCCGGCGTCCGCAGATCTCGGCGGCGACGTCGCTGCCCTCCTCGTCGAACGAAACCTCGCGGGCGGCCGCGTCGGCGTCGGAAAGGCCGAACGAAACGATGCGAAGGTCGGGTCGGCGGGCCGCCGAGGCGCGCAGACGATCGAAGAACATGTTATCGCGGTTGAGCACGCAGGCGCCGCCCGGCTCGACGCCCGCGAAAATCTCGGCCTTCGCGTCGGCGACGGCCTCCAGGGACGGGAAGAACGCGATATGGGCGGCCTCGACATTGGTGATGACGGCGACGTGGGGGCGGACGAGGCGGGAGAGCGGCGCGATTTCGCCGGCGTGGTTCATGCCGACCTCGAACGCGCCGAACGCGGAGCCGGGAGGCATTCGCGCGAGCGACAGGGGAACGCCCCAGAGGTTGTTGTAGCTGGCGGCGCTGGCGGAGACCTCGCCCTGGCCGGCCAGCGCATGGCGCAGCGCTTCCTTCGTGCCGGTCTTGCCGGCGCTGCCGGTGACCGCCGCGACGCGGGCCGTGCTGCGGTCCCGTCCCCTGCGCCCGAGCGCGGTCAGTGCGTCGAGGGTGTCGTCGACGAGCAGAAGCGCCGCGTCCGTGCCGATGCCGTCGGGCCGGCGGTGCACGACGGCGGCGGCCGCTCCCGCGGAGAGAGCGGCCCCGACATAGTCGTGGCCGTCGTTCTCGGGACCCCTTATGGCGACGAACAGGTCGCCGGGATCGGCGGTCCGGCTGTCGATCGACACGCCGGACGCCATCCAGACGCCGGTCGCGCTGCCGCCGGTGACCTCGGCCGCTTCGGCGGATGTCCAGAGAGGGGTCCCGTTCACGCGCCCACTCCCCCAAGCGCCCGCACCGCCTCGCGCACCGTCTCGGCATCGTCGAACGGGCGCGTGATGCAACCCGCGATCTGCCCCGTCTCGTGCCCCTTGCCGGCGACGACCAGCACGTCTTCCGCCGCGAGCTCCGCGATGGCGGTGCGGATCGCTTCGCCCCGGTCGCCGATCTCGATCGCGTCCGGGCATCCGGCGAGGACTTCGCGCCGGATCGCGCCGGGGTCCTCCCCGCGCGGATTGTCGTCGGTGACGACGACCCGGTCGGCGAACCGGGCGGCCGCTTCGCCCATCAGCTGCCGCTTGCCTGGATCCCGGTCGCCGCCGCATCCGAAAACCGCGACGAGCGCCCCTGCGGCGTGGGGCCTCAACGCCTGCAACGCGTGGATCAGCGCGACCGGGGTGTGGGCGTAGTCGACGAAGATCGCGGCGCCCGTCGGGCTGCGTCCCACGGGCTGCATCCGCCCCGGCGGCGCTTCGAGCGTGCCGAGGGCGTCGATGGCGGCGCACGGGTCGTCGCCTCCGCCGACGACGAGACCCGCGGCGCAGAGCGCGTTGGCGATCTGGAACTCGCCGATCAGGCCGAAACGCTGCCGGCGGGTTTCGCCGAACGCGACGAGGTCCCCGACTTGGCCGTGGGGATCGGGCTCCACGGAGACCAGACGCAGCTCCCGGGCGTTGCGGCCGTAGTCGATGATGGGGCAGCCGCGCGCCCGGCAGGCTTCGGCGAGGAGCCCGTATTCCGGGCTGTCGGCGTTCAGCACGGCGGTGCCGCCCGGCGGGAGCAGCTCGTCGAACAGCCGCAGCTTGGCCGCGCGATAGGCGTCGAACGAAACGTGGTAATCGAGGTGATCGCGGGACAGGTTGGTGAAGCCGGCGGCGGCGAGCCGGAGGCCGTCGAGGCGGGATTGCGCCAACCCGTGGCTGGAGGCTTCGAGCGCCGCGCGTTCGACTCCCGCCCCGGCGAGCGCGGCGAGCTCGCGGTGCAGCGAAACGGGGTCGGGCGTCGTCAGGGCGCCGGCGCGGCGGCCCGACGGTCCGACGACGCCGAGCGTGCCGATCGCCGCCGCCGGCAAACCGATGGCGCCCCAGATCTGGCGGGCGAAAACGACCGCCGAGGTCTTGCCGTTGGTCCCCGTGACCGCGACGCAGGTCTCGGGCCGCTCGGGGTAGAAGCGCGCGCAGATCTCGGCGAGACGGCGGCGCGGCGCGGCGTCCACCACGACCTGCACCCGACCCGCGACGGCGTCGGCATCGGTCGCCTCCGGTACCAGGATCGCGGCCGCGCCGCGCGCGGCGGCATCGTCGACGAAATACCGGCCGTCCGTCGCCAGGCCGGGCAGCGCGGCGAACAGGAATCCGGGACGGACCTCCCGCGAATCGCTGGTGACGCCCGTGATCTCGACATCGCCCGCCCGCGGCGAGCCGGGCATGTCGGGGCCGAGAAGGTCAACGAGACGCAAGCCTCCGGCTCCCTTCCTGGGCCTTTACGACCTCGAGTTGCATTCGACGCTCGATCTGCCGGGACCCTTCGTCGACCGGCTTGACCCCGAGCAGCGGGCCGATTCGGGCGACCGTCCTGCCGACCACCGGCGCCGCGACCCATCCGCCGGTGGCGTAGCCACGGGTCTCGCTTGTGCCGCGCGGCCGGTCGAGCAGCGCGAGCACGACGTAGCGGGGCCGGTGCATGGGGAACGCGGCGACGAAGGAGGACAACAAGCGCTTCTCCCTGTATCCGCCCTTCCCCGCCTGTTCGGCGGTGCCCGTCTTGCCGCCGACGAGGTAACCGGCGGCCGCGGCCCTGGAGCCGGTTCCCTCGGCCACGACGAGCCGCATCAGGCGGCGCATCTTGTCGGACGTGGCGCGGGACAGCACCCGTTTGCCCTCCGGGCGCGCCTGCGGCTCGCGCTTGAGCAGGGTCGGCGCGTGAAGCGTTCCCCCGTTGACGACGGCCGCGACGGCGCTGGTGAGGTGGAGCGGTGAGACGGCGACCCCGTGACCGAACGAAACCGTCATGGTGTTGATTTGGCGCCAGCGGCGGGGAAACAGCGGGCGGCCGTTCTCGCCGATCTCGACGGGCGTCTTTCGAAACATTCCGAGATCGGCGAGGAAGCGCCGCATCCTCTTGCCGCCGACCGCAATGCCCAGCTTGGCCGCGCCGATATTGGACGAATAGATGAAGACCTCCGGAACCGTCAGCACCCGGGCCTTGGCATGGAAATCGCGGATCGTGAACCTGGCGATGCGGATCGGCCGGGTCGCGTCGATCCGGTCGGAGAGCGTTACCGCGCCGGCGTCCAGCGCCAGCGCGGTGCTGAGGATCTTGAAGGTCGAGCCCATCTCGTAGATGCCGAGCGTCGCCCGGTTGAAGCGCAGCTCGGCGCTCGCGGAATGCGCCCGGTTGGGATCGAAGTCGGGCAACGACACAACCGCGATCAGCTCGCCGTTCGCGGTGTCGAGCACGATACCGGCGGCGCCGACCGCGCGATGCCCGGTCATTGCCCTGGAGAGCTCGTTCCTGAGCACGTGCTGGACGCGTATATCGATGCTGAGGGAAAGCGAGCCGCTGCCTTCCCGGAGCTTGGTGTCGAATTGCCGCTCGATCCCGGCCAGCCCTTTTCCGTCAGGATCGGAAAACCCGACCACGTGCGCCGCGAGTCTTCCCATCGGATAGACCCTGCGCTGGTCCGGCTCCAGCACGAGGCCGGGGATCCCAAGGCGGAGGATCGCGTACTGCTCGTTGGGGGTCAGATGCCGCCGCAGCGAGACGTAGCGCTTGGCGACGCGCAGCCGCTCGGCGGCCCGTTTGCGGTCGAGGTCGGGCAGGACCTTCGCCAGCGCGTTTGCCGTCGCGTCGGCGTCGGAGATCCAGGCCGTGTTGGCGTAGAGCGCGGCGGTTCCGAGGCTGACGGCGAGGACGACGCCGTTGCGATCGGTGATCTCGGTCTTCGCGGCCGCGCCGCGCGCGATCTGGGTCGGCGGCGGGTCTCTCGGCTCGACGCCGGCCTGCAGCACCGCGACGTCGAACAGCCGGATGCCGATCGCGACGAAGGCGGCGGACAATACGGCGCCGGTCAGCAGAAGCCGGCCGCGCCCGACTTCGATCGCCCGCTTGCGGTCTCCGTCGAACCGCATGTCGGCGCCGCCATAGCGTACGCGATCGGTCATCGCTCATCCCTCCCGGAACTCGCGGAGACTTTCAGCGGGTCCGGCAAAGGCGGCAGCCAATCGGGATCCAGGCCGACGAACCCGGGCCGCGCGGCAAACGGCAGATCGGACACCCGCATCGTTTGCGCCGCCTCCGGCACGCGAAGGTCGAGGTGCCGGCGCGCCAGCGCCTCCAGCCGCCCGGGCCGGTTGAGATAGCTCCATTCGGCGCGCAACACGTGCAGCGCCTCCTGTTCTCGCGCGAGGTCGCGGTGGATGCCGGCGAGCCGGTCCTCGAGATCGTGAACCTCGGTCCCGACGACGATGGAAGCCGCGCCCATCGCCACGGCGAGGACGGCGAACAGCACGGTCGAGCCTTTCCTCATCCCGCCCTCCCGTGGGCTGTGGGGGTTTCCGTCCGCTCCGCGGCGCGCAACCGGGCCGACCGGGCGCGCGGGTTCGCCGCGACCTCGGCGGCGCTGGGGCGGGCCGCGCGGCGCCCGAGCAGGCGAAACCGCGCGGACCGCAAGGCCGCGTCGGAATCGGGCGCATGGCGGGAGGGCCGCGGGCGCGCATCCGAGCGTTCCACCAGGAAGCGCTTGACCGTGCGATCCTCGAGAGAGTGAAAGGTGACGACGGCCAGCCGTCCGCCCGGGCGGAGCAGCGTCTCGGCCGCGTTCAGACCGCGCGCGAGTTCGCCGAGCTCGTCGTTCAAATAGATGCGAAGCGCCTGGAAGGTTCTGGTGGCGGGGTCGATCCGATCGCGTCCGGCGCCCCCCGCCTGCCCGACCGCCCGGCGGACGATCCCGGCGAGCGCGCCGGTCCGCTCGATCCGGGCCTCGCGGCGCGCGTCCACGATGGCTCGGGCGACCCGCCGGGCGCGGCGTTCCTCGCCGTAGTCGCGGATGATCCGCGCCAGGTTCTGCTCGGGCTCGCCGTTGACCACGTCGGCGGCGGTCCGCCCGGTCGAGGACATGCGCATGTCGAGCGGACCGTCGGCGGTGAACGAAAAACCGCGCTCGGCGGAATCGAGCTGCATCGAAGAGACGCCGACGTCAAGCGCCACGCCGTCCACCCCGTCGATCCCGCGCGCCGCCAGGAGCGGCACCATGTCGCCATAGCAACCGGCGACGAACAGGAAGCGGTCGGCATAGCGCCGCCCGAGGGCCGCCGCCGCGGCCGCCGTCGCCGGGTCACGGTCGATGCCGCAGACCCGGCACCGGGCGCTGTCGAGGATCGCGCGGCTGTAGCCGCCCGCCCCGAACGTGCCGTCGACATATATCGCCCCGTCGCGCGGCGCTATCGCGGCAAGCACCCGATCGAGCATCACCGGCTTGTGGGCGGCTTCGGTCATGCGCCGCCTCCGTTTTCGATGCGCCGGCGCAGCGCGTCGATCGCCCGGTCTTCGTGGTCTCGGAACGCCTCGGGCGCCCAGATTTCGAACCGGTTGCCGCGCCCTACAAAGGTCGCCCGGTCCGAGATACCCGCGTGGTCCGCCAGTGCGGGCGGGATCACGATGCGGCCCTCGCCGTCGAAGGGCAGTTCGTGGGCCATAGCCATGATGGTCTCGAACACGCTGTCGCCGCCGCCGAGCAGGACCCGCTCGAAGTCGTCGCCCTCCATGGACCGGCTCAGGTGTCTGCTGTTGAGCTGGTAAAACACGTCGCGGCTGAAGGCGTCGATCGCGTGCTGGCGCAAAGAGCGATAGACGACAAGCCCCGCGAAGCTCGATCCCGCGAGCGCCGCGCGGAAGGGCGCCGGAACCGAGACGCGCTTTTTCCGGTCGACCTTGTTCACGTATGTCGACAGAAACGCGGTCAAACCCTTCCCTCCAAGCCGTCCATGGCGCGGTCGCGTCGCTCACGACCGGCGCCCCACGCTCGACCTGCCGGACTCCGGCAGTAATGGGACAGACTGCCCTATCATGGGATAAGATGGGTGTCAATGGGAAGAATGGCAACACTTAATGCAGAACTTTATTGTCAATCGTTATAAGAAAACGGTTCTAACGCACGAGACTCGCTGGGAAAGTCGGCATCCGTGGGGTCACGGTCGAGAGTGGCCTGATAATTTGTCTCAATTATGTTCTTATTATGTTCTTTATCGGGCGTTTTATCCGCCGGAACGACGCCACCAGGGCGGCAATTGTCCCGCCCTCCATAATCGCCCGACCGGCCCGCGCCTTTTCCGTTCGCCATCACGAATTTTCTTGGCGGGGTCGCCCTTCGGCGATACGATTTCTTATGGATACCCGGCCCGTCAGCTGCGCGGGAGCGGGATTTCGATGAGGGAGACGTCATGACCGAGAACCGTCACGACGAGGCGCTGGGGCTCGAAGCCTTCGAATTCCCCCCGGACCCGGCAAACGACTTCGAATGGGTGCCAGCGACGCCCGAAATCGCGGGCGAGCTTGACCAGCCGCCGGAGGCCGATTGGCGGACCGCCGGCACCACCCGCCGCGCGTTCCTGCGCGGCGTCGTCTGCTCGGGCGTCGCCGTATCGGCGTCGGCCTACATGTTCACCGTGCAATCGGGCGAGGCGCGCGCAGCGGTGCGCGGCGTCGAACGGCTGATCTCGCTGAACGTCAACGGCAAGACGCGGCGCGTCGACGTGCCGCCGAACGAGACGCTGGCCCAGACGATCCGCTACAGGCTCGGCCTGACGGGG
The DNA here is from genome assembly GCA_028820505.1 of Defluviicoccus sp. Lineage (GTDB taxonomy): Bacteria > Pseudomonadota > Alphaproteobacteria > MPNO01 > MPNO01 > MPNO01. Next base: position 50,314 of record JAPPIT010000115.1, read on the forward strand.
ACCAAGATCGGCTGCAACCGCGCCGAGTGCGGCGCTTGCACGGTGCTCGCCGACGACACGCCGATCTATTCCTGCTCGACGCTGACCCATCAGGCGCGGGGGGCGAGAATCACAACCGTCGAAGGCGTTGCCGCGCCGGACGGCACGCTCCATCCGGTGCAGCAGGCCTTCATCGATGAGCTCGGACCGCAATGCGGCTTCTGCACGCCGGGCCAGGTGATGGCGGCGGTCGGGCTGCTCAAGAAGAACCCCAAACCCACCGTGGACGAGGCGCGCCGCGCGATGTCGGGCAATCTCTGTCGATGCGGCGCCTATCCACACTATCTCGCCGGCGTCATGCGCGCGGCTGGGAGGGCGTAGATCATGGCATACACACTTCTCGGCAAGAACTTCACCCCGCCGGACGTCCGCGCCAAGGTCACCGGCGCCGCGAAGTACTCGGAGGACTTCCGTGCCGACGGCATGGTGTTCCTCAAGACCTTCCCCTCGCCGATGCCGCACGCGAAGGTCAAGTCGATCGACGTCTCGGCCGCGAAGAAGATGCCCGGCGTCGTGGGCGTCATGCTGCCCAGCGAGATCAAGCAGCCCAAGGATGCGGGCCACGCGATCCTGACCTCCTACCCGGTGTTCGTCGGCCAGCCGATCCTCGCGGTCGCGGCCGAGACCGAACAGCAGGCGGAAGACGCGATCCAGGCGGTCAAGGTCGATTTCGACCCGCTTCCCTTCGTCACCGATCCGCTGGAGAGCCTGCGCCCCGACGGTCCGAACGCCCTTGTCGGCGGCAACGTCGCCAACCGGCGCGGCGTGAAACTGCAGGAGATCAAGTGGACCGGCAAGGACTTCGCCGAGGCCGGCGACGACAAGCTGCCGATGGGCAAGGCGGCGACGGTATGGAGCTTCGGCGACCTCGAAGCCGGCTTCGCCAAGTCCAAGGTCGTGGTCGAGGAGTCCTTCGTCAGCGCGGCCAACGCCCATCACGCGATGGAACCGCGCTCGGCGGCAGCCTATTGGGAGGGCGGCAAGTGCCATGTCTGGGGCTCGACCCAGTCCTCGTCCTTCGCCATTCCGAGCCTCGCCAAATACATCGGAATCAAGCCGACCGACCTGAACCTGGTCAGCGAGTTCTGCGGCGGCGGGTTCGGCGGCAAGGCCTATTCCTACCCGCTGATGGCGCTGCCGGCGCTGATGTCGAAGAAGCTCAACGGACGCCCGGTGCTGATGCGGGTGAGCCGCGCCGAGGAGTTCATCAACGGTTCGGCGCGCGCGGCGTTCCAGGGCTGGGTCAAGATCGGCTTCGGCGCGGACGGCCGCGTGCTGGCGGTCGACAGCTACATCGTTCAGGACAACGGCTCGACCGCCGGGTTCTGGGACTTCCAGAACTTCGGCATGGCCACGTCGGTGATCCTGCAGCCGGAGGCCATGCGGTTCCATGGCATCCCGGTGCTCACCAACACCCCGCCCAAGGGGGCGCAGCGCGGCCCGGGCGAGAACCAGACGGCCAACATCCTCGAGCCGCTCCTCGACAAGGGCGCGCGCGAGCTCGGCATCGACCGACTGGCGCTCCGCCTCGTCAACGCGCCGGGCGGCGGGCCGAACGGCAAGATCGGGCCCAAGCAGGCGCCGCTCACCAGCGCCTATCTGAAGGAGGGGCTGGAACAGGCCGCCGCCAAGTGGGGCTATGCCGAGAAGATCAAGCAGACCGGCAAGCAGGCCAACGGCAAGATCCGCTCAGTCGGCATCGGCCAGGCCTATCACGCGGCCGGCTACAACGGCTTCGACGGCATGGTGCGGATCACGCCGGACGGCAAGCTCCACATCCACACCGGCGTCGGCAATCTCGGCACCTATTCCTACGCCGCGACCTCCCGCGTTTCCGCCGAAGTGCTCGGCTATGACTGGAACAACACGGTCATCGAGCGCGGCGGCACGCTGAAGGCGATGCCGTTCAATATCGGCCAGTTCGGCTCCAACACCTCGTTCACCATGACCCGGACCAACTACGCCGGGGCGATGGACGCCAAGCAGAAGCTGCTGGAGATCGGCGCGGCGATGCTGGGCGGCAAGGCCGACGACTACGAGCTCAAGAACGAGCGGGTGGTGGCGAAGAGCGGCTCGGGGTCGATCAGCTTCGCCGACGCGGCGAAGAAGGCGATCGAGCTCGGCGGCAAGTATTCCGGCCACGAGGTCGACGAGAAACTCAACCCGCTGACCAAGGCGGCGGTCGGCATGATCAAGGGCACCGGCCTGATCGGCGTCGCCAAGGACAAGCTGCCCAAGAAGGGGGTCGTTCCGGCGCTTTCCGCAGCGTTCATCGTGATCGAGCTCGATCCGGAAACCGGCAAGGTCGACATCCTCGACTTCATGGGTGTCGCCGATGTCGGCCAGGTGCTGCATCCGCAGGGGCTCGATGCCCAGATCCGCGGTGGCGCGGTGATGGGGATCGGCCTGGCGGCGATGGAGCGCTACATCTACGACCCGGCCTATGCGCGGCCCAACGCGATCGGGTTCTACCAGGCCAAGCCGCCGACCTATCTCGACGTGCCGGCGGAGTTGGCCTCGCTCGCCGTCGAAGGGGCGGTGGACGAGCAGAACCCGGTCGGCGCCAAGGGGATCGGCGAGCCGGTCCAGGGCTCGGCGTCGTCGGCCTATCTGAGCGCGGTCTCGGATGCGCTGGGCGGCCACATGTTCAACCGGGTCCCGGTGGTCGCGGACATGATCGTGAACGTGGTCGCGAAACAGCCGCAATCCTACAAGCCGTTGCAGGTCAACAACCAGTGACGGGCGGAACGGAGGCAGACCAATGACCGACTATATGCACGCATTCGACCTCTACACGCCCGCGAGTCTGGCGGACGCGGCGAAACTGCTCGACGAGCACGGCAAGGACGCCTGGATCGTCGCCGGCGGCAAGGACAGCTTCGACTGGTTCAAGGACCGGCACAAGCAGCCCAAGGCGGTGGTCGACGTCAGCGGGCTCAAGGAGCTCCGCGGCATCCGCGACGGGGGCGATCACGTCTCGATCGGCGCGGCGACCACGCTGACCGAGATCGAGGAGAGCAAGCTGCTGCGGGACAATTTCCCGTTGCTGGTGCAGGCCGCCGCCAAGGTGGCGAGCCCGCAGATCCGCAATTCGGGCACCATCGGCGGCAACGTTTCGCAGGACACGCGCTGCACCTATTACCGGGACGGGTTCCCTTGCTATCGCGCCGGCGGCAACAGCTGCTACGCCAACACGCCGACGGCGATGAACCGGGAGCATGCGCTGTTCGAGGCGGTGCGCTGCGTTGCGGTGACGCCGTCCGATACGGCGCCGGCGCTGGTCGCGCTGGAGGCCGAGATGGCGATCTCGCGCGGCGGCAAGGTGCGGACGGTATCGGCGGAGAAGTTCTTCATCGGGCCGGACGTCGACATCACGCGGATGACGGTGCTGGAGGCGGGCGACATCCTCACCGAGATCCGCCTTCCGAAGAAGTGGGCCGGGGCCAGCTCCTATTTCGAGAAGGTCGCCGACCGCGAGACCTGGGACTTCGCCCTGGTCAGCATCGCCATGGCGGCCAGAACCGAGGGCGGCATGGTGAAGGACGTGCGCGTCGCCTGCGGCGGCGTGCAGTGCACCCCGAGGCGGCTGACCGAGGTTGAGGATCTGATGAAGGGGGAGAAGGCGGGGCCCGAGCTCGAAAAGCTCGCCAGGCGGGTCGCGGCGCGGGGCGCCAAGGCGCTCAACTTCAACCACTTCAAGATTCCGCTGATGGGCAACCTCGCCGCCCGCGCGGCCAGATCGCTCGCCTGAGCGCATGGAGGTCTTCCGCTTCTCGAAGAACGTCTGGGGTCAGGAGATGCTGGTGGGCATGTCCTGGGACCTGCTCTGGGTCCCGGTCGCGGCGGCGTTCGCCTGCATCGCGGCCCACCAACTCCTGCGGTTGGCCTTCCGGCGGAGCTGAGTAACGCTCGCAAACATGTCGGGAAGCGGGGCTGACGACATTCGGCACAGGTGGCCGGACCGTTCGTTCCACTGGACGATGGCCGTTCTGGCGATCATCCTTCTCGGGACCGCGTTCCTGCCGGTGCTGGGGGTCCGTTTCGACTGGGTCCCGATCCACTGGATATCGGGCGTCCTGCTGACGGCGGCGATCCTCTTCCACCTCTACCGCGCAGTCCTGATCCACGGCATCCGGTCGATGATGCCGACCGGCCACGATCTACGGGTGGCGCTCGGGCGGACGCCGGAAGACGGCACCGTCAAGTACGACCTCTACCAGAAGCTCTACCACTGGTCGGTGGCGGCGACGATCCTCGTGCTCGTGGTCTCCGGCTGCCTCATGCTCGCCAAGATCGACACGCCCCTCTGGCGCCGCGACCCGTCGATCATCTCCGACCGGGACTGGGGCGTGGTCTATGTCTGCCACGGGGCGGCATCGCTGGTGCTGATCTTCTTCTTTATCCTGCATATCTATTTCGCGTTCCTGCCCGAACACCGAAGACTTCTGGCCGCGATGGTGCTGGGCCGCGAGACCTGGAGACGAGGTGCATGAGCGAGACAATCCGGGGGCATATCGAGCGCATCGAGGAAGCCTACGAGTTCATGCTGGCATACGCGGCGCAGGGTCGCAGCGACGAAGGCGCCGGTCCCGACGGGGCGCATATCCGGACCTTCCTGAGCCAGTTCGACGAGGCCGCCGCCGCGATCGTCGAGGAGCTCGACACGGTACCCGGCGCCGCGGACGAGGCCGCGGTGGTCCTGGCCGCCCTGAAGGCGGACTCTGCAATCGTGTCGTCCGTCCTCCGGTCGATGCTCGCGCGCGACAACATCTCGTCGGAGGTGGTGGACAACGCGAACGGGCTGATCTCGGTCCGCGCCTACCTGACGGGCCTGTTCTTCCTCGACAAGGCCCTGCTGCCCTGAGGCGTGCCGTCCCTCGATACGGCGCCTGCGGCGCCTACTCGGGATGAGGGTTCTTTCTGAGGCCGCTCCAGCGGCGTATCGAAGGGCGGCGTCAGGCGGCCTGTAAGCCGGGTTCTGTCCCCGCCGGGGCGGGGGATGGCCATTCATCTGGGACGCCCGTCGCCGGACGCCTCGCGCGACCTACCCGGGCGGCGGCGCGGAAACCCGCCGGGGGCCGGAGCCCCGTGCCGCCCCTACTCGGTCTTGCTCCCGGTGGGGTTTGCCCTGCCCTCCCCGTTGCCGGAGAGGCGGTGCGCTCTTACCGCACCCTTTCACCCTTGCCGGCCGGCGAAGCGGACCGGCGGTTTGCTTTCTGTGGCACTTTCCCTGGGGTCGCCCCCGCCGGGCGTTACCCGGCACCGTGTTTCCGTGGAGCCCGGACTTTCCTCCCCCCGCCGCGCGGGAGGCGGCCATCCGGCCGCCTGACGGCATCTAACGTGGTTTGGGAACGGCGCGGCGTCAATCCGGATCGCGCGCGACCGCGCCGATCCGCGCCATGGTCCCGGGGTCGAGCCTCCCGTCGCAACGGGACGGGAGAAAGCGTCTCTGGAACGCCGCGAGCACGGCGGCGAAGCCTTCCGCGTCCTCGCAGAACCCGTAGCCGATGCGGGCGAGCGCCGCGCGCGCGCGGTCCGCGTCGGGCTCCGCGGAGTCCTCCCCCCCGCCGGGCCAGTATGCGAGCCCCTTCGCGGCGAGCCGCCGCCACGGGAAGAGCTCCCCCGGGTCCCGCTTGCGCAGCGGCGCCACGTCCGAATGTCCCACCACGCGGGCGGGATCGATGCGCCGTCGTTCGCAGATGTCGCCGAGCAATCGCTCGAGCGCGTCGAGCTGGGCTTCGGGAAACGGGACATAGCCGAACTCGTGCCCGGGATTGGCGAGCTCGATCCCGATCGACCGGCCGTTGACGTCCGCGTCGCCGGCCCAGGAGGCAACGCCGGCGTGCCACGCGCGCCGCCCCTCGTCGACGAGACGATAGACCGCGCCCGCCTCGTCGATCAGGTAGTGCGCGCTCACCCCGGAGGCTGGATCGCACAGACGCGCGAGCGCTGTCTCCGCGGCGGGCATGCCGGTGTAGTGGAGGACGACGAGGTCGACGGGCATGCCGGCCGGCCGCATGCCGTGGTTGGGCGACGGCCGCTCGATCACGCGCGGACGGCTCTGGCGGCAGGCACGAAAGGCCGCGCGCCGACAGAGGCGCGCGGGCAACCCGCGCCGGAATGAGTCCTGGACGCTGTCTCGATCAGGCGGCGCTGCGGCGCGGTGCCGCGTCGCGCCGGCTCTCGGGCTCGCGATAGGCCATCTTCACGTGGGCGGCGCAATAGGAGAAGCCTTCCGAGGTCTTCCGGCCGCAGAAGTGAAACTCCTCCGTACCGGGCTCGCCGTAAGGCCACTGGCACGTCCGGTACGGGGACGTCTTGCTCACCCTCAACAGTGAGACGAGTTCGGATCGGTCCGACATTCTTGCGTGTCCTAAGATTGGAACGCGCGATAGATATGGTCGGCACTTCCCAACGTCAAGATTCGCGGCGCCAATACTGGCGGCCTGCGTCAATTTGTTGCATTTGGCGCAGGCAAACCCGCGCGGCCGGCCGCGATGTCAATTGAGGCGGGCGCCATCTCCGGCATCGAACAGATGCAAATTGGCGGTGTCCAGCGCCACGTGGATCGCATCGCCGGCGGCGACCGGAAGGTCCGGATCGACCTTGGCCACCATGCGACGCGCGCCGCCATGGTCGAAGAACAGCAACGTGGTGTCGCCGAGCGGCTCGATCAGGCTGACCGTCGCGGGCGTCGCACCCTCCGTGTCGGCATCGACGACCAGCACGTGTTCCGAGCGCACGCCGAGCACCGCGCCGCGCCCGGCGAGGCCGGCGTCGACCGACGCGTCGAGCGGGACGGCGAGGCCGGTGCCGCGAAACTCGATCGCGCCCGCCGCCGCCTCGACGGTGCCGTCGAGGAAGTTCATCGTCGGGATCCCGAAGAAGCCGGCGACGAAATGCGACGCGGGGCGCCGGTAGATTTCGAGCGGTTCGCCGACCTGCTCGATGCGGCCGTCATTCATCACCGCGATCCGGTCGGCCATGGTCATCGCCTCGGCCTGGTCGTGGGTGACGTAGACGAAAGTGCCGCCGAGCTGCTCGTGCAGGTGCTTGAGCTCGGTGCGCATGTCGACGCGCAGCTTGGCGTCGAGGCTGGAGAGCGGCTCGTCCATCAGGTAGACGGACGGGTTTGTGACGATGGTGCGCGCGAGCGCAACGCGCTGCGCCTCGCCGCCGGAGCACTCGCCGGGCCGCTTGTCGAGCAGCGGGGCGATGTGCATCGCCTCGGCGGCCTCCTCCACGCGGCGCCGGATCTCCCCGGGATCGACGTGCTTGACCCGGAGGCCGAAGGCGATGTTGTCGAACACCGTCATGTGGGGGAACAGCGCGAGATCCTGGAACACCATGCCGAGCCCGCGCTCGCCGGCCTCGGTATGGGTGACGACGCGGTCGCCGATCACGACGTCGCCGCCGGTCGGCTCGACGAGCCCGGAGATCATGTTGAGCGTCGTCGTCTTGCCGCAGCCCGACGGGCCGACCAGGATCAGGAACTCGCCGTCGCGGATTTCCAGGTTGATTCCCTTGACGGCGGCGAAGCTGCCGAACTCCTTGACCAGATCCTTGAGCACGATACCCGCCACGCGTCGCTCCTTTCCCGCGCGCCGCCGTCAGCGGCGCATCATGCCGAAGCTGAAACCCTTCACCAGGTGCTTCTGGATCAGGATTCCCATGATCACCACGGGCACGGTGATCACCGTGCCGATCGCCGCCTGCGGCCCGTAGAGCCGCCCTTCCGACGCGCTCTGGTACTTGTTCAGCAGCACCGGCAGGGTCGACACGTCGGGATGGGTCAGCGTCAGCGCCAGCAGGAACTCCCCCCAGCTCAGGATGAACACGAACAGGAAGGTCACCACCATGCCGGAGGCGACCAGCGGCAAGACGATCTTGCGCAGGGTGTAGATGCGCCCGGCCCCCATCAGCCGGGCGGCGTGCTCGAGCGTGTAGGGCACCTCTTCGATGAAGCTGAGCATCATCCAGATCACGAAGGGGAGCGTCACCGTGGTGTAGAGCGCGCTGACCCCGGTGCGCGTGTCGAACAGGCTGATCCGCGTATCCAGCAGCGTCTCGGTCGCGAACGGCACCATGATCGCGTAGTACATCAGCAGCGGGATCGCGATGACGATGGGCGGGATCATGCGCACCAGCAGGACCATGTGGCGGAAGGTCGATCCGCCGACGTTGAACCGCGAGATGGCATAGGCGAGGAAGGTGCCCATGAAGAGCGCGATCAGCGAGGAGATCGAGCAGATCAGCACCGAATCGAGCAGCGAGCCCCAGATGTTGAAGGGCTGCTCCGTCGCCTCGCGCGCGACGCCCGCCGCCTGCACGTCGAAGGTGAAGACCTGCTCGTAGTTCTTGAGCGTCGGGTCCTGCGGCAGCCAGTTGGGCGGCCAAGTGACCCATTCGCCGGAATCCTTGAACGACGTCTGGATCATCCAGTAGATCGGGAACATGATGATCGCGCCCCAGCCGATCAGCACGGCGTGGCGCAGGACGGTGCGGCGCCGGCGCGTCCGGCCCGCCGCCCTGCCCGCGACGGCGGGGGTCACGACGCGCGCTCCCGGTCGAGCCGCGTGCGCTCGCGCATCATCAGCCAGATGCCGGTGAAGATCAGCGTCGAGAACAGGATCAGGAGCAGCATCGACGCCGCCGCGCCGAAGGCGAACTTGTTGAACTGCCAGACCTGCTCCCACAGGTAATAGGCGACCGTCTGGGTCGAGGTGCCGGGCCCGCCGAAGGTCAGCAGCACCACCGGGTCGAACAGCTTCAGCGCCTCCATCGAGCGCACCACCACCGCGATCACGATCACCGGCTTGAGCAGCGGCAGCTCGACCCACCAGAAGGTCTGCCAGCGCGAGGCGCCCATCACCCGGGCGGCGTTGATGAGCTGCGGCGGCAGCGCTGAGAAGCCGGACAGGAAGATCAGGAAGGTGAGCGAGGTCCACTGCCACACGTCGGCCAGGATGATCGCCCACTGCGCGGCCAGCGGGTCGGACAGCCAGCGGATGCGCGGGTCGATGCCGAGTATCGACGTCAGCGGCAGCAGCAGCTGGTTGAGCGGCCCGTGGTCGATATAGATCATCGAAAAGTTGTATCCGACCACCACCGGCACGACCATCATCGGGATCAGGAAGACGGTGATGTAGATGCGGCGCCCGCGCACCACCCGGTGGACCAGCATCGCCAGCAAGAAGCCGATGACGAGCTCGAACACCACGGCGAAGCCGGCGAAATAGAAGGTACGGCCGAGCGCCGCCCAGAACCCGGTGTCGGACAGCACCGCCTCGTAGTTCCTGAAGCCCGACAGGTAGGCCTGCTCGAACGGTCGGTTGGCGCGCCAGCGCAGGAAGCTGATGTAGATGGTCAGCAGGAACGGGATGATGATGACCAGGATGAACGTGCCCTCGACGAGCACGAACGGAATCCAGCGGAACACGCGTTCCTGCGACAGCCACGCGCCCAGCCGGGCGAACGGGCCGTTGCGTGCGCGTATCTCCACTCCGCTGAGCGCGGTCATCGTCGACTATGCGTCCCCGGCGGGCAGCCGCCCGGACGACGGAGTTCCGCCGTCCGGGCCGCCGTTACACGGGATCCGGGCTACAGCTTGTCGATGTAGAGCCCGGCCGCGACGCCCTTGCGCCACGCCTCGATCTGCTCCTTGCGGCCGATATCCTCGGTCACGCCATTCCAGCCCTTCTCGATCCGCTTGGCGGCCTCTTCGGGCTTGATGTTGCCGTTCATCACGTCGGCGAGGTTGTTGTCGAGGATCTTCATGTACTCGTAGTGACCCTCGATATAGAGCAGCGACGTGGTGTACTTGGCGTTCTCCAGCGTGGTGTCGAGGAACTCCTGAGAGAACTTCTTGAGGATGCCCGCGTCGCCCTTGTTGGCCTCGCGGAACGGGTCCCAGAAGCCCTTGGGATGGGCGATCGCCCGGTTGCCGACCGACGGGCTGGTCAGCCACTGGATGAACAGATAAGCGAGCTCGGGATGGTCGCTGTAGGCGTTGACCATGTAGCTCGTGCCGGCGGCTTCCGCGGCGCGCCGCACCGGCTTGCCGCCGGCGTTCGTCGCCGGGATCACGCAGGGAAGCTGCTTCTGCTTCACCACGCTCTTCGGGTTGGCGTTGCCGTAGCCGAAGATCGACGGGAACGACATCACCGAATAGGCTTGGCCCGAGCCCCAGAACGGATAGATCTGCGGCGTGCCCCAGCCCTGGATGTCCTTGGGCATGTACTGGACGATCGAGGAGAACGCCGCGATCGCCTTCGTGCCCTGGGCCGAGTTGACGCGCGGGTTCATGTCCTTGTCGAACAGGAGCCCGCCGAAATAGGCCGGGAAGTGGCGGTGCGAGAAGTTCACCGACCGGTATCCCATCGCGCCGTAGAGCGGCTTGTCGAACTTGACGCCCCAGCGCGTCTGGCCGGCCTCGGTGTGGAAGAACTTCGCCTGCTCCTCCCAGTCCGCCATGTTAGCCGGGCAGCCGAGCTCCTTCCCAGTCGCTTTCTTGAATTCCTCGCGCGCCTTCGGGTTCTCGACGATGTCCTTGCGCAGCACCAGGATGATGTGGTCGCCGTCGAGCACGAAGGAGTACTGCTTGCCGTTGTAGAACTGCTGCGCGATGAAGGCCTCCGGCACGCCGGAGAAGTCGGGCTTGTACTTCGCCGCGTACTCGTCGAGCGGCTTGAGCACGCCCGCGCTCGCCGCGTCGGGTTGGGTGTAGGGGAAGTCGTTGAACATGTCGAAGGCGCCGGTCTTGGCGACCGCCTCGCCCATCACCTTGCTCGGAATGTCGGTGTAGCCGAGCGGCTCGGCCTTGATCGCGACCCCGGTCAGCCCCTGCCACTCCTTCGCGAAGTCGGGGAAGGAGTTGCGGTAGAGCGAGTTCAAGAGAATGTCGAGCGTCGGGTTCTTCAGCCCTTTGGCCTTGACATAGGCCTTCGCGCCGTCGATGGCGCGCTGCGCCACCGGCCCGTATTCGGCCGCGGTCGCGGCGCCGGCCGCCAGCAGCAACCCGGCGGCGCACGCGGCCGCGAGCGGCACGCGGAACGATACTCGGTCGATTCGCATGATCGTTTTCCCCCTTCGGTTGTCGGAACGGGCTTTGGCCCTTGTTCTTGTTCTCCCGATTGTCGGCGGTGCGGCCGACGGTTGTCAAACATGCCGGCCGCACGGACGGGGCGCCGGGCTCAGCGCAGCCCGCGCTGTTTCCGGATCGTGTCCCAGGCCGCGTTGATCGCCGCCATGCGCTCGGTGGCGATCTGGACGAAGTCTTCCGGCATGCCCTGCGCGGTCAGTCGGTCGGGGTGGTTCTCCCGGGTGAGCTTGAGCCACGCCGCGCGCACCGTCTCGTCGTCGGCGTCGTGGTCCACGCCGAGCACGGCATAGGGGTCGGACTTGCTGTCCCCCTCGTGGTTCGCCCGGATCCGCCGGTAGGTGGTCTCGTCGAAGCCGAAGATTCCGGCGACCCGCTCCAGATAGTCGAGTTCGGCCGGATGGAGCACCCCGTCGGCGTTGGCGATGTAGAAGAGCGCGTCGAGCAGCTCCTCCAGCACCGCCGGGTTGGCGGCGAACATCGTCGCGACCTGGCGGGCATAGGGCTCGAAGCCGCGCGCATCCTTGCGCGCCTGATCGAACACGCGCCCGACATTCTTCATCTCCTCCGGCGGCACGTGGAAGATGCGCCGGAAGGCGGCGATCTCGTCGCGCGTCACCCTGCCGTCGGCCTTGGCCATCTTGGCGCAGAGCGCGATCACCGCGATGGTGAAGGCGATCTCGCGGGTGGCGGCCCGCCCGTCGCCCCCGTCCGGGGACGCCCGCATCCGGTCGACGGCATGCCCCGCCACCGCGCCGAGCAGCGCGCCGATCGGCCCGCCGAGCGCGAACCCGGCGGCGCCGCCGATGATCTTCCCCCAGATGCCGGCCATCGGGCTCCTCTCCGCGCGGGCAATCTAGCACCGGGTGGGCCCGGGCGGAATCGGGTTGGATCGGCTGCACCCGGTCCATCGTTCCCTCCGTGCTCCGCCCGTGGGACGCCGGACCGGCGCCGGACGTCCCCAGTGGCACTTCCGAGCGAACCGGAAAGACTTTACTCTCGCGCCAATGGCGAGCGAATCCGTCGTCCTCTACGAAAACCTGCGCAGCTGCAGCTACACGCCGTTCTATCTGGCACAGCGGGCCGGCCTGTTCGAGGCCGAGGGTCTGGAGGTCGATTTACGGCTGTCGCCCGCTCCGCCGGAGACCGCCCAGGGGCTGATCGAGGGGCGTGCCGACGTCTCCTTCGGCGGGCCGATGCGGGTGATGATGCACCACGACGCCGCCCGCGCCCGCGGCGAGGAGAGCCCGCTGGTCTGCTTCGCACAGATCGTCGCCCGCGACCCGTTCATCCTGGTCGGCCGCGCAGCCAACCCGCGATTCCGCTTCGCCGACCTGATCGGGCCCCTCGTCGGCGTCGCCACCGACGTGCCAACGCCCTGGATGCTGTTGCATGACGATCTCGACCGCGCCGGCGTCGATCCCGCCGCGGTGAGGCGCGTGATGGATGCCCCGATGGCGGACAACGCCGCGGCGCTGGCGCGCGGCGAGATCGACGTCGTGCAGGTTTTCGAGCCGCATGCCGAGGCCCTGGTCTCGTCCGGGCGCGGGCATTTGTGGCACCGGTTCTCGGTGCGCGGGGACATCGCGTTCACGACCTTCTACACGACCCGGCGTTTCGCCGCGGAGCGGCGCAATGCGTGCCTAGCTCTGGCCCGCGCGATGGCCGCTTCCCTCGCCCGTCTGCACGCCGCGGATCCCGCCGAGACCGCGGCCCTGATCGGCCCGTCCTTCTTCCCGGACCTCGCGCCGGCGAGCCTCGCGCGGATCGTATCCGGATACCGCGAGGCCCGGCTCTGGCCGCGCGGGATCGCGCTGCCGGCCGCCGCCTATGCCCGTCTCAAGGCCGCCCTCCTGGCGGGCGGGCTGATCGCGTGGGACGTACCCTATGACGAGGCCGTCGATGCCGCGCTGTGCGAAACGGGAGCGCCGTCATGAGCGGGCGAATCCCGGCCATCGACATCGCGCCGTTTCTCGCCGGCACCGGCAAGACGTCGGTCGCCCGGCAGGTGGCCGAAGCCTGCGAACGGATCGGCTTCCTCGTCGTTTCCGGCCACGGCATCGAGGCGGCGGTCATCGAACGCGCATTCGAACGCTCCCGGGCCTTTTTCGACCGGCCGCGCGACGAAAAGGACCGGTGCCATCCTTGCGGCCGTGCCCGCCAGCGGGGGTTCCACGGTTTCGCCACCCGCGGCCTCGCCTACACCCTGGGCGAAGAAACGCCGCCGGACTTGCGCGAGACCTATTTCCTCGGACCCGTCGACGACCACCGCGCCCATTTCGCGAACCTGCCCGAGGCGGCGGATGCCTACGCACCCAATATCTACCCCGACTTCCCGGCCGGCACCGCCGAGGCGTTGATCGCGATCTACCGGGCATACGAACGGCTTTCGGTCGACCTGCTGCGCATCTTCGCGGTGGCGCTGCGCCAGCCCGAGGACTATTTCGCCGGATCCGTCGTGCGCCATTTCAGCATTCTTTCCAGTCATCACTATCCGCCGCTGCGCGAGACCCCGAGACCGGGGCAGCTCAGGACCGGCGCGCATACCGACTACGGCGCGCTGACCATCCTGGCGATGACCGAGGCGGATGGCGGGCTGGAAGTCAGAATGCCCGACGGCGCCTGGCAGCCGGTCGTGCCGCCCCGCGCGGCGCTGGTGGTGAATCTCGGCGACATGATGGCGCGCTGGACCAACGGGCGCTGGGTTTCGACCCTGCACCGTGTCGCCAATCCGCGCGATCTGGAGAGCGCCCGGTCGCGGCGCCAGACCATCGGCTATTTCATGCATCCCGACTACGATGCGCCGATCCGCGCGATCCCGTCCTGCGTGCCGCCGGGCGAAGAACCGCGGTTCCCGACGATCACCGCCGGCGAACACATCGCAGCCAAGATCGCCGCGAGCCACGACGGCGCGGCGGCCGTCGGGGAGCAGCGGGTTTGACGCCAAACGGTCCGGTCGGGGAGCGGCCGGGCGGAGCGGCGGCGGCGGCCGAGGGCGTGACAGCTCTCAGCCGCTGGGCCGCAGAGGTCGGTTTCGCCTCCTTGCCCGACGCGGTATGGCGCCGCGCCGCGCTGGTCGTGACGGACGATCTCGCCGCCGTCGTCGCGGCCCGCGACGAGCCCGAGCTGCGTCCGCTCCGCGACCAGCTCCTGCGCCACGCCGCGATGCCCGAGGCGACGGTGTTCGGCAGCGGCCGGCCGCGCACCGACCGGTACACGGCGGCCGTCGCGAACGGCGCGGCGGCCGGCTGGTGCGAGCTCGACGAGGGTTATCGCGAAGTGCCCTGTCATGGCGGGTTGTACGTCCTGCCCGCGCTGTGGGCCGAAGCGGAAGCCGAAGGACATACGGTGCGCGAGATGTTGCGGGCGCTGGCGGTCGGCTACGAGGTGGTCACCCGCTTCGCCCGGGGGTTCCGGTTTCCCGATCGGATGCTTCACCCGCACGCGGCGCTGCCCGCCGTCGGGGCCGCGGCCGGCGCTGCGGCCATTCGCCGGGTGGCGGCCGAGACCTTTCTCGACGCGATCGCCGGCGCGTCCACGATGGCGATGCCGGGTCCGTTCGATCACGCGGTTAAGGGGACGCTGGTTCGAAACGTGTGGGCCGGGGTGGGTGCCTGGATCGGTCTTCGTTCGGTCGACTGGGCAGGCTTCGGCATCTGCGGCGCGGCATCTTCGCCCTACGACGCGTTCGTCGGCGGTCTGGGTGCGGAGGCTCGACCCGACGAGCTCGTCGAGGCTCTCGGCCGGTCCTGGGGCATCGTGGACGGTTTCCACAAGATCTACGCCTGCTGCCAGTACGCGCACGCCGCCGTGGAATCGCTGGAGGACCTGCTGGCGCGACGACCGGACATCGAGGCCGCAAGCGATATCGAGCGCATCGTCGTGGAGACCCATCGGCGCGGGCTGACCCTGGAGAACAGGCGGCCTGCGACCGGCCTTGCCGCAAAGTTCTCGTTGCCGCACATCGTGGCCAGCGTCAGCCATCTCCGCCACACCGGCGCCGAGGCGTTCTCCGCCGCCACGTTGACGGATCCGGCAATCGCTGAGCTGCGCGAGCGTGTCGTGCTCGAGCTTTACGAGCCGGAACGTCCGTGGCCCGAGGACCGGCCGGCCCGGGTCACCTGGCTTCTGCGGACCGGGGAGTGTCTCCAGGCGGAATGCCGAAGCGCACGGGGCGGTCCGGACCGCCCGTTCGCGCCGTCGGAGATCCTCGACAAGCTGCACGGGATCGCCGCCGCGGTCTACCCGCGGATGGCCGAAACTTGCCAAGCCCTGGTCGCCCTCGACGACGCTCTCCTGGACGTGACGTGGACCGAAGCGGTTGCCCGAATGACCGCCGGCGCGCCGTCGTGACCGCGCACGTATCGGCACAGGAGCGGCACGACGTGGGCCGGCAAGGAAAATTCTTCCCATCGATGGCAGGTCTCACCTACGATCGGTTGCACCATGAGGCTGTCGGGAAATGTCCGATAGAGCGGCCATGGTTGGGAGGAAGAAATGCTACGCCGTTTGATCGATGGAGCACTGCTAGGCGCTCTGGCCTGGTTCTTGCTGGTGCGGCTCGAAGTCGGTGAGGCGGTACTCGGGCTGACCATCGCGGCGATCATCGTCTTCACCGTCTGGCGCATTCATCGGCTATGGCGAAAGTACCAGCGGCTGCGCCAGGAGTTGGCGGCGGCGCAAGCGGCGAAGCTGTCCGACGACCCGGAAGAGGTGGAACGCGCCGAACGAATCTTGAGCGAGCGCCACATGACGCACGCCGCCGGCATGACCCTGATGAGCGGCTTTTTCCTGGGGGGTGCTGCCAGCGATCACCCGCCGATGGAGCATGGCGGGGGGGTGGATGGCGGCCACGACGCCGGTGGATTCGGAGGCATCGATATGGGCGGCGGCTTCGGCGGCGGCGAGGGCTGAACGGAAACACACGCCTGCCGTCGATTGACACGTCCGAGCGGCGGCCCCTACGCTCGATCCGGCATTCGCCCGGCGGGGCGGAGCGTCCTCTGCCACCCCGGAACGCAGGCGATCGATGACACCGGAGCAAATCGCCGAGACGCTCGGGCGCTATCCCACCGCGACAATCTACGAGGCGGCGGGGAAGCGAGGCGACATGTCGCCCGATATTCGCCCTGTCGTGTCCGCCGCGAGGCTTTCCGGGATCGCCTATACGGTGAAGACCTTTCCCAGCGACACGACCGGGGTGATCCGCGCTCTGGACGATGCGCCGCCGGGCTCCGTGCTGGTGATAGACGCGGGCGGAACCGATCGCGGGGCGGTGTGGGGCGGCACGTCGTCCCTGGTCTGCAGCCTGCGCGGCCTGGCCGGGTGCGTGACCAACGGCTGCGTGCGGGATGTGGACGATCTGGTCGCCGCGGGCGTCGCCGTCTATGCGGCCGGCGTGGCGGCCCGCGGAACGGTCAAGAATCACGAAGGCTGGCGCGGCGTTCCGGTGTCGGTCGGCGGGGTTGCCGTCTCGCCGGGCGACTATGTCGTGGGCGACCGCGACGGCATCGTGGTCGTCCCCTCGGCCGAAGGCGCGGAGGTGTGCGATCGCGCGCGCGATCAGCGGCGGATCGAAGGCGAGCGCGACGCGCGGGTCCGCGACGGCGAGCCGCTGGCGAGCGTTCTGGGCCTTGCCGCGCCGGAGTAGCGGGGGATGGGCCGGACGATCACGGAGAAGATACTGTCGCGGGTGACGGGGGACGACGTCTCGGCCGGCGACATCGTCTATCCGGAGCCCGAGCTGGTCACGATCCACGACTGGTATGTGGTCAATTTCGACCGGGCGCTCGCGGAGCTTGGCGTCGAGCGGCTTTACGATGCCGACAAGGTTCTCATCTGCACCGACCACGAGCCCGTCGCGGTCAGCCCGCAGGCGACGGAACGGCAGAAGAAGGTTCGCGAAATCGTCTCGAAATACGGCATCACGCACTTCTTCGACGCGGGAAGGGGCGGGCACGGTCACGTGTTTCCCGTCGAGATGGGGTTCGTCAGGCCCGGCATGTTCGTCGAAGCCTATGACGTGCATGTGACCAATTTCGGCGCCGTGGGGGCGCTCGCGATCCCGCTGCTGATCGAGATCACCGAGGTCCTGGCGTGCGGATCGGTGTGGCTGCGCACGCCCGAGACGGTGCGCGTCAACCTGACCGGCGAGCTGTCCCCGGGCACCGGCATTCGCGATGTCGCGCAGAAGCTGATCTGCGACCTCGGCGCCGAGCGGGTCGACTATTCGGTCGTCGAATATGGCGGGCCCGCGCTTGCATCGATCGACATCGCGGGCCGGCACACGCTGTGCAACACCCCGATCGACATCGGCGCCAAGTCGGTCCTGGTCGAGCCCGACGAGGCGACGCTCGATTACCTGTCCGGTCGCATCGACGGTCCGGTGGAGCCGGTCGTCTCGGACCCCGATGCCGCGTTCCGCGAAGTCGTCGAGTACGACCTCGACGTGATCGAACCGCAAGTCGCCGTGCCGCCCACGCCCGACTGTGTCGTCGGCGTTTCCGAGGTCGCCGGCCGGGCGGTCGACCACGCGTTCGTGGGCTCCTGCGCCGCGGCCAACCTGGCCGATTTGCGGGCCGCGGCGGAGATCCTGTCCGGCAACAGGGTTCATTCCCGGGTACGTTTCATCGTCACGCCGGGCACGCAGGACATCATGGCCGCGGCCGAGTCGGAAGGGCTGCTGCGCCTGTTCGTCGAGGCCGGCGCGATGATCACCCAGCCGGGCTGCGGTCCCTGCGCCGGGGGGCGCATCGGCGGCGTCACCGACGGCGAGACGTCGATCAACACCGGCACGCGCAACGATTACGGGCGCCTCGGTTCGTCCAAGGCCGAGATCTTCCTCGCCAGCGCGGCGACGGTGGCGGCATCGGCGGTGACCGGAAAGATCACTGACCCCAGGGATTTTCTCGACTGAAGGACCGGGGGGCCGGTTCGAGGGAGACGCCGTGAACTGGATCTACAGGGGCAAGTGCTGGAAGTTCGGCGACAATCTCGGCATCGACGGGGATGTCATGCCGCTTCGCTTCGCGATAGAGCGGGAGCTGGACCCGACCGTGCTGCGCGACTGGCTGATGACCGGGGTCGATCCCGATTTCCCGCGCAAGGTATCGCCCGGCGATGTCATCGTGGCCGGCAAGCGTTTCGGCCAGGGGAACCCCCATATCCAGGGCTTTCTCGGCATTGTCGGGCACGGGCTCGGGCTGATTGCGGAGAGCATCCCACGGGGCAGCTTCCGAAATGCCATCAACGCCGGACTGCCCTTCCTTTCCGGCTGCGCGGGCGTGACGGGCGATGTCGAGACCGGCGACGACCTCGAGGTCGATTTCCGGACCGGGGAGTTCAACAACCTGACGCGCAACCTGTCGCGGCGCTTCCGGCCGCTCGACGCGCGTCTTCAGGCCATTGTCGAGGCCGGCGGCTGGCGTCCCAACCTCGAACGACGTCTCGCGCAACTGCGGGCCAGCGGGTAAGTGGCGGCGTGACGGAACCGCGCGCGGGCGGCGAATCCGCCTACCGTATCGGCATCGATGTCGGCGGCACTTAAATTGACAGCGATTTTCGGATATCTGGACACGAGTACCCTTGAGACACCTCTAGAACGCAGGAGGCGACATTTCTATGATTATTACCTATACCACAATGGCTTGCACCCACATCGACGCCTCTTGAAACCCGCCTTTAGCTACGGTACAAGACCCTGGAGAACGACTCCGGTCGCTTACGCCCATCTTACGCTTACGACGAATAGCGAATCGGCGGCCGACCGGGAACGCGAAAGCGTTCGTTCACGCAGTGATGAGAGTGGTGGATTCAGCGATTGAGCGTTC
>JAPPIT010000008.1 GCA_028820505.1 Defluviicoccus sp.
GACGAGCTGCGCCGCCAGGCCGACGAATTCATCGAGCTCGCCGACCTCGCGCCGGAGATCTCCCTGCCGCCGAAATCCTCCGACGCGCGCGCGCCCACGCCGGCGCGGCCGCATCCCGGCGACGCAGAATACGACTGAGCGCCGCGGCATACCCGATGCACCCCCGGCCCGTCCGGAAGCTCACAACAGCCTGCCCTGCGGTTCGGCGTCGGTTCCGGGTTCGGGGTCCGGTCCGGGCTCCCCGCCGGTCGCGCTCTCGTTCGGCGTCTCCGGCATTTCCGCCGGCGCAGGCGTCTCCGGCGTCACGGGCGCCTCGGGGATGACGGCGGCGGCGATCGCCCCGGCGCGCTCGTCGCCGACCGCCTCGCGCAGAAGGGACATCGCCTCCTCACGCTTTCCCCGCGCCGCCATCCCCCGAAGCCGCCTCTCGAACAGCGCGCGAAGCTCCGCGACGAATCGCGGCGGCGTCCCGCTGGCCTGTCCCGAGACGGGTGCGGGTTCCGCGCCCAGCCCGCGGGCGATCTCCCCGACCCCCCGCACCACGGCGCGCTGCTGCTTCTCGTCCAGCACCAGCCGGCGGTGCCTCTCCGGCCACGGGTCGACGTTGAGCGCGCACTCCACGAACCACGGCGAGATCTTCTTCCCCACCCTGGCCGCGCCCGCCTCGATCGCCTCCCACTCCCCGTCGGTGCACGAGATCGTATACGACCGGCCCCGCGATTTTGCCCGCGGCTTCCTCATGCCTCCCCGTCCCCTTCCGAGCGGAGCAGGAAGCGCACCGCCTCATGGACCGCGACCGTCGTCCCCCCGACCGGGAAACGCCCCGCGCGCGCAAGAAGCCGCGCATCCTCGTAGAGCCCAAGCTGACGGTCCTCGGGAAGCGTCAGGGGGTGGCCCGGCGGCTCCGACGGAGCGCCATCGCCCCGGGCCGCCCGGAGACAGCACAAGACCCCCAGCCGCGAGACCGGCATGCGCTCCTTCCGCGCGCGCCGACGTATTTTCTCCCAGGTCTCCGGGAGGCAGTAGATGCCGCGCTGGCGCGAAAGCTCCACCGCCTCACCCGATCCCGGCCTCGCCGTCGATCCAGGCATCGACGTCCTCCAGCGCGCGGCGCCAGTCCTCCCCGGCCCCCTGGAGCTCGAGCCGCCGACCCTCGATCTCCTCCAGCGCCAGCACCCCCCGCGCCACCCGGCGCAGCACCGAAACCGGCAGGCCCTGCGCCTCCTCCGGCTCGCCCGGAACGCTGCCGCTGCGCACCACATGCTCGGAGATCGACAGCCCCGCCGCCGCCGCGGCCTCGCCGATGCGCGCCCACTCGGCGTCGGTCGCCATCACCGTGCGGGCCTTCCGCCTCGCCCCCTTCGGTCGCGCCGCCATGTCCCGCCCCGTCCATTTAACCTTGCCCGGGATGGCCCACCAGGGAGCCCCCTCAACCCCATGGTCCCCCTGTGCCCAAGTCCCAGAAACCCCCAAAATCCTCCCAAAACCAACACCCCAACGCAACAGAATTCCCAGACATCCAGCCCCAATCGATAGTTTAGAAAACCTATACTAAATAGTAGAGACACAATCCAACACTAAGTATAATAACAATAAATCGAAGAAATATCGAAGGTCAAATCAGATCCAACAACCACTTCACCTAAGTTTTTTTTCGCTACACGTACAACGACAGACCCGACTACTTGATCGAGATTCCCGATCCCCCACCGACCAAGCAACCAAGGCGAGAGCTTTCAAAACGAAGGCGTTTCCCCGAACTTGCCGGTCCACCGGATAATGAGGTGCAGTGTGAAGCATAGTCATGCAGTTCGGAGCTTCCCCGCAGGGCCTGGCCGGGGCGGGTGACGCCGCTCTTTCTGGCGTGGTGGACGGGCAGGATTGCGGTCTCGAAGCGGCGCTGGATGTCGCGCAGGAAGCCGAGGATCCCCGATGGAGAGACAGCGACCTTCGCGACGATCGCGCCCCGCTGGTATGACGGTCTCACAAGACGCCAGCGCGACTCCGCGCTACGGTACGGCGGATTCCATTGAATGCGAACCTGGGTGCCCGGGCGACTGCATGGAAACGGAAGTGCGATGTCGAACTCTTCCAGACGGCGCATGACGCGGTTGGCGGGACGCGCGCGGCGGTGTCTCTCCGTGACGCTGGCGTCCGCCGCGTTGCTCATGGGGTCGGCTTCGACGGAATGGCACGCGCATGCCGAACCGGCGAAGGCGCCTGCCCGGACGGCGCCGCTGTGGGAGGTCGGCATCGGCGGCGGCGGGATGTACGGCGCGGACTACCCGGCCGCGGACGAGCGGTCCGTGCGGGGTCTCGGGCTTCCATACATCATCTATCGGGGCGACATCTTCCGGCTGGGCGAGGACGGCCTCGCCCGGGGCCTGATCGTCGACGAAGGCGCTTTCGAGCTCGACATCGGCATCGACGGCTCGTTCGATGTCGACTCCGACGGCAACCGGGCGCGCCGCGGCATGCCGGATCTGGGCTATCTCTTCGAGGTCGGCCCTCGGGCCAGGTTCGATCTGGGTCCGTTCGGCGGTGGCAGGGTCACGCTCGGAATACCGGTCCGGGCGGTTTTCTCCACCGACTTAAGCCGGATCGACTATCGCGGCATCGTCGTCGATCCCGAACTGACGTATGAGCGTCGGGGTTTCTTCGGCATGGGGCTCGGTTTCTCGGCTTCGCTTGCCGCCGCCTTCGCCGGGGAGCGCCTGCAGGACTATTTCTACGAGGTCGACCCCGCGTACCGGACCGCCGAACGGCCTGCCCACGACGCCTCGGGCGGATATCTCGGCACCGACCTCTCCGTCGGGTTCGCGTGGCCGGCGAGCGAGCGCCTGAACGTCTTCGCGGGCGGCGATCTGTCCTTCCATGGCGGTGCGGCCAACACCGGCAGCCCGCTGTTTCGCGAGCGTCTCAACTGGGCTGTCGGGCTCGGGCTGACATGGTCGCTCTACCGAAGCGAGACCCGCGTTCCCCGGAAGGGCTGAGCGGTGCGCGCGACGCCGGGCGCCGCATCGAGAACCGGCCGCGGCGTCGACAGCGCCGCCTCGGCAACGGTCCGCGATCCCGCGACCTTGTCGACGCCGGCCGGTCTCGAATAGGCTGCGTTCGTGACGGTGCCCCGACGCCACGGGCCTCCCTGTCTTTTTCAACGATGCGGATTGTCGACATGTCCCGGGCATCTTCCATGAAACCGGTTTCCGTCCTGCTGGCCGCCGCGCTGGCGGCGACCGCCTGCGCCGATCGGGTCGAGCACCCTCCGGAAGACCGGATACAGTTGGAACGGAACTCGGAATTCGACGGCGGGACGCTGCGGTTCTTCGTGGAGCTGGAGGACGGAACCGAACTCTCCGTCAATACGAACGACGATGTCTACACGGCCTCGCCGGCAACGACGCCGCTGCCGGGCCATCGGGCACAGGCGATCACGTTTTTCAAGGATCGGAAGGAGGGCGCGTCGCTTGCCCACGGCCTGTTGAGCTGGGACCCGGCAAACCCGGCGGACTATCTCGTGTTCGGCTGGTGGGCGTATTTCCCGGACCGGCATCCGCCCGAACTGTCGTTGGCGGATTCGGTGCGGTATGCCGTCGTGGACGGACCGGAGATCGATCACGGCGTCCCGCCGGTACTGCCCGTGGACGGGACCGCCACCTACACCGGTCAGGCGGGAGGGCTCTACAGCTACGTGCCCGGCGGCGGCCCGGGAGAAAATGGGCAAGGCTTCGTGATCGAGGAATACCAGGGGGTTCTGACGCTGACCGCGGATTTCGGAGACCGCAGCGTGAGAGGCTGTATCGGGTGCGTGGGCGATCTCGACACGAGGCGCGCGCATTTCGGCGTCATCCTCGGCCCGGAGCTGGGGGACGCGCGGGGCGTGGCCCGGGATTACGAGCTTCATCTCGCCAGCGCGATCGTGCGGGAGGACGGCACCTTCGAGCGCGACAGGGTGACGGTGAAACACCCGACGCGAACCGTCGCGGAGTCCGACGGCTTCTGGGGCGGCGCGTTCTCGAGCCGCCAGGACACGGAGGGAGCCCCGCGGCTGGTGGCGGGCTTCAATGGCGTCTCTTTCACGGAAAGCGACGGCAGTGAGGGCGAATTCGTGGGGTCCTTTCTCGGCCTGAGCGAACCCTTCCGGGAGACCGGCGAATCCGGCCCGCTTCCCTCGCCGGCGAGCCGCCCGCCCGGGAACTGAGGCCTGCCGCCCGCGATGCGCAGGCGAGCGGCGCCGGCGGTCGCGCGCCGCAATCGGATGGCGTTGGCGACAGGGCAGGGAAAGGGCGACCGCGCGATGAGGCAGGGCTCTCCGTGACGCGAGCCGACGGTCTCCAGCCCGGCCTCGCCGAACCGGTCGCCATCCTCCCGAACGAACCCGCCGAGATGCTCTCGCCGGCGAGCGCCGCCGGGTTCCGGTGTTTCGCCGACGCGGCTGAATTCCGGCGCCATGTCGAAACCGGGATCCTCAACCCGGAGACCGGGTAAACCGTCGACGATCGTGCCGGGGACCGCGAAGAACCCCATCGTCGCTCGGGGTCGCCGGGTCGCGGTGCCTGGATTGCCGCGGCGACGGAGCGCGGCAGACCCGAAACCGGCCCCGCGATGGCGTTCGCGGCGGGTCCGGGCTCGACCGTGGAACCCGGGACCGGATGTCTCGATCCGGACCTATCGGGATTTCCTATCGGCTTCATGAGAACTCGGTCTTGGAATTATGGGGCGCGGATTTTCTATCGTTGGGCGCGTGGCGATGCCGTGGCGCGGCCACGGCCGCCGGAGAAGGAGCGAGCGTCATGAACGGTGGGGATTGCCGGGGCGGCGGGGCGGAAGCGCCCGGTGCGGAGCGAACGGCGAGGGGGTTGCGGACGAGGTCGTCGGGTCCGATCGGGGGCGCGGCGGCGATCTGTCTCTGCCTCGCGACAACCGGCGCGCTGGCTGCTGACGGCGGCTTCTATGTCGGTCTCGGCGGCGGCCTCGTCTTCGCGGAGGATTCCGACATCACGGCACAGCCGAGCGAGACCTACCCGTCCCCGTTCGACGGCACCGGCACCTACGACCGTGGGACCGCCTTCGCCGGCGCGCTCGGCTACCGGTTCGCCGACGGGCTGCGCGTCGAGGCCGAGCTGAGCTACCGCGAGCACGATTTCGACGAGATCGCGGTGAAGGAGCCCGGCAGCCTCGCCGAACTCCTTCCCCCCGAACTGCGCCAGGACCCGGCCGCTCTGGAAAGCCTGAAGGGAACCCACCCGGCGGACGGCGGCGTGTCGTCGGTCACGCTGATGGTCAACCTGTTCCAGGATTTCGACCTGGGCCTCGGCTTGAAGCCCTATCTCGGCGGGGGCATCGGGCTGAGCCGGGTTTCGATGAGGGCGAGCAGCGGCGGCCGGCGGACCACGGACGACGACGATACCGTGTTCGCCTACCAGCTGGGCGCCGGCCTCGGCTACGAGATCGGCGGCGCAGATGATCGGCCCATCGTCGTCAGCCTGGACTTTCGCCACTTCGCCACCGCCGACCCGACCTTCAGGGGTGCGGTGACGGGAACGCCGTTCGACGCCGAGGTGGGCGGCAACTATCTGGGTATCGGCCTCCGGATCGGGTTCTGAACGCGGCTTGAGGCGAGAGCGCGGGGGAGGGCGCCATACCGCGAGCGGTCCATCCCCGCCGCATCCACCGCCCGGCCGATCCGCTCCTACTCCGCGTCGGCCGCCATCGCCGCGCGCTGGCGGCGGCTGTCGCCGATCATGCCGAAACCGCCCCTACAAGAGGGCATCCGCTCGGACGGTAATGCGAAGCGATTCCTGCGAGCATACTGTACGGCATACCGATCTTGTATCCCCGTTGTAGCTCCCAACAGCCATCGCCCGCGCCAACTGGATGCTACATCCCGATCTCAGGCAACGCCAGAGCTACTTCCCCAGATGCAACGCGGAAACCCGGCAACGACGATAATTAAGTCTACATCGAAACCCCACAATACATCTCGACAAATCCAGAAAAGCCAACTATAGTAACCACTTGAACAGGAGAGAAAGCGACCTCCCACGACCTTTCAAGTGCCATCGAAGCGATAAGTGTAGGGCACACCACGGGCTTCCCGCTCCGTCGGGTCGTCCGCTGAATAGAACAGCCTGATACCCGGCGAGGGGTAGCTCCCCGCGCTTGGCGAATAAGCGGAAACCGCCTGATTCCAGGGTGTGTTTGCAACGGCCCGGCGCCAGCCGGCACCGGGCTACGCAACCGGCTGGAGACAGGGACCATGTTCAATCGCTTCATCATCGCCGCTGCCATCGCCTTTACACTTGCCGCCTGTGGAGGTGGTGGATCGGGAGGCGACCGAAACACCGTTATGAGGGACGATCCGTCGCCGCAGATCCCCATGGTCCCATCCACAGATCATGGTGACACGACAGCCACTGCAAGCTCCATCGCCCTGAACGAAGCCTTCGCCGGAAGAATCGCTTCCGCGACAGACGCCGACTACTTCCGGCTCCCCGTCGCAGCCGAGGGCACTCTGACAATTACCACGACGGGAAACGCAAATCCGCACATACGCGTCTATGACGCTGCCGGGGTCGAGATTCCCGGACGACCAGGCAGCTACACCATCTCCATCACAGCGGCCATTCTCGCCAAGGGTCGCTACATCTTCATCGAATTCTACGACGGAACCGCCGGCGAGACCTATTTTGGCTCGACCGAATTGACGCCAAGCTCATCGCTGTCGCTCGTAGACAAGCTCCGGCTATACACGGACGGCGATCCTGCCCTGTACATGACACCGGCACAAATGAAGCAAGCTGCCCTGGAGACATTGTTTGCCACCACTCACTTTGTTGACGTCCCCGGAAATTTTTTCTTTCCTGATGGAATACAACCACAGGGAACCGCACACGAATTCGCTTGGTCAGACATTGCCCCCGGGGTCGCTAACTCATTCCGTGCCTCTTCCTACCGACCCGTGATGAACCATAACGGCGTGAACGTGTTCACTGCCACATCAAGGTTCGTTAATCCTGAAGCTGAATACACCACCTCTTGCGTAGGCGCGGGGTGTACTCCGCCACCGCTCGTTCAATATACCGCCCTGGAAGACGTTACATCCCTCGGAGGATGGATGGACCATTCCTACTTCCAGGTTAATTCGGTATTATCCTGCGATACCGCAAACTCCGGTTGTTCAGGAAGCAGCCCCGTATATAACTCCGGCAGTCCAGACATATACGCCGACGCCCTTGCACGGGCATCCGGAACCAATCCAATGGGAACAGGATCCGCAACATGGGCCGGTATCATGACCGGCATCAGTTATGACTCCAATCCCGATTCCGTAGTTCGGTTCCTCGGTGATGCACAGATCTCAATCGACGATCTTACCACCCCAATTGTCGATGTTTCCTTCACCAACATCCACGATATCGCCTCGGCAGAAAGGCATCCCGACCTTATGTGGAACGGCCTTGCCGTCAAGGACGGCCAGTTTGGAGAGAGCCACACGGAGCAGGTCGATCTCGGGAATGGTGGCTTCCAGCACGAAACAATGGAAATAGGCGCTGCATTTTCAGGGCCGAACCACGAAGAAGTCGTTGGCACCTTTTCTTTCGGTTACATCGACAGCGGGGCCTTCGGAGCGAAGAGACAGTGAAGATCCAACCCCAGCCGACAAGTGAAACGGGTGTTCAAATACCAAAATCACCGAACAAGGAAGAGAGAAAGATGACAGCGACGAAACGTACCTACAGACGACCTTTCGGTTCGTTTGGTGCATTGCGCTCCTTAGCTGCCGTGCTCGCGATTGGATTGCTTACAGGATGCGGCGGTGGGAGGGGGGGTGGACCACCCTCGATGATGCCGCCCAGTGGTGGTGACGGGAGTCAAATGCCGGACGGCGACGTACTATCGGGGAGCAATGCGGCCTTTACCGTGAGTGCGGACGGCGACATCTTCGGTTCGCTTCCGGTCACGGTATCCACCGACGCCATCACAGTCGGAAACCAGACGATCAGCTTCGATCTTGTCTCGCAGGTAGGCGGTCGGGTGGGACATTACCGCGCTTATGATTCGGCCGGAGCGACCAGTGGACCAGCGACGGAGGTTCACTACTTCGGCCAAGACGATGGATACAGCTACATTCAGTTCGGCTCTTGGGCCAAGGGGGTTGTAAGTCCCAATCCAGGGTTCAGGATCGGACAAGACTTTGGTGCTTTTGTAGCTCCCTACGCCGACACGGGGTTGACTCCCGTCTCGAATTTGCCTGCAGCGGGGACTGCTACTTGGCAAGGTCAATATACCGGCTACGTCGACAAGGAAGGTGTTGGCGTGTCTCATGTTGTTGGAGGCGCACAGATTCTGGCTAGTTTTGGCTCTTCAATATTCGGGGTGAGCGCCATGGGCGGTGACGGCGATATATTGCTCACACTCTCCCCGCCCGATCCAAATCGGTCGTCATTCGCAGTTCCGCCTCAAGACAATTGCGCGATCGTCTGTGTTTCTGCGAACTATGCTGATGCTGTGGAAATAACTGGCCTCATCGAAGGAAATACGTTCGAGGGTGATGTCACGGCCACACGGAACATTGCGGGGCAAGCATACCCGAGAGGTGACTCTATTCGAGTATTCAACTCCGGTTTTGCCTTAACTCCGGGAGGTGTTCCGCCGTCGCCAGTTGGCCTTTACTCGCACGGCCGTGCGAATAGTGGCGGAATGCGAGGCGGATTCTTCGGTAATCGAGGGGGCGAGTCTGGCGGAACGTATTACTTCACTATAGGCACAACGAAGGCTGCCGGATCATTCGGCGGTAAACTTCAGTGAAGCGCGACACGTTACGGTGTGGGGTTAATGCCCGGCATTACCCCGACTTCCGCAACTCGGGGGTTTCGAGGACGCTAACCCATTGATTTTCCGTGATCCGGCCCCCGAGGGTCGGCACTACAGGGCGCCGAACGGAGGGGCCGGTTCGCGCGCCGTCAGGCGGCGATCCGCGGCGCGGGCTGTTGCGGCAGGGTCATGCCGAGTTGGTGCAGCAGAAGCTCGTGCTCCTTGTTCGGCCGGGTGTGGCGCGGCAGGACCAGGTGCCGGCCGTCGGTGGTCGGCAGATGCACGTCGACCATCTGGATGGTGGCGAACGCCTCGATGATGGCGCGCGGCGTGAGGCCGCTGGCCTGTGGCCGGGCGAGGTTCTTGAGCGTCACCAGCAGGCAGTAGGCGATGAACGAGACGAAGATGTGCGCCTCGATCCGCTCCTCGCGCTGGTGGAAGATCGGCCGGATCGCGAGGTCGTGCTTGAGCTCCTTGAACGCCTGCTCGATCTCGGTCAGCTGCATGTACAGGCGCCACAGCGTGGCGGGGTCCTCGGCGGTCATGTTGGATCGCAGCAGGTAGCGGCCCTCGCGGCGGCGGACCCGGCGCAGCCGGTCGCGCCGCAGGTGGAACGAGAAGCCGTTGGCGGCGAGTGCCTTGTCGGTCCCGGGCACGTGGATATCGACCAGGCTCCAGGCCCGGCCGGCCTCCTTCCTCGCCGCGTTGCATCGCGCCGCGGCGCGTGCGTACCTTGGAACCGGAAAGGAGCCCACCGGATGATCAGGGTTGTGAGTTGGAACATCGCCAAATGGACCGCACCCTGGCGCGAACTGGCGGAGATGGCGCGCCGGGGAGAGGCGGATGTGGCGCTGTTGCAGGAGACCGGAAACCCGCCCGGCGATCTCGCGCGCCCGTTCCGTTATGAGAACGACATCGGCTGGGACCGGAGCTTATGCGACCGCTGGCCGCTGGTCGTGCAGCTGTCCGACCGGGTCGAAATGGAATGGTTCCGGCAAGCTCCTCCAAAGTCCGGAGGCTTCGGGGTACGCGAGGTCGGCGTGAGCGGTATCGGAACCATGGCTGCCGCGCGAGTAGCGCCGCGCGGCCGGCCTCGGGAGGCGTTCGTGGCGGTGTCCATGTATGCGGCCTGGATCAAGGCTAATCCGTCCACCGGAAAGAATCCGGGGATCGCTTCCGATGTTTCGGCGCACCGCATCCTTTCGGACCTGTCGACCTTCATCGATTACGAAGATCCGTCGCGACACCGCATACTCGCCGCGGGCGATCTCAACATGTTCCACGGCGCGACCGGCCGGAGGCTGTCGTGGGTCGAACGGGAGCGCACGGTCTGGGACCGGTTCGAAGCGCTCGGCCTGGCGTTCCTCGGGCCGCAGACGCCGAACGGCCGGCCGGCGGCATCGCCCCAACCCGACGTTCCGGCCGATACCCGGAATGTTCCGACCTACCGGACCGCGCGGCAATCTCCGGGAGAGGCTAACCGTCAGCTCGACTACGTCTTCGCGTCTCGCGGCTTTCACGAGAAGATCACGGTGCGCGCTCTGAACGACGTCGACGAATGGGGATCGAGCGACCATTGCCGGCTGCTGATTGAAATAGCCGACGGATAAGGCGTTCCACCTCTTGGCAGTTTCGCTGCCCAAGACGTCTTGGACGAAGCGAGAGCATTCCGACATCGAGGAGGGAGTAAATCAATGCAAGACAAGTTCTGCAGGATTTGTTGGAATACTGATGGATGGGAGTCTCCGACGGGCACAGCTACCGACGGTCCCAAATCGTACTACGGAATACATGGGTTCGGTCACGAGGAATGGCTGTTCAAATACGACTGGTTGATCGACGGTCACCGGTACGGATTTCTACAGCCGATCAACAAGTTCTTTTCAAGTTACTCCGGGCAAAATTGTTCAATTCTCCTCTATACGCTAACCCCGGAAGGACAAATTCTACTCATCGGCGAGATCAGCGATGTCTACATCCCTACTATCGCTGAACTTGAGAGAGTGTTGACCGCCTATGAGGACGAGGGTTGGCTCGATCGGATGCGAGACGATGTTCTGAACATCGAAGGAAATACCGACGTACTGGAAAATCCACCACCCCACCACATTGCAAATGTAAAATTTCGTCCGAAAGACGCAAAAATCTTCGATCCTCGGCCGCAGGTCGTTGGCGATCATACAATTACAAGAAATCTGAGGTATCATCCATTCAATTGGAATGACAATTATCCGGCTGTCGCGGGTGATTAGGAAGGCCCGCCGGACTAGCCGCACCTATTCGTGACAGGTCGATTAAATCGGTTGGCTTTCGACCGCGCAGGGGCTGCGGTTCGGCGCCTTTACGGTGCCGGGATTCGATGTTTTTTGAACTCGGGGTTGG
>JAPPIT010000149.1 GCA_028820505.1 Defluviicoccus sp.
GGATGGTCGGCCTTCGCCGACCATGACGGAAGAGAACGGATGAAGCGGTTCCAACCAAAACGGATCCGCCCTAGGCGTTACCCTCCGTCGAGGCCAGCTCGTGGATCCGCTGCACCATCGCGTGGAGGCCGTTGGCGCGGCTGCCGCTCAGATGCGAGCCGAGCTCGAGCGCCTCGAAGAACGATGGCGGGGTCGCGAGGATCTCGTCGGGCGTGCGGCCGGAATAGATCCGGAGCAGGAGGGCGATCAGCCCCCGGACGATGATCGCGTCGCTGTCGGCCCGAAAGTTCAGCCGGGGCCCGTCCCGGTCGGCGTAGAACCAGACGCGCGACTGGCAGCCGGGCACCAGCCGGTCGTCCACCTTCTCCGCCTCGTCGAGCCCGTCGAGGCCCTTGCCGAGATCGACGATGTATTCGTAGCGCTGCACCCAGTCGCCGAGAAAGGCGAACTCCTCGACGATGTTGCGCTTGGCTTCGTCGATGCTCTCGATCTGCTCGATGGCGCCAGACAAGTGCTTCGGCCCCCGCTTGCGTGGCAACCGATATAGAGCACGCCCGGAAGCCGGGCAATCGCGAGGCGCTTTCCTTTTGCCGGCGGGCGTGGCATCCAGACGGCATGGTCGAAAACCCCGTTGCGCTGCCCGGCGTGAAGCCCCTGGCGGAGACCTTCGACGGTTTCATCGTCGACGTGTGGGGCGTCCTCCATGACGGACTCCGGCTCTATCCGGGGGTCGCCGACACGCTCGACCGGCTGGCCGAACGGGGCAAGGGCGTGGCGTTCCTGACCAACGCGCCGCGGCGGTCGCGGAACGTGGCGCGCATGCTCGCGCGGCTCGGCCTGCCGGAACGCCACCGGCAAAACATCGTCTCTTCGGGCGAGTCGGTCCATGCGGCGCTCGCCGACCGCGCGGATTCCTTTCACGCCGCGCTGCGGCGGCGTTGCATCGTGCTGGGCGAAACGATGGAGAACGACATCCTGACGGGGCTCGATCTGGAAGGCGTGGACGCGCTCGAGGACGCCGACTTCATCGTCAATATCGGCCCCTGGCGCGGAGACGCCGCGCTGGCCGATTACGAGGAAGACCTCGCGCGCGCGGCGGCGCTCGGCCTTCCCATGATATGCGCCAACCCCGACCTCAGCGTCATGCAGGGCGACAGGGAGATGCTGTGCGCCGGGGCGCTGGCGGTGCGCTACCAGGCGCTTGGCGGCAGCGTCGCCTGGCACGGAAAGCCGCACCCGGCGATTTACGAGCTGTGCCTGTCCCGCCTCGGCGAGCCGCCGCGAGATCGCGTGGTGGCGATCGGCGATTCGCTGGGCACCGACATAAGGGGGGCGAACGCGGTCGGGCTCGCTTCCGCGCTGGTCCTCGGCGGTTTGCACGCGGGCGAGATCGGCGATAACGGCTCGCTGGCGGCTCTCATCGACGCGCATGAGGCCGCGCCGAACTTCACCCTGCCGGGCTTTGCCTGGTAGCCGGCCGGTGCGGACCGGCTGACGGCGCGGCGCACGGCTCACCGGATCGCATCTTCAGGGATCCCGTGCCAGCACTGCTCCTCATCGTTTTCGTCGACCTGATCGGCTTCGGGATCGTCCTTCCGCTGCAGCCGTTCTACGCCCAGGCCTTCGGCGCGAGCCCGGGAACGGTCACGCTCGTCGCCGCGAGCTATACCGCCGCCCAGTTCGCCTTCGCGCCGGTGTGGGGCCGCGTCAGCGACCGTATCGGGCGCAAGCCGGTGCTGCTCGCGACCTCGCTGGGATCGTGCGTCGCCTATGTCTGGCTGGCGCAGACGGATTCCCTGACGGGGCTGTTCCTGGCGCGCGCCTTCGGTGGAATCATGGCCGGCAATATCGGCGTGGCGCATGCCTATGTGGCGGACCTCGTGGGAGCGGACCGCCGGGCAGGCGCGATGGGCCGGGTCGGGGCGGCGGCCGGGCTGGGCTTCGTCGTCGGGCCCGCGATCGGCGGTCTGCTCGCCGGGCCGGACCCGCTGCAGGCGGATTTCGTCC
Source organism: Defluviicoccus sp. (assembly GCA_028820505.1). Classification (GTDB taxonomy): domain Bacteria; phylum Pseudomonadota; class Alphaproteobacteria; order MPNO01; family MPNO01; genus MPNO01. Next base: position 2,008 of record JAPPIT010000149.1, read on the forward strand.
TGCCGTTCGTCGTCGCGGCGGCTGCGGCGGCGGCGGCTTTCGTTCTGGCGGTAATCCTGCTGCGCGAAAGCGCGAGCGGCGGGCAGCTCGCCCGTGCCCGGTCGAATCCCGGCAGTCAGGTGTGGCGCCGCATCCGGGAGGCGGAGATCGCGCCGCTCCTCGTGCTGGTCTTCTCGACGCCGTTCGTGTTCGCCGGGATCGAGACGGTTTTCGCCTTGTGGTCGGAGGCCCGGTTCGGCTGGGGTCCGACCCGGAACGGTTACATGTACACCTTCATGGGCGCGGTGGCGGTCCTGGTGCAGGGCGTGGCCGTCGGGCCGATCGCCCGGTTCGCCGGCGAGCGATACACGGTGGCGGCGGGCATGAGCACGACGATGGCCGGTTGCCTGCTCCTGCCATTCGCCTCGGGGATGCCTGCGGTCATGCTGGGGCTGGGCCTGATCGTCGCCGGCGTATCGGTCTGCGGCCCTTCCTTGTCCTCCCTCATCTCGCAGCAGGCGCGCCCGCACGAGCGCGGCGCCCTCCTCGGCATCTCGCAATCCTCCGGCGGGTTGGGGCGGATCCTCGGCCCCGCGCTCAGCGGCTCGATCTTCGCGGGGCTGGGGCACGACTGGCCGTTCCTGCTGGGCGCGGCCACGATGCTCGCCGCCGCCTCGCTGGCGGTGGCTCTCGCGCTCCGCTATCGGGCATCTTGACGGCAGTGCGGGCGGGCGACTAAAAAGCCGCCTTCATCCGAACGGAGTGCGGACGATGGCGCGGCGCTGCAGCGTGACGGGGACGGGTGTGCTGACCGGAAACAATGTCAGCCATGCCAACAACAAGACCAGGCGGCGCTTTCTGCCGAACCTGCAGCAGACTTCGCTCATGTCGGACGCGCTCGGCAGGACGGTGAAGCTGCGCCTTACCGCCCGGACGATCCGCTCGATCGAGCATAATGGCGGGCTGGACGCCTATCTCCTCGGCACGCCGGACTCGAAGCTCGCCGAGGAAGCGTTGCGTATCAAGCGCCGGATCAAGAAGGCAGCCGCCGCCGCGGCCAACTGAGAACCGCCCGGCCGTCAGGCGATCAGGCGCTCTCCCACCGCCGCGCGTCCGCCGAGATCCTCCTCGAACAGTTCCGTCAGCCGGCCCATCATGGTGCCGCCGAGCTGCTCGGCGTCCATGATCGTGACCGCGCGGTTGTAGTAGCGGGTGACGTCGTGGCCGATGCCGATCGCCGTCAGCTCGACGGGCGACTGGCCCTCGATCCACGCGATGACGTCGCGCAGATGGCGTTCGAGATAGTTGCCCGGGTTGACCGAGAGCGTCGAATCGTCGACCGGCGCGCCGTCCGAGATCACCATGAGTATCCGGCGCTGCTCGGGCCGCGAGATGAGCCGCTGATGCGCCCAGACCAGGGCCTCGCCGTCGATATTTTCCTTCAGCAGCCCCTCACGCAGCATCAGTCCGAGCGACTTGCGCGCGCGGCGCCACGGCGCATCGGCGTCCTTGTAGACGATGTGGCGCAGATCGTTGAGCCGGCCCGGGTTGGGCGTCTTGCCCTCCGACAGCCACTTCTCGCGCGCCTGGCCGCCCTTCCAGGCGCGCGTCGTGAAGCCGAGGATCTCGACCTTCACGCCGCAACGCTCCAGCGTTCGCGCAAGGATGTCGGCGCTCATCGCGGCGACCGTGATCGGACGGCCGCGCATCGAGCCCGAATTGTCGATCAGCAGCGACACCACGGTATCGCGGAACTCGGTCTGCTTCTCGATCTTGTAGCTGAGCGGGTGCATCGGGTTGACGACGACACGGGAGAGGCGCCCGGCGTCGAGCAGCCCCTCTTCCAGGTCGAACTCCCACGACCGGGACTGCTGCGCCAGCAGGCGCCGCTGCAGCCGGTTGGCGAGCCGGGCGATGATCCCCTGGAGATGGGCCAGTTGCTGGTCGAGATGCTGGCGCAGCCGGCCCAGCTCGTCGGCGTCGCAGAGCTCCTCCGCGTCCACGATCTCGTCGAATTCCTCCGTATAGGGGCGGTAGGCGGGCTGACGGGCCTCGTCGGGCAGGAAACCGTCGGCGCGCCGGCGCTGGGCGCGCTCGCCCTCCTCGTCCCCGGTCCCGGGCATCATCTCTTCCTGGACCTGTTCGGCCATCGAGTCCTCGGAGTCCTCGCCCTCCCCGTCCTCCATATCGGAGGAGGGAGAGCCCTCCATCTCCGCGGCCGCGCCTTCCATCTCGGCGGCCTCGGCGTCCTCGTCCTCGGAGTCGGATTCCTCGCTGTCCTCGCCCTGGTCGGTCGACTCGCTCTCGCCTTCCCCCGGCTCCTCGTCCAGCAGGTCGAGGTCGTAGAGCAGCTTGTTGACCGTGCGCGCGAAGGTTTCCTGATCGCCGATCGCCGCTTCGAGGGCGGAGAGATCGGCATCGATCCTGTCGCCGATCTGCTCCCGCCAGAGATCCATCAGCGGGCGGGCCGCCTCGGGGACCGATCTCCCGGACCATTTCTCCCGCGCCATCAGCCCCACGGCTTCGGCGATCGGCGCGTCCTCGACGTCGGTGATGCGGGCGTAGCCGCGCGACTGGCAGCGTCCGGCCAGCGCCGCGTCGAGATTGGCGGCGACGCCGGCCATGTGCCTGGCCCCGATGGTCTCGACCCTCACCTGTTCGAGCGATTCGAACACGGCCCGCGCCGTCTCTCCGGCGGGCGCCCGCCGGTCGTGGAGCTCGACATCGTGATGGCGCAGCTTGAGCGCCATCGCATCGGCCTCGCCGCGCAGCTGCGACACCTCGCCTTCGGGCAGGTCGCGGGAAGGAACGGGCAAGCGGGCCTGGTTCTCGATCAGCCGCGGCTCGGCGCCGAAATTGACCGTCACGTCCTCGCGCCGGGCGATGGCGCGCATCGCCGCGCCGGTGACGCGGCGGAACGCCTCGATCGGGGTATCGGCCGTCGTGGAGCTCACCTGGGCAACCGCGCGGCGCCTAGCCCTGTCCGGACTTGACCGTGGCCTCGGGCAGATCCTCGCCCATGCAGCGCTGGTAGTACTCGGCCACCGCCGGACGCTCCAGCTCGTCGCACTTGTTGAGGAAGGTCATGCGGAAGGCGGTCGCGATGTCGTCGAACAGGCGGCTGTTCTCGGCCCAGGTGATGACGGTCCGGGGCGACATGACGGTCGATATGTCGCCGTTCATGAAACCCGCGCGGGTCATGTCGGCCACGGAGACCATCGCGCTGATGGTCTTGCGGCCGCCCTCGTCGTCGTAGTCGGGCACCTTGGAGAGGACGATCTCCTCCTCGTCCTCGCGCGGCAGGTAGTTGAGCGTGGCCACCAGGTTCCAGCGGTCGAGCTGTCCCTGGTTGATCTGCTGGGTGCCGTGATAGAGGCCGGTGGTGTCGCCGAGCCCGACGGTGTTGGCCGTCGCCATCAGCCGGAACGCGGGGTGCGGCCGGATCACCCGGTTCTGGTCGAGGAGCGTCATCTTGCCGTCGACCTCCAGCACGCGCTGGATGACGAACATCACGTCGGGCCGGCCGGCGTCGTACTCGTCGAAGACCAGCGCGCACGGGCTCTGCAGCGCCCATGGAAGGATGCCCTCGCGGAACTCGGTGACCTGCTTGCCGTCCCGGAGCACGATCGCGTCCTTGCCGATCAGGTCGATGCGGCTGATATGGCTGTCGAGATTGACGCGGATGCAGGGCCAGTTGAGTCGCGTGGCCACCTGCTCGATGTGGGTCGACTTGCCGGTGCCGTGATAGCCCTGGATCAGGAGGCGACGATTGTGCTTGAGCGCGACCAGGATCGCGAGCGTGGTGTCGTGGTCGAAGCAATAGGCCTCGTCGAGGTCCGGCACGTGGTCCGACGGCGGCACGCTGAACGCCGGCACCTGCAAGTCGGTGTCCAGCCCGAATACCTGGCGAACCGACACCGTCATGTCGGGCGTCACGGGCCCGCTGCCATTGGCCCCGTTGCTCTTGTCAGCTGACATAAACCCTCAATCCCTGGTGAATGTAACGTGAAGCCGGCTAGGCGGTGCGCGCGGCGCTGAGCGTCCTGTAGGCGTCGTTGACCCGCTTGAGCCGCTCCTCCGCGCGCCTGTCCCCGCCATTGACGTCGGGGTGCAATTGCTTGACCAGCTCCTTGTAGCGCAGCTTCACTTTTTCCGCCGTCACCGGCGGGGTCAGATTCATCGCGTCGAGCGCCTGCTTCTCGGCCGGATCGGCCGGGAGCAAGCGCTCGCCTCCGTCATGCGCGCCCCGCCGCTCGCCGGGGAACAGGTCGAACGGATCGCACGGTTGGGCGCGACCGCCGCCCTGCCCCGTCCCGAACGGCCAGGACGGACGCCGCCATGTCGTGTCGGCGCGAACGTGTGCCTCGATCTCGGCCACGCTCATGCCGGCATAATAGTCCCAAGCCTTGTTGTACGCGCGAACATGCTCGAGACACAACCACATATGGTCGGCCAGCCGCTCGCGGGAGCGCGGGGCCCGGTACTCCGCCGGCCCGTCGCAGCCGGGAGCGGCGCAGGTGCGGGCCGCGCATTCGGCCCCAAGGTCGACAGAAGCGTTGCCGTTCCCCTCCATGGCGCGCAGTATGCGATTGGCACAGGGGGCAGGCAAGCACGGCACAGGCATGAGCGTAGCGGAGACGATCCGGGGCAAGCTGGAAGAGGCGTTCCGCCCGACATATCTCGATATCGTCGACCAGTCCCATCTGCATCTCGGCCACGCGGGCGCTCCGGAGGGCGGAGAGAGCCATTTCCGGGTCGAGATCGCGGCGTCCGCCTTCGAGGGCAAGAGCCGGGTCGAACGCCAGCGCCTGGTCTATGCGTGTCTGGCGGACGAGCTGGCCGGGCAGGTGCACGCGCTCTCGGTCGCCGCCAGGACCCCGCAAGAGACATCCGAATAGGGAGTTACAACCATGAAACGCAGAATGCTGAGTCTGCCGGCCGCGGCACTGGCCGTCGCCGCCGCGTTCGTCCAGCCGGCCCCGGCCGAAACGGTGCTCAAGTTCGCGAGCTTCGTGCCGCCGCAGTACATCCTCCACAAGCCGATCTTCCTCAAGCTCGCCGACGACCTCGACAAGGCGACGGGCGGGGAGGTCAAGATCAAGGTCTACGCCGCCGGCGCACTGGGCAAGGGACCGGTGGAGCAGTACCAGCGGGCGGTCAGGCGCGTGGCGGAAATCTCCTACGGCCTGCCGGGGTACACGTCGTCGGTTTTCCCGAAGACGCTGCTGATCGAACTGCCGGGCGTCACGCAGGGGCACCAGGACGCGACCCGGAAGCTGTGGAAGGTCATGGACGCGCATTTGCGGGACGAGTTCAAGCGCACCCGCCCGCTCGCGGTGTTCGTGACGCCGCCGGCGGTTTTCATGATGCGCGACAAGCCGGTGAGGACGCTCGAGGACCTCAAGGGGCTGAAGATCCGCGTGGCGTCCAAATCGGCGGCGGCGGTGATCTCGTCCTACGGCGCGACCCCGGTGCCGATGCCGGCGACCAAGGTCTACACCTCGATGAGCACCGGGGTGGTCGACGGCGCGCTGATGGGCTCCGACTCGCTGCTCATCTTCAAGCTGATCGAGCCGACCAGGTTCGTCACCGTCGGTCTGCCCGAGATGCCGACGACGATCTTCATGGTGATGAACCAGCAGGCCTATGACGAGCTGTCCCCGAAGAACAGGGCGGCGCTCGACAAGCTCACCGGGCTCGACATCAGCCTGCGCTCGGCGGCGGGCCTCGCCAAGTTCGGCCAGATCGCGCTGTCGAAGTTCCGCGGGCTGGCCGGCAAGCAGATCGTCGAGCTGTCGCCCGAGGCGCGCGCGGCGTTCGACAAGCGGGCCGCGGCCGCGGTGACGGGGGTCCTCAAGGAGCATGACGCCAAGGGGATACCGGCGGGCAAGGTCGTCGCGGCGATGAAGAAATAGGCGCCGCTCTCCCGAGAACCGTGACGGGCGGGACCGCTTGAAGACGCTGGATCACGTCTCGGGCGGGCTCGCCGTCCTCGCGGGGTTCGTTCTTGTCGGGCTGATCGGGCTTACCTTCGCCGACGTGGTCCTGCGCTACGTCTTCGCCGCCCCGATCCTCGGCACCAAGGACCTGCTGGAGATGGGGATGGTGACGGTGGTGGCCCTCGCCTTCCCGTTCACGTGGCGGATCGGCGGGCACATTGTGGTCGACCTGATTCCCGAGTACGGCATCGATGTGCTGGACCGGGGCCGCGACATCGCGGTACGCGCCATCGGCCTCTTCGTGTTCGCCGTGCTGGCGTGGCGCGCCTGGTTGCGCGCGGACGATGCGGCGCTGTTCAACGAGGCGACCAACATGATCGAGGTGCCGTTCCGGCCCTTCTTCTGGGTGCTGGCGGCGGCTGCCGCGTTCCAGGCGCTCGTGCTGGCGGTGGAAATCGGGCTTGCCGCAACCGGCAGGCCGCTCGGTTTCCGCGCCGCCTGGGCGGCGGCGGAGACCGACAGCGCCTGATGGACCCGACGCTTCTCGGCATTGTCGGCCTCGTCCTTCTCCTCGTTCTGATGAGCCAGCGCGTGCCGGTCGCGCTGGCGATGACGGTGGTCGGCTTCGCCGGGCTCGTCGTTCTGAACAGCTGGCCGGCGGCGCTCGCCACCCTGGTGACCGAGACCTGGAGCACGCTGATCTTCTACGAGCTCACCGTGATCCCGTTCTTCGTCCTGATGGGCAATGTCGCGAGCGCCTGCGGGATGAGCCGGGACCTCTACAACGCGGCCAACGCCTGGGTCGGCTGGATGCGCGGCGGGCTCGCGCACGGGACGGTGCTCGGCTGCACCGGGTTCGCGGCGCTCTCGGGCTCCTCGGTCGCCTCCGCGTTGACCATCGGACGGGTCGCCCTGCCGGAGATGGCCCGCTTCGGATACGACCGCAAGCTCGCCGCGGGCGCGGTCGCCGCCGGCGGGACGCTCGGCATTCTCATTCCTCCGTCCACGGGGTTCGTGATCTACGCGATCCTGACGGAGGAATCGATCGGCCGGCTGTTCCTGGCGGGCGTGATCCCGGGACTGCTTCTGGCGGCCCTCTTCCTGGTCACGATCTTCATCCGGATCTCGTTGAAGCCGGAGATCGGCCCGGCCGCGCGACGCTACGGATGGGCCGAGAAGCGCCGCGCGCTGGGCCGCGGCCTCGCCATCATCTTCATCGTCGTGGTCTCGATCGGCGGCATCTATGGCGGCGTGTTCACTCCGGTCGAAGCGGCGGCCGTGGGCGCGGTTCTGGCGATCTTCTTCGCGCTCCGCAGGGGCGCCGTGTCGCGGCGGATGGCCAGCAGCGTGCTCCTGAACACGGTGAGCACGACCGCGATGATCTACTTCATCATCCTCGGCGCGGCGGTCTTCTCGCCCTTTCTCGCCCTCACCCAGATTCCGGAATCTCTCGCCGGCGCGCTCAAGGCCCTCGAGTTGGGGCCGATCACGCTGCTGGTCATCATCCTGCTCGCCTTCATCGCGCTCGGCACCTTCCTCGACGGGTTCGCGATGATGGTGCTGATCCTGCCCATCGTCCTGCCCATCATCGAGCAGTCGGAGCTTCCGGCGTTTCTCGGGATGCGGCCGGATTCGAGCGACCTCAGGGTGTGGTTCGGGGTGGTCATGGTGATCATCCTCGAAATGGCGCTGATCAGCCCGCCGGTCGGCATGAACGTCTTCGTCGTCAAGGGCGTGGCGCGCGACGTGCCGATGCGCGACATCTATATCGGCATCCTGCCGTTCTGGGCGGCGATGATGATCTGCCTCGCCATTCTGGTCGCCTTCCCCGGCTTGTCGCTGATCCTTCCGAACACGATGTTGAGTTAGGCGGCGTCATCGGAGGATCGTCCATGCCGACCTGGGTGCGGCTTTCGATCGGGGGAGCGGCCACGCTCCTGGTCGGCATGGGGCTCGGCCGGTTCTCCTATACCCCGCTGATTCCCGCGCTGATCGAGGACGGGGGCCTGAGCGCCGCCGAGGCCGGAACGGTCGCGGCGTTCAATCTGGCGGGCTTCCTGATCGGGGCGCTGGCCGCCCCCTGGCTCCGCCGCCGGATGGAGGAGGCCGCGCTGCTGCGGGCGTGCCTGTGGATCACGCTCGCCTGCCTCGTCGCCAGCATCGCGCCCGCGGGCGCCGTCTGGCTGGTCTTCTGGCGCGGCGTCGCCGGGATCGCGATGGGCGTGATGATGGTCTACGCGCTCGCGGTCGTCACCCGCCACGCGCCGCCCGACCGCCTGGGCGCGGCAACCGGGATCGTTTTCACCGGCGTCGGGATCGCGATCCTCGCCTCCGGCGTGCTGGTGCCGCTGCTCCTTCGGTCGAGCCTTGTCATGGCGTGGTCCGGGCTCGCGCTGTTCGGCGCGGCGGGCGTGGCGGTGGCGCTTTGGGGATGGCGGGCCGCGACCCCGGCGGCGACGCCGCCGCGCGGCCGGCCGCGATCGCGCTTCCGTCCGAGCTCCGCGGCGTTCCGGCTGATCGCGGCGCAGAGCATGTTCGGGATCGGGCTGATTCCGCACAGCATCTACTGGGTCGACTATCTCGTCCGCGGGCTGGGCGGGAGCATGGGGATCGGCGGGTTCCACTGGGTGCTCTTCGGGCTGGGCGCGATGACCGGAACCTTCCTCTGGGGCCGCCTCGCCGACTGGATCGGCCACCGCCTCGGCCTGATCCTGGTGCTGGCGAGCCTCGCCGCCGGGGTCGCCCTGCCGGTGATCCTGCCCTTCGCCTGGGTATTGGTCTTCTCGTCGCTCGTGGTCGGCGCGCAGCCGGGCTTCTCCGCCATAATTTCGGGCCGCGTGCACCAGATCGTGGGCCCGGAGGAGATGCCGCCCTTGTGGCGCGCGATGGCGCTGGTGGGCGGCGTCGCCCAGGTCGTCGCGGGCTATTCCCTGGTGGCGCTGTTCGAGATGACCGGAAGCTATGTCCCGATCTTCCTGATCGGCGGGGCGGCGATGGCGGTGGGCGCGGCGGTCGTCGTCAACCTGAAGGCGGGGGGGGGGGGGGGGGGGGGGCCCCCCCCCCCCCCCCCCCCCCCGCGGGGGGGGGGGGGGGGGGGGGGGGGGGGG
>JAPPIT010000063.1 GCA_028820505.1 Defluviicoccus sp.
TGGCCCGGTGGGGGGGGTTTTTTGGGGGGGGGGGGGGGCCTTTTTACCCAACCCTTTCCCCCCCGGGTTTTCTGCCCGTTTCCCGGGCCCCCCCCCACGGTGGGGGGGACGGCGGCGGGGAGAGACGCCGGCCGTTCGCCCGGCCAGCCGGAATTGAACCGGACAGCAGCGGAACAGATCCCGGCATGACGGGGACGCGGTTCGATCCGAAAGGGGCGGGGTCTTGGGTGTCGCCATCGTCGTTTAGGTACGAACGCTCAGGCGACGATCCCCGCTATTCCGCGGCCTGCCCGATCTGTTCTTCGGGCGTCTCCTTTTTCATCGAGAACAGTTTCTCGACGCTGACGTAATCCATGTAGCCGAGCCGGCCGATCGGGCGGATCCTCGCCACGTCCAGCAGCCCGTCGGCGGTCAGCGCGCCGTCGTCGATATGGACGCCGACGACCTCGCCGATGACCACCTTGTGCGCCGCCCGCGGCGTCCTTCCGGGGAGATCGAGGGTTCGGTAGTGGCGGCACTCGAAATGCACCGGCGCGCCCTTGACCCGGGGCGGCTTGACGAGGCTCGACGGCAGCGGCTCGAGGCCCGCCGCGGCGAGCTCGTCCACGCTCCGCTCGACGATCAGGGCGGACAGGTTCATCGCCTCGCGCTGGTCCCAGGTCGCCATGTTGTAGACGAACTCACCGGTCTGCTCGATGTTGAGCACCGTGTCCTTGTGCGCCGAATCGGAATGCATGCCCGACGAGAACAGCACGTAGGGCGGGTTGTAGCTCAGCATGTTGAAGAAGCTGAACGGCGCGAGGTTCACCGCGCCCTCGGCGTCCACGGTGGAGATCCAGCCGATCGGCCTCGGCACGACGCACGCCTTCAGCGGGTTGAAGGGAAGGCCGTAATCGTTGTTGCGGGGTTCGTAGAACATGCTGCCTCGCCGATTGGTGCGCCGGCGCGATTATCGGGCCTCGCGCGCGGATTGGAAAGCGCCGGGCGGCGCGTCTATGGTCCGGGCCGCGAGACCGGGTAAGGGGAAGGGGCGCGTTCATGTCACTCGGGAACGAGATCGTCGTCGGCACGTCGATCAACAACACGATGGGGATCACCGGCAAGTCCTACGACCTCCTGCAGCTGCTGCACGCCGCGCGCGAGGCCGAGGCGATGGGCTTCGATGCCGTCTGGGTGCACGACGCGCTCGGCGGGCGGCGGACGACGGCGGCCTATTGCCCGATCGGCGCGCTGACCGCGGCGGCCGCGCAGACCGACCGAATCAAGCTCTGCACCGGCATCCTGATTCCCCAGATCCGCAACCCGGTCCACGTCGCCCAGCAATGGGCGACGCTGTGGGAGGTCTCGGAGGGCCGCGCGGTGCTCGGCGCCGGCACCGGGGCGGGCAAGTCGACCATCTTCAAGCGCCAGTTCGACGCCCTCGTCGCGGTGCGCGGCCCCAACAAGGAAGCGCTCCGGCCCGGGCAGTTCTTCGCCCGCCGCACCGCGCTGTTCTCCGAATGCCTCGACGTGATGAACCGGCTCTGGACCGAGGACAAGTTCGCCTATGACGGCGAGTTCTTCACCTTCGGCGAAATGACACTGGGGATCGCACGGCCCGCCGAGAAGCCCTCGATCCTGGTCGGCGGCGGCATCTACATCCCGATCGACGGCGTCGGCGCCCATCACTACACCTGGAACGAGAAGGTCGCGGGCACGCTGATGATGGGCCCGAAGATCCGCCGCGTGATCGCCGAACAGGGCGAGGGCTGGCTCGCCGTGCATCCGGTGCCCGACGAATACCGCGACATCTGGGCCGACATCGAGCGAATCGCGGCGGACGCGGGCAAGGGTTCCGGTTCGGGCGCGGCCTACGGCGGCCCCACGGTCAAGGGCATGAACTGGTTCGCCAATTGCGACGACGACCCGCGCAAGGCGTGGGAGGGCGTCCAGAACCAGCTCACCGATTTCCACGGGCCGCCCCCCGGCAAGGAGAAGGCCTCGCCGGACCTGGTCGACCGCTGGGCGTTGTCCGGAACCGGCGAGGCGATGGCCGAGAAGATCAACCGCTACATCGATCTCGGCGTGACGGTCTTCCAGCTCGTGATCGCCTCGCCCGACCAGCTCGGCATGATGCGCAAGATCGCCGAAGAGGTGCTGCCGCACGTCAAGCGCGAGGCGGTCGTGCGTTGAGGGGCTGCGCCCGCCCTTCGATACGGCGCTGACGCGCCTACTCAGGGTGAGGGATAGAAGAGAAACGCCTCATCCTGAGTAGGCGCGTCAGCGCCGTATCGAAGGACCGGTCCCGTGCTTCTCGCCCTACGCGTCGAACGTCCCGTCGATCAGCACGAAGCACATGAAGCAGGGGGCGTCCGAGCGGTTGGACCAGGCGTGGTTGGTGCCGCGCTGCACGCAGACGTCGCCCGCCTTCATCAGCACCTCCGAATCGTCGAGCACGAGCCAGATCTCGCCTTCGAGGCAGATCGCGTAGTCGATCGTCTCGGTGCGGTGCATCAGCGGGTGGGGCGGGTTTTCCGAGGTGTCCGCGGCATGCGCGGCGCCGAATTGGGTGAAGCTCGCATGCGCCGCGTCGCGGTCGATCTTGTCGATCCAGTCCTTCTCCGGCGGGAACTCGATCACCCGGCAGACCGACCCGTTGGGCGGCGGCTCCAGCGCGATGCGGCCGTCCACGGTCTCTTCCTGGCTCATCAGGTGGGCTGGCGATTCGTTCGCCCGCCAGATGTTGTTGATCTGGACCCCCGGGCGGTGCTCGGGCGTGAACACGTTGGGCGTCGTGCCGTCGGCGATAACGATGGCCTTTCCGTTCTCGTCGTGGCCGGTGACGATGCGCCTGATGTCGCGTCCCATCTCGATCTCCTTTCAGTCGTTTCCCGATAGATTGCGAAGACGATCCAGCGCGCCCTGGAGGATGTAGGCCGCGGCGAGCCGGTCGACCGCCGCCGCCCGCTTGCGGCGCGAGAGGTCGGCCTCGATCATCGTCCGCGTCACCGCGGCGGTCGACAGGCGCTCGTCCCAGAAGGCGAGCTCGACGTCGCGAAGGGCGAGCAGATTGTCCGCGAACTGGCGCACCGACTGGCAGCGCCGTCCCTCGCTCCCGTCCATGTTGACCGGCAGGCCGATGACCAGCCCGTCCGCCTCGTTCTCGTCCATCAGGTCGAACAGGCGCCCGGCGTCGGCGGTGAATTTGGTCCGCCGGACGGTTTCGAGCGGGGAGGCGACGGCGAGCGCGGTCGTGCCGATCGCGAGCCCGACCGTCCTGTCGCCGACGTCGAGCGCCATCAGCCGCGATTTCCCGGCCAGCGCCTCCAGTTCGACGACCGGCACGTCGCCTCCCGCTCCCGTTCCCGGCGCCGCTGTCATATACGGCGACGCGCCCTTGTGCCAGCTTGCCGGGCGGTCCGGCCGGATGTAGGTTCCCGCGACCCCAGCCGATCCGCCGACCGGAGAGCGAGACATGGCCGTCGACACCGACACCGTGCGCCGCATCGCGATGCTCGCGCGGCTGAACGTGCCCGAGGACGAGCTCGACGGCCTCGCCGGCGAGCTGAACAAGATCCTCGACTGGATGGACCTGCTGAACGGGGCCGACACCGACGGCGTCGCCCCGATGACGGCGGTCAAGCCGATGCCGCTCCGCCAGCGCGCGGACGCGGTGACCGAGGGCGGGATTGCCGAGGACCTCGTCGCCAACGCGCCGGAGGCGGCGGGCGCGTTCTTCGCCGTCCCCAAGGTCATCGAGTGATGGCCGACAACGCGCTCACCGACCTCACCATCGCCGAGGCGCGCGAGAGGCTCGACCGCGGCGAGGTCTCCGCCCGCGAGCTTGCCGAGGCCCATATCGCGGCGATCGAGGGCGCGCGGGCGCTGAACGCATTCGTGACCGAGACGCCGGAACGCGCGATCGCCGACGCCGAGGCTTCCGACGCAAGGCGCCGGCGCGGGGAATCGGGCGCGCTCGAAGGAATCCCGCTCGGGATCAAGGACCTGTTCTGCACCGAGGGCGTGATGTCGACCGCGGCCTCCGGCATCCTCGACGGGTTCGTTCCGACCTACGAATCGACGGTCAGCGCGAATCTCTTTGCGGCCGGCGCGGTGATGCTCGGCAAGCTCAATCTCGACGAGTTCGCGATGGGCTCGTCCAACGAGACCAGCCATTTCGGTCCGGTCGAGAACCCCTGGCGGCGGCAGGGCGACAACCGCGCGCTGGTGCCGGGCGGCTCCTCGGGCGGGTCCGGCGCGGCGGTGGCCGGGCGGCTGTGCCTGGGCGCGACGGGGACCGACACTGGCGGGTCGATCCGGCAGCCGGCGGCATTCTGCGGCGTGGTCGGCGCCAAGCCGACCTACGGGCGCTGCTCGCGCTGGGGGATCGTGGCCTTCGCCTCGTCGCTCGACCAGGCCGGGCCGATGGCGCGCAGCGTCCGCGACACCGCGCTGATGCTGGGCGCGATGGCGGGGTTCGATCCGAAGGACTCGACCTCGGTCGACATCGACGTGCCGGATTTCGAGGCCACGCTGGAGGACGGGGTGGCCGGGCTGAAGGTGGGGATCCCGGCCGAGTATTCGCTCGACGAGACCCCGGACGACATCCGCGCCCTGTGGGACGAGGGGATCGCGTGGCTCAGGGACGCCGGCGCCGAGCCGGTCGAGGTCAGCCTGCCGCACACGGCTTTCGCGCTTCCGGCCTATCACCTGATCGCGCCCGCCGAGGCGTCGTCCAACCTCGCGCGGTACGACGGGGTGCGGTACGGGCAGAGAGTCGAGGGCGAGGATTTGATCGACACCTACGCAAGGACGCGCGGCGCGGGGTTCGGCGCCGAGGTGCGCCGCCGCATCCTGATCGGAACCTACGCGCTGTCGGCCGGCTACTACGACGCCTACTATCTCAAGGCGCAGAAGGTGCGCACGCTGGTGGCGCGGGACTTCGAGCGCGCGTTCGAATCCTGCGACTTCCTGCTGACGCCGACCTGCCCGTCGGATGCGTTCGCCATCGGCGAGAAGTCGGACGACCCCATCGCGATGTATCTCAACGACGTGCTGACGGTGCCGGCCAGCCTCGCGGGGCTCCCCGCGATGTCGGTGCCGGCGGGACTGTCCGGCGGCGGCCTCCCGCTCGGGCTTCAGATCGTCGCGCGGGCCTTCGACGAGGAGACGATGTTCCGCGCCGCCCGCGCGATCGAGAAAGCGGCCGCCTTCGACGCAAGGCCGGAGCCGCGCGGCTGACCCGCCGGGCGAGGACGCCGTGACGATCGTCTGGTACGTGCTGATCCATGTCAGCCTCGGCCTGATCGGAAGCGATGTCTTTCGCTTCACCAATGTGGGCGCGCTCTACTGCGTCGCGGCGAGCGCCGCGGTGCAGGGATACGCGATGTGGGAGATCCACCGCCGGAGCTGGCCGATGTTCCTCGCGAGCCTCGATGCGGACGCTACCGCGGAAGCGGTCTCAAGGGCGCGGCGGGGCTACTGGAACCGGATCGGGCGCGTGTTTATCTTCCGCGTCTCGGCGTTCAGCATCCTCACCTTGCTGATCGCCCTTCTCGTTCGCGGGGCCGGATCGTGAGCCTGATCGAGGGACGCAGCGGAGCCTGGGAAACCGTGATCGGGCTGGAGGTCCACGCCCAGGTGGTGTCGGAATCCAAGCTGTTCTCGGGCGCCTCCACCGCGTTCGGCGGGGAGGCCAACGCGCAGGTCTCGCTGGTCGACGCCGCGATGCCCGGGATGCTGCCGGTCGTCAACGAATATTGCGTCGAGCAGGCGGTGCGCACCGGGCTCGGTCTCGGTGCCGAGATCAACCCGGTCTCGGTGTTCGACCGCAAGAACTACTTCTACCCCGACCTGCCGCAGGGCTATCAGATCTCGCAATACAGCCAGCCCATCGTCGGCCGCGGCGCGGTCGAGATCGCGCTGGAGGACGGCACGCAGCGGACAGTGCGCATCCTCCGCCTCCATCTCGAACAGGACGCGGGGAAGAGCCTGCACGACCGCGACCCGCGCAGGACCTGGGTCGATCTGAACCGCGCCGGGGTCGCGCTGATGGAGATCGTCACCGAGCCCGACATGCGCTCGCCGGACGAAGCGGCGGCCTTCATGGCGAAGCTGCGCACGATCCTCCGCTATCTCGGGACCTGCGACGGCAACATGCAGGAGGGGTCGCTGCGCGCCGACGTCAACGTCTCCGTGCGGCGTCCCGGCGGCGCGCTCGGCACGCGCTGCGAGATCAAGAACCTGAACTCGATCCGCTTCATCCGTCAGGCGGCCGCGTACGAGGCGGGGCGCCAGGTCGAAATCATCGAGGGCGGCGGCAGCATCGAGCAGGAAACCCGGCTGTTCGACACCGACCGCGGCGTCACCCGGCCGATGCGCACCAAGGAGGAGGAGCACGACTACCGCTACTTCCCCGACCCGGACCTGTTGCCGCTGGAGCTGACCCGGGACTATGTCGACCGGATCGCGGCGGACCTGCCGGAGCTTCCCGACGCGAAGAAGGCGCGGTTCGTCCGGGAGCTCGGACTCTCCGATGAGGACGCGGAAGTCCTCGTCGCCGACCGCGACAACGCGGAATATTTCGAAGCCGTCGCGGAGGGCCGCGATGCGAAGGCCGCCGCCAACTGGGTGATCCACGATCTCTTCGGCGCGCTCAACAGGTCGGGGCTCGCGATCGGCGAAGCGCCGGTGGGCGCGGCGCATCTCGGCGGGCTGATCGACCTGATCGCGGCCGGGACGATATCCGGCCGGATCGCGAAGGACGTCTTCCAGGCGATGTTCGAGACCGGGCGCGATGCGCGGTCGATCGTCGAGGAGCGCGGGCTGGAGCAGGTCAGCGACACCGGCGAGATCGAGGCGGTCGTCGACGGCATCCTCGCCGAACGGGAAGACATGGTGGCCGAATACCGGAGCGGGAAGACGAAGCTGCTCGGGTTCTTCGTTGGCCAGGCGATGAAGGCGACCGGGGGAAAGGCCAACCCGAAGACGGTCAACGAGATATTGCGTGCGAAGCTCGACAGTTGAGGCAAGGGAGACAGGAATGATCGATTGCTACACGTGGCCCACGCCGAACGGGCACAAGGTCCACATCATGCTGGAAGAGTGCGGCCTCGAATGGGCGGTGCACCCGATCAACATCCAGGAAGGCGACCAGTTCGAGGCCGACTTCCTCAGGATCAGCCCGAACAACAAGATGCCGGCCATCGTCGACCGCGACGGCCCGGGCGGCAAGGAGATCGCGGTCTTCGAGACCGGCGCGATCCTGGTCTATCTCGCCGACAAGACCGGCCGGTTCATGCCGACGGAACCGCACGCGCGCTACGACACCCTGCAATGGCTGATGTGGCAGATGGGCGGGATCGGGCCGATGCTGGGCCAGGCGCACCATTTCAACTCCTACGCGCCGGAGCGGTTCGAGCGCGACAAGTTGCAATACGGGATCGACCGCTACGTCAACGAAGCCAACCGCTTATACGGTGTCCTCGACAAACGACTCGAAGGACGCGAATGGGTGGCGGCGGACGAATACACCGTCGCCGACATGGCGATCTTCCCCTGGGTCCGCTATCCCGAGCGCCAGGGCGTCGATATCGAGGGATACCCGAACGCGAAGCGCTGGCGCGACGGGATCTGGGCGCGTCCGGCGGTCGAGCGCGCGCTCGAGACGCTGGCCGACCACGCGCGCCGGGGGCCCGGCTATTCCGACAAGGCGTGGGAACTGCTCTACGGCAAGACGCAGGCGGCGCAGGGCGGGCCCGCTCAATAGACGCCGGGAACGATCCGGTACTTCACCCGCGCCCGGTATTCCGCCCACTTCTCGGGGCCGTATTTCTCCGCGCACTGCCTGTCGTCCACGATCTGGCGCCAGACGAACATCGAGACGATGAAGGCGAAGTAGGTCCACGCCCAGGGGTTGCCCGGATAGCCGAAGACCAGCGCGATCGAGAGCGCCAGGAACCCCTCGCCCATGTAGTTGAAATGGCGCGCGACGCCCCACAGCCCGCTGCACAGGATTCTGCGCTCGCCCGCCTCGATGTAGCGGGGCTCCATGAGGCCGAGGAACTTGCGCTCGGGCCATCGCTTGAAGGTGTATTTCTGCAAATTCGCGCCGCGCGAGATGCCCCACCCGAACAGGAACAAAGCGGTCGTTCCGATCAGCCAGACATTCGTCCATACCGGGGAGAACCCGGGGTCGGGGTATGCGGCCATGCCCCACAGCGGGAGGATGAACAGCCACCCGTAGACGATCAGCCCGCCCCAGAAGAGCTTGAAGCCGAGACCCTCGTGGATCAGGTCGTAGGTATAGAGCTGGACGCGCTCGAAGACGAAATAGTCGAGGATGTAAAAGGTGAAAAACGCGGCGTACAGGAAGACGCCCGGGTTGGAGTCCGCTCCGAAGCGTTCGTAGTGGTAGGCCGCGCCGGAGAGCGCGTTGAGCGAGAACATCGCCCCGCCGACGACATAGAAGTACATCTTGACGTCGAAGCGGTCGCCGAAGAACGACAGTTCCCGGACCCGCCCGTTCCACAGATCCAGGACGAAGTTCGCTTGCTTCCGTTTCGGATGGCTGTAGACCGCGACGAGGGTGAAGATCGTGGCGAAGACCGTGCCGCCGGCCACGGCGTAGACCGAGGACCGGTAGAACCAGTCGCGCGGCATCCCGGTGAGCTCGAACGCCCAGACGATCAGCGCGAGCGCGAACACCAGGATGCCGTTCAGCCGGTATTTTCGCGGCTCGCCGGTATCGGCATCGACGACGTAGCCCGGAACCCACCGTCCCGGAAGAACCATCTGGGCCAGGAAAAACGCCGCGAAGACGATGAGCGGCGTGAAGAACCCCGCGATCGCTTCGGTCTCCGAAAGCTCGAAGAGATGGGAAATGCCGAGCCAGTCGATCATGGTCGCGCGGACTCCTACGGATTCGCCGCGATCAGGCTTTCGATCTCGTCCTCGCGCATCGGGAAGCGGAACTGTTCGTTGCGCATCCGCACGCGCTGTATCGAGACCTCGCGGATGGCGCGTTTCATCCGCTCCAGGTCGTCGTCCGAGCGCACCGCTTTCGCCGCGTCGGCCGCCGCGTCCTCGTAGTGGTCCTTCTCGTCGTCGTGGATGATCTTCATCGCGGCGGCGAGCTTCTCCTCCAAGGGACCGCCGGAGAGCTTCGATGCCTCGCGGAAGGTGCTCGCGCCGCCGCCCTCGGTGAGCCCCATCGCGGCGGCCAGGCAGGGATCGCCCGATTCGACGTATCCCCGGCGCATCCCGTTGAGCGTGACGTCTTCGGGGAGCTGTTTCGCGTCGCCGGGCGCGAGCTTCCGGCCGAGCACGAATTCGAGCACCTCCGCCAACACCACGTAATGCTCGAACTCCTCGGTCATCATCCTGAGCGCGCCCAGCATGTCGCGCCGGTCGACCTCGCCGTCGAGCCCCCGGAACCGCTCGACGATCCCGCAGAACTCCATGTGGAGCCCGTTCGCGAACCCGTCGGTCGGGCCGTAGCCGATCACCGGGTTGAGCTCCTTGTAGACCGCCGAGCGCAGGTAGTGGATATAGTCGTCCCGGCTCGGCGGGCCGGCGAAGAAGCGCCTGGTGATCTCGGCCTCGGCGTCCCAGAACGGCTTCGCGGCCGCGATCAGCGCGGCGGCATGATCGGTCATTGCACCCGTCTCCTGCTGTGCGGGGTCCGATTAAGCCACGCGGCCGTTCGATGTCAAAGCGGGGTATAGTCCCGGCCATGGCGACGCCGGAAGCCGATATCGAGGCCGGGACGCGCCGCGACCTCGTCGGGATGTCGCGCGAGGAGATGGGTCGGGCGCTCGCCGGGCTCGGCCTGCCCGCGTTCCGCACCAAGCAGGTCTGGCACTGGATCTATTGCCGGGGCGCGACGGAGTTCGACGCGATGACGACGCTGGCGAAGCCGCTGCGCCGGCTGCTCGCCGAGCGCTTCGCGATCTCGCGGCCCATCGTGTCCAAGGCGCAGGTCTCGGCCGACCGCACGCGCAAGTGGCTGGTCGCTTTCGCGGACGGCAGCGAGGCCGAGACGGTCTTCATCCCCGAGGAAGACCGGGGCGCGCTCTGCGTCTCCTCGCAGGTCGGCTGCACGCTCAACTGCTCGTTCTGCCATACCGGAACCCAGCCCTGGGTGCGCAATTTGACGGCCGGCGAGATCGTGGGCCAAGCGATGCTGGCGCGCGACGCGCTGGGCGAATGGCCGACGGCGGCGAACGGGCAGCGGCTCTTGTCCAACATCGTCCTGATGGGGATGGGCGAGCCGCTCTACAACTACGACAACGTCGTCAAGGCGATGAAGATCGTCATGGACATGGAGGGGATCGCGATCAGCCGGCGGCGGATCACGCTCTCGACCGCCGGCGTGGTGCCGCGCATCGCCGATGTCGGGCGCGACCTCGGCGTCCGCCTAGCGATCTCGCTCCACGCGGTGACCGACGAGCTGCGCGACGAGCTGGTCCCGCTCAACCGGCGCTACCCGATCGCCGACCTGCTCGCCGCGTGCCGCGACTATCCCGGCGGGCGCAACGCGCGGCGGATCACCTTCGAATACGCGATGCTCAAGGGGGTCAACGACTCCGAGGCGGACGCGCGCGCGCTGGTCAGGCTGGTGCGCGGCATCCCGGCCAAGATGAACCTGATCCCGTTCAACCCCTGGCCCGGCGCGCCCTACGAATGCTCGACGCCCAAGGCCATCGAGCGCTTCGCCGCGATCGTCAACCGCGCCGGCTACGCCTCGCCCGTGCGCACCCCGCGCGGCCGCGACATCCTCGCCGCCTGCGGACAGTTGAAGTCGGACAGCGTGCGCGTGCGGGCTCGGGCGGGCTGAGCCGCGCCCTATTCCGGGTCGGACGCCGGCGCCCGCCCTATGTCGTCACGCCCGGAACAAGTCCACTGCTGTCCGGTTTAATTCCGGCGCGCCGCCGTCTCCCCCGCCGCCGTCCCCCACCGTCATGCCCGGACTTGTTCCGGGCATCCACGTCTTGCGGCATCGCG
>JAPPIT010000085.1 GCA_028820505.1 Defluviicoccus sp.
CGGCGGGGCGCTACTCGCCCGGCACCTTCAATCCCCCGGGACCCGAAGGCTTACCTCCCGGTCGCCCGCTGGAAGGGCTATGGCGGGCCGACCAATTTCAACAACCGCACCTTCGAGACCTATACCTGGGCCTCGGCGGTCGCGGCGGTGACCGACTACAGCTGCGTCTTCTCCACGTCGCACGTGCCCCTGATCCATCCGGTCGCCGCCGCCAAGCAATGCGCCACCATCGACCACATTTCGGGCGGCCGGTTCGGCCTCAACGTGGTCTGCGGCTGGTTCAAGAACGAGTTCGAGATGTTCGGCGCCGAATGGCGCGAGCACGACGTGCGCTACGAGTATGCGGCCGAATGGCTCGATTTCGCCCGGCAAATCTGGACCCGGGAAGGCGAGTTCGACTACGAAGGCCGCTGGTTCAAGGCGAGGAACGTCTGGAGCGAGCCCAAGCCGGTGCAGCCGGTCCTCCCCGTCATGAACGCGGGCGGCTCCCCGGCCGGTCAGCACTTCGCGGCCACCCAGGCCGACATGAACTTCGTCATCCTCAAGGAGCACGAGGCCGAGGCCGGCAAGGCGCAGATCGAAAGGCTGAAGGCGATGGCGCGCGAGGCCGGCCGCGAAATCCAGAGCTGGATCCACGTCTACGTCGTCTGCCGCGACACCGACGCCGAGGCCGAGGACTATCTCGACTACTACGTCCGCCGGAAGGGGGATTACGAGGCGGTGAACAACCTGCTCGAAATCTTCGGCATGCAGTCCAAGACCCTGGACCCCAAGGTGCTCGACGAGTTCCGCTTCCACTTCATCGCGGGCCACGGCGGATACCCGCTTGTCGGCACGCCCGAGACCATCGTCGCCGAGATCGACAAGCTGATCGAGATCGGCATCGACGGCGTGCTGATGTCCTGGGTCGACTACAAGACCGAGCTCGCCCAATGGATCGACGAGGTCATGCCCCTGATGGAACAGGCGGGACAGCGCGCGCCGTTGGCGAAGGCGGCGTGAGCGATTTCGTTTCCGTGACGGCTCGCTCCGTCATGGTCGGCGAAGGCCGACCATCCACGTTTTGTTTTTTGTTTTCAAACCGTTAAAAACTCATGGATGGTCGGCCTTCGCCGACCATGACGGGGGACAGTGAAGGACCCGCCAATGCAAGTCTTCTCGTTCCACCTGATGCCCTATGGCGACCTCGACATGGAGGAGAGGGCGAAGCACAAGGCCGCGTGGGTGGTGCTCCCCAACAGGCTGTTCGATCCCGAGAAGGGACATGCGCTCTACAACCGCTATCTCGACGAGCTCGAATATTGCGAGCAGGCGGGGTTCGACGGGCTCTGCGTCAACGAGCACCATCAGAACGCCTACGGGCTGATGCCGTCCCCGGTGGTGATGGCCGCCGCGCTGTCGCGCCGCACGTCCCGGGCTAGGATCGCGATTCTCGGCAACGCCTTCTGCCTCCGCGAGCACCCGCTGACGCTCGCCGAAGAGCACGCGATGATCGACTGCATCACCGAGGGCCGGCTGATCTCGGGCTTCGTGCGCGGCATCGGGGCCGAGTACTACTCGATGGGCGGCAATCCGACGCAGTCGCTGTCGCGCCACCAGGAGGCGCATGAGCTGGTCGTCCGCGCGTGGACGGAGGAAGGGCCCTTCGCGTTCGAGGGCAGGCACTACCATTTCGAATACGTCAACCTGTGGCCCCGCCCCTACCAGCAGCCGCACCCGCCGATCTGGTGCCCGTCGCAGGGCTCGACCGAGACCATCGAATGGGCGTCGCACCCCGACCGGCGCTACGTCTATCTCCAGACCTACAGCCCGTTCACGTCGGTCGCGCGCTACCTCAACCTCTATCGCGAGGTGGCGGCGCGGAAACACGGATATACCGCCGCCTCGACCCAGATCGGCTGGGCCGCGCCGACCTACGTCGCCGAGACCGACGAGCGGGCGATCGAGGAAGCCCGGCCCCATATCGAGACCTTCTTCGCCAAGTTCCTCAACATGCCGATGGAGATGCATTTCCCGCCGGGCTATCTCAGCCACGCCTCGCTCAAGGGCGTGCTCAAGCACAAACGCCAGCTGCGCGGCGGGCAGGGCCCGTCGATCGAGCAGCTCATCGATGTCGGCACCTTCCTCTGCGGCAGCCCGGAGACGGTGCTGAGGCGGATCACCGAAGCCCACCGGCTGACCGGTTTCCAGAACTTCGTCGGCATGATGCAGTTCGCGACGCTCCCGGCCGACCTCACCCGGAAGAACATCGACCTGTTCGCCGAGACGGTGATGCCGGGCGTCCGCGCGCTCGACGACGGCAACTACGCGGGGCTGGAAGCGGCGATCGCGGCGGAGTAGGCGGACGCTCTCAGCCGACCGCCTCGGCCTTTCGCAGCGCCGCGATCATCGAGGAGCGCAGCAGGAACTCGCGGGCCTTCACGGGGTCTTCGGCCTGGCGGCTGAGTTCGTCGAGACGGCTCTCGCGCACCGCCGGGTCCTTTTCCTCCAACAGCGCCTTGTTGCGGAGCGTCGCGGCCTGGACGTAGTCGATCGCGATCGGGCGGCGCTGGGCGTCGTAGAGGTCGAACAACGCCTCGTCCGCCTCGCCCCGCCAGACGCTGGCGATCTTGCCGCACAGATTGACCGCGTCGTGGATGCCGCCGTTCATCCCCATCCCGCCGAGCGGGTTGTTGATATGGGCCGAATCTCCGGCGAGGAAGATCCGCCCCTTCCGGTAGGTCTCGGCGACGCGCTGATGCACCGCATAGGCGGTCCGATGATAGGTCTCGTAGGGGCCGTCCTTGGGGCAGACCGCGTGCATCCGCGCCTGCACGGTCTCCTCGTTCACCAGCTCTTCCGCCGTATCGCCGGGTCGGGTCGGCATCAGCAGCCGCCACAGCCCGGGCACCCGCACGAACACGAACCACGATTCGGGATCGGCGACATAGGCGATCGGCGCCAGGTTCTCGAAATGCGCGCCGAAATCGTATTCCGTCGAGGTGCAGAGCCAGAGCTCCGGGAAGGTGAGGCCCGGGAACTCGATCCCGGCGCCGATCCGGATGACGCTCGATGCGCCGTCCGCCGCGATCAGGTAGCGGCCCGCCAGGGTCTCCATTCCGTCCGGACCCTCGACGTCGAGCAGCACCCGGTCGGCGTCCTGCCGGGCCGAAACCGCTTTCGTCGAGAACCTGACCTCGGACTCGGGCATCCCCTCCAGGACGTCGACGACGATGCCGTTGAGCTTGTACTGCTCGGCCTGCACCCGGTAGGGGTGGCCGGTATCGTCCTCGAGGACGCCGAGATCCCATTCGGCCACGATGCCGCGCCCGGTATCCCGGTTCTGCCAGATCGGACAGACGATCCCCTGCGCGATCAGCGCCTCGACCACGCCGAGCTCCTCCAGCATGTCGAGGGTGGGCGGATGGAACGTCGAGGCGCGCAGGTCGAGAGGCAGGCTGTCGCACGCCTCGATCAGCACGACCGGGATCCCGGCGCGCGCGAGCGCCAGCGCCGCGACGCTGCCGACCGGGCCGGCCCCCGCGATCAGAACGCGATCGTCGTCCTTGCTCAGCGGATCCTCGCGACGGCCCGGTCGATCTTGCCGCGGAACGCCTCCAGCCTTTGCTCGTCCATGACGTTCACGCCGTAGAGGCTCAGCATCTCGAGCGTCGCCTGGGGCGCGCAGCCCTTCAGGATGCCGCCCTTGAGAACCCGCTTGACCGGCTGGCGAAGCAACAGGCGGTCGACCTTCCACGGCGAGGCGAGCGTGGTGATCGCGAGGCAGTGCTTGAGATTGTCCAGGATCGGCGAGATGCTGCCGGTCGCCGCCACGTGGACGAACGCCACGTCTGGCGCCCACACCCGGTCGAACCAGCCCTTGAGCAGCGCGGGCATCCCGAACCACCAGGTGGGGAACACCAGGATCACCGTTTCCGCGCGCTTCAGCTGGGCGATCTCCGCCCTGACTCCGCTGTCGTCGAAATCGCCGAAATAGCTTCCCCGCTCGACCGCCGACAGAGGCGCCTCGAAGCCCCGCTTGTAGAGATCGAGATGTTCGTAGACGACGCCGTTCGCCTTCAGCCCCGCCTCCACCCGGGCGACCAGATGATGGCACAAACTGTCTTCCAGCGGATGGCAGGAAACGAGCAGGCAGTCGGCCTCCTCGTTCCGGAGAGTTTCGGTCTCGGCCACGTCGCTCTCCCGGTCGTCGGCGGTTACACTCTATGAATGCGCCGCGAGCCGGGCAATACGGCCGGCGCGGGATAGGAGACGCATGTGTCCCTCGATCGAGTCAGAGCCGGCGGCTGGCGTGCCCGTATCGGCGTGATCGTGCCGCCCAGCAACACCGTCAACGAGACCGAGTTCAACCGCCTGAAGCCGGACGGGGTGACGTTCCACTTCACGCGCTCGCCGCTTCACGCGGACCCCGCGGCGGACGATTTCGCGGAGATGATGCGCGACCTCGACCGGGCCTGCGGCGATCTCGCGGCCTGCGCGGTCGACCTCGTGGCCTACGGATGCACGTCCGGATCGATGGCCTGCCCGGCCGACCGCCTTCTCGGCAAGCTGCGCGAGGCTTCGGGTGCGGACTCCGTCTCGACCGCCGACGCGATCGTGGCGGCCCTGAACGCGCTCGGAGCCGCGCGGATCGCCATGGCGACGCCCTATACCGACGCGACCAACGCCCACGAGGCGGAATTCCTCGAGCGGCACGGCATCGAGGTCGTCGCCGCGTCGGGACTCGGGCTCAACGCCTCATTCGAGAAGATCCAGCAGATCTCGCGCGTCGCGCCGAAGGCGGTGTTCGACCACGCGCTGTCCGTCGACCGGCCGGAAGCCGAGGCGCTGCTGATCTGCTGCACCGATTTCAACACGGTCGACGCGATCGAACCCCTCGAAGAGACGCTCGGCAAACCGGTCGTCACCAGCAACGCGGCCACCCTCTGGGCGTCGCTGAGGGCGACGGGTATCGAAGACAGGATCGAAGGCTGCGGGCGGTTGCTTAGCGAGTTCTAGGACGCGTTCCGCTCTGTCAGACCCGTTTCCGCCGCTCTATCCGTCTGCCGTACCCTCCACCGGAACCGCTGTCGCGGTCAGGCGGGAATCGACTTTATGGCGGCGACGATCACTCCCGCGAGTATCGCCATGCGCCATGTCATGTCGGCCTTCAGTCCGGCGAGATCGGCCTTCGTCGCAAGCTGCTCTTGCCCGGCGGTTGCCGCTTCGCTGGCGGTCTGGGCAATCGCCTCCGCGTGATCGCGCTCGATTCCGGTGGCCGTCATCCGCCGAACGGCGGCGAGTGTGTCGAAGGTCGGCATGCCTTGAATATAAGGGCCGCCCTACTCCTCCAGCGAGTCCAGCGCTTCCTTGGCGTTGCGGAACGCGTCGACGCCGGCGGGCACGCCGGCATAGACGGTCGCGTGCAGCAGCACCTCGCGGATCTCCTCCACGGTGCAGCCGTTGTGGATCGCCCCCCGGACGTGGCCCTTGAGCTCGGTCATCTTGCCGAGCGTCGTCAGGATCGCGAGCGTCAGCATCGAGCGGGTCTTGCGGTCGAGCCCCTCGCGGGTCCAGACCAGGCCCCAGCAATGCTCGGTGACGTGTTGCTGGATCGTGCCGACGAAATCGTCGGTCTTCGCCCGTTCCAGCTGCGGGTCGACCCACTGCGCACCGAGCACGTTGCGGCGAATCTCCAGTCCGTCGTCATAGGCTTTGCTCATCTCTCTCCTCCATCCGGGAACGGGTCGGTCTTCAGGAAGCGCCGGCCGCGCCTGCCGTAGGTCACGAAGCGGGGATTCCACCATGGCTCGGCGGCAAGGCGGTTGCGCCATTCGGTATCGCGCGCCTTCAGCACCTCGGGCGCTTCCAGGATGTCCGGGCGCCGGACGTAGTGCAGCATCATGTGCGTGAAGGGATCGGGATCGCGGGCGACGACCGCCGTCATCCGGGCCATCCGCCAGTCGGGGCAGGCCAGCAGCATTCCCATATGCTCGGTCCGGTACCAGTCCTCGAATTCCTTCCTCGCGCTGTCCGGCACGGCGAAGAAGACGGCGAGGATGTAGGGGCTGTCGAGCGCGCCGATATCCGCGTCCCCGCGGAGCGCGAAGTCGATCTCGCGCGCGACATAGCGGGTGAATCCGGACACCGAGGACAGCATCGCCTTCGTGCGGGCGTCCGGCGTATATTTGCGCGACCGGTATTCCGGGCTCTTCAGCGTCTCTGCGCCGTCGAGCTCGTAGACCGCCAGATACCCGGGGCCGTCCGGCGCGGCGTAGCGGCGGGCGCTCACGAACCCGGGCACGCCGGTGACGTGGCTGGGCGTGTGGTGGTTGTCGTACCAGTCGTTGAAGCGGTCCTCGTCGCCCAGCGCCGGCGTCATTTCCGAGAAGAGGACCGCGCCCCCCTTGATGGACGGCCCCGTCACGAGACGGCGCGGCAGGCGGCGTCGAGCGCCTTCAGGGTCTCCTCGAACTCGTCCGTTCCGTGCGCCGCCGAGACGAAGCGGCGCACATTGGGCAGGACATAGATTCCGTTCTTGAGCAGCGCGAGGTCGAGCGCGCGGCTCGCCGCCCGGTCCGAGTTCATCACGTCGGCATGGCTCACCGGGTGCCTGTCCGCGAACAGGAACTGCCAGAGCGAGGCCTTGCCGGTGACGAGGGCGGGCAGGCGGTGGCGGTCGAGCACGGCCTGGCAGTCGATGTTGAACGCCTCCGCCTCGGCGTGCAGGCGCGCATAGAAGCCGGGTTCCGACAATATGTCGAGCGTCGCCATCCCGCTCGCCGAGCCGATCGGGCTGCCGTGCATCGTCCCCTTGACGTGGGCGTATTCGGGTGTGGTCTCGAGCCCGGGATCGGCCCGGTCGACGATCTCCGCCGGGCCCGCGACCGCCGACAGCGCCACGCCGCCGCCGACGATCTTGGCGTAGGCTGCGAGATCGGGTTCGATCCCGTAGAACTCCTGCGCGCCGCCGAGGGCGAGCCGGAAGCCCGTCACCGACTCGTCGAACACCAGCAGCACGTCGTTGTCGTCGCAGATCTTCCGCAGCCCGGGAAGGAACTCGTCGCGCGGGAAGATCACCCGCTGCACCGGTTCCACGATGATGCAGGCGAGGTCCTCGCGGTGCTCGGCGACGATGCGCTCCACCGCCTCCAGGTCGTTATAGGGCGCCACCAGCACGCAGTCGTGAAGCGGACGGGGGATGCCCGCCGAGTCGGGCCGGCCCTGCGGGTAGTTGGACAGCGCGTTGGGAATTACGCTGAAGTTCGAATAGTCGTGGTTGCCGTGAAAGGCGCCTTCGAACTTCAGGATCTTGTCGCGCCCGGTGAAGGCGCGGGCCAGCCTGAGAGCATAGGCCGTGGCCTCCGACCCGGTGGTCGCGAAGATCACCTTCTCCGCGCACGGGATGACGTCGACCAGCCGCTCGGCGAATTGCAGCACGGGCGCGTTGGGCGCGCCGAACTGGTGCAGCCCCCGCGCCACCTGCTCCTGCGCGGCGGCGACCACGGCGGGCGGCGCATGACCCAGGATCAGCGCGCCGGCGCCGCCGACATAGTCGATATACCAGTTGCCGTCGGTGTCCTGGAGCCTTGGCCCCTCCCCCTTGTCGATCACGAAGCGGACATCTTCGGGCAGCTTGTAGCCGCCGAACCCGCCGCCGGGAAGCGTCTGGTCGGCGATCTCGAAATACGCCGCCTTGTCCTTGGCCCCGGGGCGGGCGGTGTCTGTCCCGGGCGCCGTCTCGACCAGCGTATCCGCCATCTCTTCGTCCTCGGTCATGCAGGGGTTCCGCGTCGGCGGCGCATAATGCCCGGCTCAGCCTTCCGCCGACAACCGGCAATCGAGAGAGCCCGATTCGTGCACCGCGACCCGCCAGCGCGGGGGGACCACCGAGGTTCCGCCCGCCTCCTCGACGATCGCCGGCCCGTCCAGCGCATGGCCGGCCGGCATGGCGGCGCGGTCGTAGACCGGGCAGTCGACCCAGCCGTCGTCGAACCAGACCGGGCGCCGCTCGATCAGGGGATCGCCCTCCCGCTCGGGGCTGAACGAAAGCGCGGGCTTGTCGGCGAGTCCGCGCGATACGAGGCGGATGTTGACGATCTCGGCATCGGACGCGGTGTCGTCGTGACCGAAGGTCCGCTCGTGGCGGGCGCCGAACGCCGCCCGCAAATCCGCCAGCTCCACCGTTGCGGGATCGCACGGCACCGCCAGCGTGTAGGACTGGCCGACATAGCGCATGTCGACGCTGAAATCGTGCGCGTGCCGGTCGGGGCCGAACCCGTCGTCGCTCAGAAGCGCCCCGGCGTTGCGCCGCATCGCCTCGGCCTGCGTCCGGAAATCGCCGATATCGAGCGCCGCGAGGCGTCCGCCCCAGACCCGGACGAAATCGCGCCTGAGATCGGCGAGGAGCTGTCCCAGGGCCGACAGGTGGCCGGGATAGCGCGGGATCAGGACGCGGGGGATCGCAAGCTCCTCGGCGACCAGGAAGACGTGCATCGGCCCCGCTCCGCCGAAGCCGAGCAGCGGGAACTCGCGCGGGTCGAACCCGCGATGGACCGAGACCTCGCGCACCGCGCCCGCCATCTTGGCGACCGCGATCCGGAGCACGCCGTCCGCCAGCCCGACGATGTCGTCCGAACCGACGGTTTCCGCGAGCTTCCCGAACGCCTCCTCCGCCAGCTTCCTGGAAAGCCGCAGATCGCCCGACAGCGTCCGGTCGTCGGGCAGCCGTCCGAGGATCAGGTTGGCATCCGAGATCGTCGCCTCGGTTCCGCCGCGCCCGTAGCAGGCGGGGCCCGGCAGCGCGCCGGCGCTTTGCGGGCCGACCTCGAGCGTGCCGTCCTCGCGGGTCCAGGCGATGGAGCCGCCGCCGGCGCCGATGGTGTGGATGTCGAGCTGGGGGACCTGGAGAGGATAGGCGTCGATCTGGTTGGCGTGGCTGATCCTGGGGGTGAGCTCGTGGATCAGAGAAACGTCGGTCGACGTGCCGCCCATGTCGAAGGTGATGCAGCCCGGGACCTCCGCCATCTCGCAGATACGGACCGCCCCGCCGGCGCCGCCGACCGGTCCGGAAAGGAACGTGCCGGCGGCGAACTCCGCCGCCTTGGCGAGCGTCATCACGCCGCCGTTCGAACCCATGATGCTGACCGGCGCGGCGATCCCCTGCCCTTCCAGCTCGGACGCGAGCGTATCGAGATAGAAGGCGATGACCGGCGTCAGATAGGCGTTGAGCACACAGGTCGAGAAACGCTCGAACTCGCCCTTCTCGCGCACCACCGCCGCCGATTGCGAGACCGCGACGCCGTCCAGCGCGTCCGAGAGGAGGTCCGCGGCCCTGCGTTCGTTCGAGTCGTTGACGAAGGCGTTGATGAAGCAGACCGCCACCGCCCCGCACCCGTCGTCCCGGATTTTCCCGGCGAGTTCGGCGAGGGCGGCCGTGTCGAGTTCCGAAAGCACGGCGCCGTCCGCCGCGACCCGCTCGCCGACCTCTAGCCGGCGGTCCCTGGGCACCAGCGGCCTGGGCCGCTGAAACTTGATGTCGAACAGCCCGCCGATCAGCCGCCGCGTGCGGCCGATCTCGATGGTGTCGCGGAATCCTTCCGTGGTCACCAGCGCCGTCTTCGCGCCCTTGCGTTCCAGGAGCGTGTTGGTCGCGATCGTGGTGCCGTGAACGAAGACGTCGATCGCGCCGGTATCGATGCCGAGCTCGCCGAGCGCGTTCAGCACGCCGCGCCACTGGCGCCCGGGCAGGGAGGGCACCTTGGCGGAGAGCAGCTGCTGGGTCGTTGTGTCGAGGCAGAGGATGTCCGTGAACGTCCCCCCCACATCCACCCCGATGCGGTATCCGGTCGGCGGTTCGGTCATATCGGTGTTTCTGACTACTCTCTCGGGAAGCGCGTGCCGCAGGCTACTCGATTTGGCCGATCAGTCGACCCGCCCCGGGGGCGGACGCGGCACGATCATCCGCCGGAGCGTCGAGCCCCGGTCGATCAGGTGGTGCTTGAGCGCCGCCCCCGCGTGGAGGGCGACCAGCGCGACGAGGCCGTAGGCCATGTAGAAGTGGACCTCGATCGCGAGATCGCGGGTCCCCTCCGACACCGCGAACAGCGCGGGCACCTCGAAGGCCCCGAACACGTCGATGCCGGCACCTTCCGAGGTGGAAATCAGGTAGCCGGTGACCGGCAGGAGGACGATGAGA
Organism: Defluviicoccus sp.; assembly: GCA_028820505.1. Classification (GTDB taxonomy): domain Bacteria; phylum Pseudomonadota; class Alphaproteobacteria; order MPNO01; family MPNO01; genus MPNO01. The sequence continues at coordinate 10,178 of JAPPIT010000085.1, forward strand.
GCGTTGAGAAGCCAATGCATCGCGACGGCGCCGATGCGCTCGTACGCCTTCACCTCGGGCCCGAAGCCGGGGCTGCGGTCGGCGATCCGCCAGCCGAACTTGGCCGCGGCCAGGACCAGCACCAGGACCCCGAACGCCTTGTGGAGGGCGAGCGAGCGGTTGTACCAGGGATCGTAGTAGGTGAGCCCCACCATCCACGCGCCGAGCGCGACCAGCCCCAGCATGGCGAGCGCGATGACCCAGTGGAGGAATATGGAAACCAGGCCGTAGTGATCCCTCCCGTTCCTCCACATGGCGACGCTCAGGCGGCCGCTGGCCCGCATTTCTTACCGAGGGCCGAAGAGGAGCCCGGGCCACGGCCGACTCCAAACCTGTCACCCCGGCCTCGAGCCGCTGCTGTCCGGTTTAGTTCCGGCGTCTCCCCTGTCGCCCGCTTTCCTGCACCGTCATGCCCGGACTTGTTCCGGGCATCCACGTCTTGCGGCATCGCGGTGCCGG
>JAPPIT010000136.1 GCA_028820505.1 Defluviicoccus sp.
ACATCCTGATGATCACCCTCTTCGGCGCAACGGCCTGCATTTGGGAACGGTAGAAAAGAGCTCGGGCCAGCCGGTCAACAAGGCCGAGTGGCACCGCGTCGTCACTTTCCAGGACGGGCTGATCGACATGTTCGAAAAGCACGCCACGAAGGGCCGCCTGGTGTATGTCGAGGGCAAGCTCCAGACCCGGCAGTGGACCAAGCCCGGCGAGGACACCCCGCGCCACTTCACCGAGATCCTGCTGGTCCCGGGCGGCCGGGTGCAGTTCCTCGAGCGCTCGAACGGCAACGGCGATCCGGCCCCGGCCGAGGCGTCCGCGCCGCAGAGCGACAATCCCGGCAGCGACGAGATCCCCTTCTAGGGGCCGCGTTCCTCCTCTCCTCCCTCCCCTCGGGGACCGGTTCCACGCAGCGCGCGCGGGGCCGGTCCCCTTTTTTCATGAACCGAAACAGCGGGAGAGCATCGATGAAGTGACCCTCGGGCGCATATTGCCCAACACGATCCTCCTTCCGGCACGGGCCGGCGCCGCGCCTTCGGGATGCGGCGCCGGCCCTTTTTTTTACCAGGCGCCTCGAGGCCCCACGGCCGCGAGTCGAGAAAAGCTTCGAGAAGGGCGAACAGGCTTCGGAAGGAGAACCCCGATGGGATGGAAATGCCCCGGCTGCGGCGATCACGGCCCCGAGCACAACGCGATCTTCTGCCCCTCGTGCGGACGCGAGACGCCGACTCCGACCGACGACGTCTGGGGCTTCACCGCCGCCGACTGGCTCGGACAGGGGACCGAAGAGGGCGACGCGATGTACGAGCGCGCGCGCAAGGTCATCCGGTTCCGCCGCATCGACATGGAAATCTGGCTCGTCTTCCGCGGCGACGACGTGATCGGCCGGGTGTTCGATGTCGATCATCATGGCGGCGCCGGCTTCGACCTCAAGTTCGACCACCACCCGACCGTCTACGGGCTCGACGACTGGGACATGGTGCGCCATATCGTCGAGAGCGTCACCGCCACCGATCCCCATTTCGACTGATCCCTCGCGACAGACCCGTCGCGCTTCACATCCCACCTGGGAGGACCTAGATTATGACCGAACCCGACGCGGACACCGCCCCGGCCGTGCAGCCCAAGACCAGGCCCGTGCCAAAGTACGAATTCATCACCATCATGATCGCCGTCGTGGGCATCGGCGTCACACTCGGCGGCCTGTTGCTTAACGCCGCCGGCCGCATCGAAGCACAGATCGCGACCACCAACGCACGGCTCGACAGCGCGATCGCCCGGGCCGACGCCGACCGCCGCGCCTTCCAGGCGAGCATGGACGAGTACCGTCGCGACATGCAGCGGCTCGGAGAACGGCAGGCCCGGCTCGAGGGCCAGCGCGAAAGCGCCGCCCAGCAGTAGCGCCCATCCGCTTCCGCCGCACGGTCCGCCGTGGCCGGCTCCGCAGCCCGCGGGGCCGGCTTTTCTTTTGCCGTCCGTCCGAGGCTCCCCAATTCGCGAGGGGAGAAAAGCTTCGAGAAGGGCGAACATGGGGAAGGGAGATCGACATGTCGGAATTCTACTCGGTCGAGACCGTCGGCCACGGCGGGTGCTTGGTCTGCGACGACGAGCACGTCGACACCAGGCCCGAGGCTTGGGCCGAGGCGCGCCGCCAGATGGCGCTCTACCCCGAATACTCCACCCTCGTCTATCGCGGCCGCTACCTCACCGACGAGGAGTACAGCCCCCGCAGCTACACCTTCCTCTGGGCCTCGCGCGGACACTGGGACGACAGCCCCGACCTGCCGCGCTCGCCCCGCGACGACGAGTACGAGGGGTAGCGCCCCTCGTACCCGGGCGAGTGGAGAAAAGCTTCGGGAAGGGCGGGCGGAAGACGGCCGAGGCGGATCCCGCCGGCCGACCCGCGCGCCGACGGAGGACCGAACCATGACGGCAGTCGTCAATCTGAAGAACGAGCCCGAGCTTCGCGGCAGGCTCGGACGCGCGCGCATTCACGGCAACGCCGCGCTGATCGACCGCCACACGAAATGGGGCAATCCTTCCGGATCGTCATCGACGGCGACCGCGATCGCGTCATCGCGCTCTACCGCGCCGATCTCTGGCGGCGCATCCGCGCGGGTGAGATCGCGCTTGAGGAACTGGCGGAGCTCGACGGCATGCGGCTCGCGTGCTGGTGCGATCCGCTGCCCTGCCACGGCAACGTCCTGGCGCGGGACGCGCAATGGGCCGCGCGCGAGCTCGGCCGAGAATAGCCCTCCAGCGCCTCGTCTCCGTCCACGCTTTCCGAGTTGAGAAAAGCTTTGAGAAGGGTGCACGGAAGGGGATCGAGAGTCTCCCCCGCCAATCCGAAACCCGGGAGGACAGGATGTCTCGCATCGAATTCAGGCGGCGGACGCCGGAAGAAAGCGCGATCTACGAAGACGACGAGCTGGTCGGCGAAGTGTACCGGCAGGAAAGCGCGCTCGAGGAAGAACCGCACTACTACGTCGTCCATCTGTCGGAGGACCCGCGCGGGCCGAAGCGCATCTTCGAACGCGGCGCGATCCGCGACACCGCGCAGTGGATGGTCGACTCCCACCCTCTCTGGTAGACGCGGAACCTCCACCAAGAAAGGGTCGATCCTCCGCCCGCCCGGGCACGGGGATCGGCCCTTTTTTTGTCAGGGGTCCGAGACCCCACCGGCGCGCCGAGGAACTTGGCCGCGCGTTACCCCGCGTCCGGCGCGGTTTCGGTCGACGGACCCAAAGCGCCGGGATCCAGCGGCGGCGCTGTGGCCGCGCGGATGCGCGCCTTCTCGTTCTTGCGTCCCGGCCACTCCCCCTTTTCCAGGTACTGCTTGAGGCTGCGCTCAGCGACGTCGATGCCTCCCTCGCTGAGCGCCTCGCGGAGCTGGGCCACTGTCACGCCCCTCTTCGTCTGCTCGACCATCCTTGCGCGAAGCCGCCCGAGCACCTCCTCGATCTCAAGCTTGCGCGGCTTGAGTTTCGCGATCCTCGTCTCGAGCGCATCGAAATCGATATCCGCCGCGTTGAACGACGTTCCGGCCATTTCCGTTCCTCCCTCGATCGTTTCCTCAACCGCCCGGTCGACGCGATGACCGCGCGGTTCCGGGGCTGGCGTCAACGGTAATGCTGCCCCGGCAGACCCGCAAGACCCGCCTCTGGGTTCGGCTTCATGGACCAAACGCCTTTCTCCTTCCCCGTTCGCCCCAGCGCATCCCACATCCATTTTGACACGTCCTCGGAACTTCAACACCGCCCAAGGACACACTTTCGACCCCTCCGGAGACCAAAACCATTCGTTCCAGAAGATCGAACACCGACATTCAGGAACCCACCGCATGACGCCTCGTCAACGAAGAGCGATCCCACGCCGACTCGCTCCACCAACCCCGCAAGCCCGACCGAGCCTCGTCGCGGAAGAGCCCCAATGCGCATTATTCCCTCTTTGGACCGTGGCACCGCTGGTGCAAAGGCCTTTACACGGCCTATATGCCTATGCCAGACTTCGTTCAGACAGAGCGGACGATGCATCGCCTTTCAAGCCCTGCCGTGCACCGTTAGGCAAAATTTCATGGTCGCCACAGTCGACGTAGCCGCAAGCGCCGAATTCTACGTGACATCCCTGCAAGCCCACCGCCCACCGACCACCTACAAACACCCGGGCGCAGAACCTCACGGCCAATGGTGGAATCCCGATACGGTGTTCCAGGACGCTCGCCAGGAAACCGAACACGGAAAACCTGCCTCAGCTGGTCACTTTTCCCGCATCTACAACGGCTATCACCCGGTTACCGGCGCCCGTCTCACGCGGCTGTCTGGACACCCCAAGCGCTGTCCCGGCTACGACATGACATTCACTGCGGACAAGACGATCTCCGCACTATGGGCCATCTGCCCATCGCAATTACGAAACACCATTGAGGAGATTCAGCACGCCGCCGCCGTCTCCGCCATTGAAGACATCGTCAAGCCCTACTGCGCATTCACCAGGATCCGACTGAGAGACCGTACCATCCGCCTGGTCCCTGCCGACATCATGGCTGCCCTGTTTCAGCACGGGCGCGCGCGCTCCCAGGACCCCCATCTCCATACCCGAAGCATCATCTTCAACCTGGCCCGAGCGGACCACGACGGCAAGCTGAGATCCCTTCACGGATATCCGCTCTTTCTCTTCCAGAAAGCGGCCGGCGCCGCGTACCGCGCCGAGTTCGCATGGCTCCTTTGGCATCGCGCGGGCATCGCAACCGAACCCCACGGCAAAGAAAACGAACTCATACGAATCCCCGGCTTCCCTCCCGGGCTGATCGAACTCTGGTCCTCTCGAAGCGCCCAAATACGTCAAGTATCCGCGCAAATTGCCCCGGACAAAGGCCTCTCCAGCTACGGCAAGGCCACGCTGCGGAACAAGACAACCAATCTAAAGGCGCCCCATCTGGACGGCGAAATCCGCCATCTCGACTGGTTGCTGGACGCCCTCCATTACATTCCGGATACCGCTGCCTTCCTGCGGACCATCGTCAACCCGAGCAGCCCCTTGCCCACGTCGCGAGGCCAATCCGCTCGTGCTGCCCTCGACGATCTCGCCGAACGCCTTTCCAGAGCCGGACGACCGATCCATTCGACGGCTCTCATTGCCTCTACCATCAACATCACCCGTGGAGGATTCGACCGACAAGAGCGCCTGCTTGCAATCGACGAAATGCTCCACCACCCAAAACTCACCGATTTCCTTCATCCTCCTCCCGCCTTCTCCGGCAAGAAAATCGGAACCTGAATCGGGACAAAGGACATGGTGGCCAGACTCGCGAGAGCAGCTAGCGCGGACTACTACATGCACTCCCAAGCCTCGTTCCGCCCGCCCGACGAGTACTACCTGTCGGGCGAGGAGCCGGACGGAGTCTGGTGGAATCTGACCGCCCTGTTCTCCAATGACGAGGGGAACATGACCCACGGCGGCACGATCGACTCCGCCGATTTCTACAGGCTCTACAACGGGTTTCACCCGCGCACCGGCGACAAGCTCACGCAAAACGCCGGGAGCCCCAAGCGCTGCCCCGCCTACGATCTGACCTTCAATGCGGACAAGACCGTGTCCGCGCTGTGGGCCCTCGCCCCGCCGGATCTACGCTCCGAAATCGAGGCCGTTCACAACGACGCCGTTCGCGCCGCACTCGAAGACACCGTCTACAAGCATTGCAGCTACACCAGGACACGCGACAAGGACGGCGCCCTTCACGTCGTCCCCGCCGACATCATGGCGGCGATGTTCCAGCACGGAGCGTCCCGCGCCAACGATCCGCATCTCCATACCCATTGCGTGATCCTCAACATCTCCCGCGCCCACCACGACGGCAAATGGCGCACTCTCCACAGCAACCCCCTGTTCTCCTGGCCCAAGGCCGCTGGCGCTGCCTACCGCGCGGAACTCGCCTGGCTCATGCGCACGCGCCTCGGCATCGAGATGGAAACCCACGGCGACGAACACGAGCTCACCCGCATCAAGGAGATGCCCGAGGAACTTGTCGAGCAATGGTCGAAGCGGGACACCCAGATCAACGATACGGCCGCCCGTTTCGGCGTCAGCCTCAAGGGAAACCGGGCCTTCCACGACGCCGTGCAGCGCGCCACCCGCGCCTCGAAACAGCATGGAGTCGACCCCGAAACCCGCCACGCCAACTGGAAGGAGGAAGCCGCCGCATACTTCGAGGATCTCGAGCTCGACGTCGAGGCCCTCACCGGTCACGAGTTCCAACTGACCGAAGAGCACAGGGAGGAAATACACCGCAGGATCGACGAACTCCCCGCCCTTCTCAGCGACAAGGAAGCCGTCTTCAAGTACACCCACGTCTTCGAGAAAACCTTCAACGCAACCGCCGGACTCCTCCCTCGCGAGGAGCGTCAGGCGCTGTTCGAACAGGTCCTCGCGAGCCAGAAGATCGTCGAGCTCGACAAGCCCGGCACCCATTACGACGCCGGCGCGCTACTGCCCCACGCCCGCACCTATACGTCCGCCCACAACCTCCAGATCGAGAAGAAGATCAACGACCTTTCCTCCGATCTCGTCGCCGCCGGAGGCTTCGGTATTTCCGACCAAATCCTCAACGACAAGATCGAAGCGCTGAAGGCCGAGGACTACCCGACATCCGAAGAACAGATCGAAGCCATGCGTGCCGCGACCCGGCCCGGGCGCATCGCCATCATCGAGGGAGCGGCCGGCAGCGGGAAGACGACGACGCTGCGCCCGATCGCCGATCTCTACCGCGAACACGGCCATAACGTCATCGCCACCGCGGTTCCCTGGGCCGTGACGCTGGAACTCGGAACCGACCTCGACGCGCCCAACTGGTGCGTCGACAAGCTGATCGCGATGACCGGAAACGACAGGCTCAGGATCGATCCCAAGACCGTCATCTTCGTCGACGAGGCCGGCATGCTGGCGTCGAGCCAGGCGCTCAAGATCCTCCAGATCGCGCGCGAAAACGGCGCCAAGATCGTCTTCGCGGGCGACACCCAGCAGCAGCAGCCAGTCCAGGCCGGTCCCGGTCTCCGCCTGATCCGCGACGTCGCCAATTCCACCCGGGTCGACACCATCCGCCGCCAGAAACCCGACATGGAAGACATCCTGATCGCGGTCCGAGGCGAGGATCCGAAGGACGCGCGGCTCCGCGCCATGAGCGCGACCGATGAGGAGAAACAGGCCGTCCTCGACGAGTACGAAGCGATCCCCGACGACATCAAGCCAACCAGACGTCCCTGGCAGGTCGTCGCGTCGGAGAACTTCCGCGACGGCAAGGCCGCCGAAGGAATCGCCGCCTACGATCTTCGCGGCCGCTTCCACATCGAGCGCAATCTCGACCGCACCCTGTCGCGTCTGGTCGACGACTGGCACCGCTTCCAGACCGAACATCCCGACAAGACTTCCGCCGTCATCGCCTACTCGAACGCCGAGGTCCGCGCGCTCTCCTTCATGATCCGCGAGCGCGTCCTGGAGGACTCCGACGGCCCCAGCTACACCGTCCAGGCGTGCCGCAGCCGCTCTCCCAAGGCCAGGCCCGAACCCCTCGAGATCGCGGTCGGCGACCGGCTCCGCGCCGGCGCGCTGAACTGGTCCAAGAAGATCTTCAACGGCACCTACATGACGGTCCTCGAGCTCGAGCAGCGCGAACCCACCAGGGAAAATCCCGACGAGCCCCGCCTCTTCATTCGGGCCCGGACCGACCGCGGCCGCATCGTCGAATTCCACCACGACGAGATCCGCGACTATTTCGGCAAGGTCCGGCTGGATTATGGCTACGCCATGACAATGACCAGCGCCCAGGGCCTCACCGTCGACCGCGCCTTCGTCTTCGCCAACCAGAAACCCTCCCGCGAAACCATCTATCCCGCCTTCACCCGACACCGCGAGCAGCTCGACATCTATATCGACCGCAAGCCGGTCGAGCTCGACATCCGCCAGCAGCGCAACGAGGAGACCGCCGGCGATCCCGTCACCGACGACGAGGTGCGTGAATATCTCGCGCACAACTGGTCCCGAGAGCGTCCGAAGGAAGCCGCCAAGGACTACATGAGCGACAAGATGAAGACGCGTCATTTCGGCGCCGACGAGAGCGCTTCCGCATCTCCCGACGAGTCCCCGGACGCGACGCGCGAGCGGCGGCGCACCGATCCGCAAGGCCGCAGCTCCACCCAGTGGCTCAAGGCGAACGACGCCGGCGACGGGAAGCTCGCCGACATCGCCGCGCGCATCCACTACAGCGACATCCGCGTGCGCCACCGGCTCGCGGCCGAAACCATCGGCCGCGCATGCAACAAGCTCACCGCCTCGCTCCAGCAATGGGACCGGGATCGCGCGGAGAGAGGCAACGCGGCGATCGCGATGGACCCGACCTTCAAGAGAGACCTGGGGCAAAGCGCCGCCATCCTCCGCGCCATGACGCCGTTCATCCTGGACAACCCCCTCCATGCCCGGCTTCTCCGCGAACACGGGGGCATCGACGCTTCCGACCTGAAAGCCTTCGCCAGCTCCCACGCCCGGGCAATCTCGATCCAGAAACTCTCCCAGTCGGAGCGCCGCCGAATCGATCCCGACTACAAGCCCGCGACCCCGCCCAGGGACCACGCGGCCGAACTTCTTTCGGCCATCGAGCGCTCCATCGACGGCCTGGAACCCGAGCGCGGTCTTGCCGAGAAGCAGGAAAGCGATCGCGCTATCCAGGGCACCGGCCGATCCAGGGATACCCAAGTCGCTCCCGCGCCCCCTTCGAAGGTCCAGTACGAGTTCGACTGGGAACCCGATTACGACGCCAGCCCCCAATCCCAGGACATTCCGCTCCACCATCCGGATCGCGACGCCGTAATCGTTCCGGACGATCCCGCCTACGACCCGGCCCCGCCGGACTACGATTTCGAGGCCCGTTTCGCTCCCGACGAGCACTTCGCCCCAGAACACTTCGCCCCGGACCAGGGCGTCGCGCCCCCGCCCCATCCCGGCCACGCGGCGGAATTCGATGCCGGGTTCGACGCCGAGCCTCCGGCGCCGCGCGCCGGCCGCGCGCAGGACCCGGCCGAAGCGGAAGCTCCGCCCATCGGCGAAACCCGGGCGCCGTCTCCCGAACGCGGCGCGGACACCCCCGCCGCGGCACAGCACGAGCCCGCCGCGACCCCGTCGCCGGCGACGCTCATCGCCGAGAACCAGCAGCGCATCTCCCAGCATATCGACGCCGCCCACGAAGCCGGCGTTCCTGCCTTGCACGCGCCGGGCTGGAACGAACTCGAACGCGAGCTCCGCGGCCTTCTCGACCATCCCGCGCTCAAGCCCGCCGAGCGCGAATTCGTCGAGCAGGAAATCCGCAACGTCGACACGGCCCGCGACGCGCTTCAAGCGGTTCAGGCCCAGCAGGCCGAAACCCGCGACCGCGCGCCGGACCGGGACATTCCCGGCCGGCACGCCGCCGGGGTCGCGCCGACCCCCCGCGATATCGACCCCGGTATCCCGGTCGAGCGGGACGCGCCGCGGCCCGAACACCGGCCCTCGCCCAACGCGGCCCCGAGCCCGGCGCCAACCCCATCCCCCGCGCCCACGACATCCCGAGACCCGGACATCCAGACCTCTCCGGCCATGGACGCCCCGCGCAGCCCGTCCACCGCCAAACAGGTCGAAGACTTCCAGCAGCGTCTCCAGCACCACCGCCAGGAGGCCGCCGCCGCCGGCCTCCACGCCTTCGACCTACCCGGCTGGAACCGGATCGAGGGCGAGCTCAACCATCTCGCCAGACGCCCCGATCTCGCCCCTGACGACCGCCAGCTCCTCTCGGGGCAGCATCACGAAGTCCGAATGGACCGCAACGCCCGCGACCGGGCGGAAACCGAGTTCGAGTTCCACATCGCGCGCAACCGGGAATTCATCGACAACAACTTCGGCCGCGACATGCCTGCCCAACTCAGGGATGAAACCCGCGAGCGACTCAACCGAGAAGGGCTGACCCTGGCCGACAATCCGGCGCTGTCCGATTCCTCCCGGATGCACCTCCTACAACTCCATGACCAGTCGCGGTATCTCGATATCGTCCACGCCCGTAACGCCGCCGAGGCCGAAATCACCGCCCAACAGAACCTCCGGGCTCTCTATGCCGACCATCTCGAGCGCCATCAGGCCCACCGCCAAGACATGCTCGATCCATCGTCCTCCGCCGGCCTCACCGACGACACCGCGCGCGAACTTCGCCGCGAAGGCCTCGAGCTTGCCGAGCTTCCTGGCCTGCCAGCCGACGTCCGTCTCGATCTACTCCAGAAATACGACCCAAAGGCCTACCTCGCCGAAACCGCCCGGAACGCCCTCGACACGGACAGCGGCCGCCAACCCACCACGCGAACAGAGCCCCAAGTCCAGCAAGAACGTTTCCGGAGCTTCGAGAACGACCTCTCCCGACATGTCGACCGGGCCAGGGAACTCCAGCGTCATCCCTACGAAACCCCGGGCTGGCCGGAACTATTCGAGCGCTGCCAGGAGTTGCAGAAAGCCACCTTCCTGACCTCCGATCAGCAGGCCAAACTCGCCAACCTCGACCGGCACCACCGCGAATGGCAGCAGGAACAGTCCAGCCAGGTCCGCATGCCCTTCGAGAACGACCGCAGCCCTTCGCGCGGCATCAGCTTCTGAGCGGCAACGTCCCCGTCGATCTTCCGTTCCCGCGCCCGCGGCTGTACCGCCGCGCATCCCGCGCCCTGGCCGACGCCGGCATCGACCGCGAGCCCGCCCGACGATCACGCCCGCGAATAGCGCCGAACGTCGATTTCTTCGGCCCGCGCGCGCATCTCCGTGGCGTCGTGCCATGCCTGCATCCGCAACAGCATGTCCATGCTGAGACCGAACGCCTTCTCCACCCGCATCGCCATTTCGGGCGACAGCGAGGCGTTGCCGTTCACCAGGTCCGAGAGCGTCGCGCGGCGCACCCCGAGAATCCGCGCCGCTGCCGACACGCTCAACCCCAGCTCCTCGAGAGCCTCGATCCGGATGAAGGCGCCGGGGTGGGGAGGCGTCATCCCCATCTTGATGCCGCCGTCGGTCATCAGTGGTAGTCCTCCAGGTTCAGGCGCTCGATGGCGCCGTTGCGTTCCTCGAACGTGATCCGCCAGTTGCCCGACACGGACACGCTCCATTCGT
>JAPPIT010000176.1 GCA_028820505.1 Defluviicoccus sp.
ATCAAACCGACAAAAATCGCCAGTCTCCTACCCGGTTAGACCGGGAGACAACACGCACCAGGTGGGGCAATCCGTTCAGAATCGGCGAGGACGGTTCGAGGGATGAAGTGATCGTCCGCTTTCGCGCGTATCTGTGGCGCCTCATCCAGGAGGGCGAGGTTTCGCTGGAGGAGCTCGCCGAGCTGGACGGCTGCTGGCTGGCCTGCTGGTGCGAACCGCTGCCCTGCCATGGGGACGTGCTGGCGCGTGCTGCGAGCTGGGCGTCCGGGGTCCTGGCGGAGCGGGCAGGTGCGTGATGCGCTTCGTCGTTCCTCTTACAAAGGTGGAATTGGGCGATGCCTTCGGCCCGGGCTATCCGCTCCTATCTGCGGTCGCTGGCGCTCCCTCCGATACCGCTCCTATCCCTATCGCCTCCGCCCGCTGGCGCGGGCTCCGCGCTGCGCTTGGCCACCGCCTGCGGCGGTCGCGGCCTTGCGGGCGGGTGCTCGACCGTTCGGCCTTCGGCACGCGCTGTCCGCTGCGGTCCGGCAACCGTGTCCTCGCTGCGCTGCGGGCCGCACCGCTTCCCGGACCTCCGCTCCGGCGCTCTCGCGGTCTCCGCTCCCGTCCTCGGACGCGAAGCGGCTGGCGCCGCTTGGGGGAGAGAATTACGCCACCCCGACATGCCGGTTCATTGTGCCACACGTGCTCCCTCCGCCAACCCCGCCGGAGGCGGGGTCCTCCGCTGCGCTCCGGCGCGAGGGGTTCCGCTTGGCGCCGGGCCAGGGCGACCGTGGCTCAGGCCCAACCTCCGCTAAGGCCTGCGAAGACGCAGGCCAAGCTCCGCCAGGGCCTTGCGCCCGCACCATCGCCCCGACCCGACGCCAAGCTCCACCAACCCCGCGTGGCTCCGTTGCGCGCGCGTGTCCCAAAGAACCGTCACATCGGGGATCGGCCCCGAACGTGAAACCGATCGCAAGGAGATCGTCATGACCGACCTGTTCAGCTCCGAAACCGCCATGACCGAAGCGTTCGCACGCGCCGGCTTCGACATCGCCCAGCCCGCCGACCCCGACCGGGACGAGGGCGACGAGCGCCATGCCGCGTCCGCCACCGCCGCCGTCTGCGAGCACGCCGCCCTGTTCGGCGCGACGCCCGAGCGCGACGAGTTCGACACCCGCGAGGTCTGGGACGAGGACGACGCGCTCGCCGCCGTCGCCGAGTCCATCCGCATCCTGGCACACGGCGTCACGCCGGACGGGTTCCAGCTCGCCGACGAGCGCGAGGGCCTGCTCTGGGGCTTCGTCAACATGCTCGACGCCCAGACCAACCGCCTCGACCGCGCCGCCGACAAGCTCATCCCCGAGCTCCGCGACCTCCAGCGCGCCCAGGACGGAACCGAGATCAAGTCGCTCGAACTGGAGATGACCACCCACCGGGCGCAGTGCCTCACCGACCGCCGCGACGCGTTCGAGACCATGCGCGATGCCGCCGCAGCAGCCTACCGCGCCGACACCGGTGAGGTCTGGCGGCCCCGGCGCGGCAGCCACACCAGCCAGACCGGCAGGCTGACCTCCGCCGCCATCGACGCCCGCGACTACATGCGCGCGAGGAAGGACCGCGAGACCGCCGCGCATCTGCCGCAGGGAACCCTCATCGCCATCGCCGGCGGCAGGGACATCGCCGACCCGGCCGCGGTGATCGTCAGGCTCGACAAGGCCCGCGAGAAGTACGCCGACATGGTGCTCGTCCACGGCGGCGGCCCCGGCGTCGAGACCATCGCCGCGAAGTGGGCCGAGCGCAACGGCGTCGACCAGGTCGTCTGCAAGCCCGACTGGGACCGCCACGGACGGGCCGCCCCGTTCCGCCGCAACGACGAGCTGCTCAACTTGCTGCCCAAGGGCGTCATCGCCTTCCCCGGCAGCGGCATCACCGAGAACCTCGTCGACAAGGCGCGCCAGCTCGGCATCCCGGTGGTCCGCTGCGCCGCGTAGACCGAAACCCCTCGCGGGCCGTGTCGTCGCTCCGGCGGCGGCGCGGCCCGTTCCTCTTCGCACCGACGGCGTACCGGCGGCACCGCCATCCTCGCGCGCGCTTCGCGCGGCGCTCGCGGCATCGCTTCGCTCGCCGGGCTCCGGCTGTGCCGGTCGCCAGGGCGCTCCCACCATGCTGCGCATGAGTGCTCCGCCCGCCGCGCCGATCCCGGCGCACCGGTCGATGCACCGGCGCCGCTCCTCGTGCCGCCGCTCCTGCGGAGCGTGCTTGCACGTCGCCTGGCACGACCGCGCGCGCTTCGTCTTGCCCCGGACCACGATCCGGGGACCGCGCGCCCTCGCATCATGCTTCGCATGAATGCATCGGCCACCGCGCCCGCCGCCGCCGCTCAAACGCCGCGGAGGCTCCCCTCCGCCGGGTTCCCCGGCGTCGATTCCCCCATCGCTTCTCGTTCGGATTCTCGCCCTCTGACGCCCCGGAGGGCGCAGTTTTCTCACACCCCACGCATCGATGATGCAGGAGGCGCATGCGCGCGCAGACCCTGCCTTTTCAACGACTTGTGGGGACTTCGCGCGCCTTCGGACGCCGAATTGTTGCTTGATGGAGTCGCTTCTCTGGAGAACCGCGCGGGTTCTCTGGAGAAGCGTGGTCAAATCGCTGGAATCACTGGACCTTTTTTCCGGCGGTTCTCTGGGGAACCGTCCCGGCCGTGCGGCGGTTCTCCGGAGAACCGTCGGATACGCCAAAAAAATTCTCTGGAGAACCGGCGTTCAGCCCCTCGCCGCCGCCATGGCGCTCATCGCCGGCGGGCTCGCCGGCCTTCCCTCAGTCCGTCTGCCGGCCCTGCGGGGGTTCGTCCGAGCCGTCGTCCAGAAGCTCGTCCTGGAGCGCCCGGGCACCCTCGATCAGCTCGTCGAGCTCGTCCTCGCGGTCCTCGTCGAGCATGTCGGTCCGCATTTTCGTGACCATGATATGCGCCGCGCGGAAGGTCGTCTCGATCAGCGGGGCGAGACGGTCGCCCGCCGCGCCCTCGTCGGCCAGCGCCGCGAGGGCGGCGAAACGCACGAACTCGGGGCCGGTCAGGCCGCGCGCGTCCGCATGGGCCTCGATCCGGTCCCATTCCCCGTCGAGGAAACGGATCGAATGCGGGTTGCGTTTCTCCACTTTCCCGGCCTCGACCGGCTCGCTTTCAGGGGTCTCGCTGTCCATTTCGCCTGGTCTCCTTCATGCAGTTCGTCGTCGCGGGCGCCGGGATGCCCGCCGCCTGCGTCACATTCCGAGGTCCAGGTCGCCCCGGTCGCGGCCGCGCGACGGCGGTTCCGGCGTCCTGGCGGGGGATTTCGCGGGCTGCCGGACCTTGCCGATGCCGTCGCCGGCGCCGCGTTCCGGTCGCGCTTGGCCGTCCGGCGCGGCCGTTCCCCGCTCCTTTGCAGCCACCTCGGGACGATCCTGGGCCTTGCCGGCTGCCCTTTCCGGTTCCCGTTCGCGCTGCGGACCCTCCGCACGGTCGGTCCCGGCCGCCTTGCCGGGCTCCCCGCGCGCCGTCTCGCCGATGGCTTCGAGCGCCGCGATGCGCTCGCCGGTGACCGCCTCCAGCTGCTCGCGCAGCGCCTTCGCGTCGTCGGTGACCAGCTCGGCCCGGTCGCGGGCGCGGGAGATCTCGACATAGAAGCTCTTTTGCGTGGTGAGATGCTTGTGCCGTGCCTCCATGGCGGCGATCACCCGGTCCACCGTGCGGCCCTGGAAGGCGTGCACGGTGGACGCCCAGGCATGGTCGAGATGGCGCAGCTGCGGGTCGCCCTTGCCGAGCTCGAGCGTCTTGCCGTCCTCCAGCCTGAACGTCACCCGGCCGTTCGCGACCTTCAGCACCTCGGCGGTGCGGGAGTTGACCAGGCCGAGGCCGGCGTCGTTGCGGGTCCAGCGAATGCGGTCGCCGGCGCGGAGCTCGATCTCCTCCACCCTGTAGACCTCGCTGCCGCCCCGCCGCCCGCCGATCTCGCGCGGCTTCCAGGCGACGCGGCCGCCCCTGCCGTCATCGAGCAGCACTTCACGGCTGCGATGATCCACGCCGATCACCGCGCGCTCGTCGCCCTTCTCGACGCCGATCCGCCTGTAGGGGCGGTGGAACGCGACCACGTCGCCGGGGCTGTAGTTCGCCGCAAGCGCCTTCTCCGCGTTGGTGTAGCCCTTCGAGACCAGCCGTTCGGAGTCCATCGCCGGCCCGTGGAGGCGGCCCTCCCGCGCGAGGCGCTCGCGGATATGGCCGTTGATCTGCCGGCGGAGCTCGTGCGAGGGCGCCATCACGCCGGTGTTTTCGCGGTTCTCGTTCGAGAGCCGGAGCCAGCGGGCTGCCACGGCGCCGGCGAGATTGTCGGGCTTCACTTCGGCAACGTTGTCCCCGAGCTTCTCGAACGCCTTCTCGATGTCGCCCTTGAGGCTGGCTTCCACCGCTTCCTTCAGCGCCGGATCGCGCTGGCGCATGATCTCGTCCATGACGGCGGTCTGCATGCCGGCGGCCTGGAGCTGGGCGAAGGGCTTGCCGGCGTCGACGGCATCGAGCTGCTTGGCGTCACCCACCAGCACCACGCGGGGGATGCGCAGTTCGTTGGCGATCCGGAGAAGATCCCTTGCCTGGACGGTGGAGGCGAGCGAGCCCTCGTCGACCACCAGGATCGTCTTTGCAAACGCGGCGCGCATCTCCTTCGCGCCCTTCCTGGTGAGCCTGCCTTCGGCGACACCGGCATTGCGGGCGAGGAACCGCTGGAGGGTCTCGGTCGGGATGCCGGCCTCCGTCGCCAGGGTCCCGGCCGCCGAGGCCGAGGGCGCGAGACCGATCATGCGCCAGCCCTTCTTCTCGGCCAGCGTCCTGGCGCGGTTGAGCATGGTGGTCTTGCCCGTGCCAGCGTAGCCCTGGACGCCGACCGTGCGGTCCCTGGCCGACAGGATCAGCTTCACCGCGTCCTTCTGCCCGGCCGTCAGCGGGCCGCGGCTCAGATGGCCCTGCACCTGCCAGCCGCGCATCGGCGCCCGGCCGCGGCCCGCGCCGGCCTGCATCAGCGCCACCGTCTCGCGCTCCTCGGCGGCGGTGCGCTCAGTGGCGAGCGAGTCCTCCGCGCCCGGCAGGTCCACGGCATGGAGGGTTCCGGCCTTCTCGAGGGCGGCCACTTCCCGCTCGGCCTCGTCGATCGCCACCGCGCCCGGCGCGTGGGCCAGTGCGGCGGCATAGAGATCGGCGCGCGCGAACGCCGCCTGGCGCTCGGAGAGATGCGCGAGCGCCCAGCCGACCGCCTCCGCCGCGGGCGACGGCGGTGCGGCTTCGGCCGCCGCATCGCGGCCGGGCGCCGGTGCCGGCCCGTCGAGCCGCAGTTCCGCCTGTCTCGTTGGGCCTGCCGATCTCTCCGAAACGGCCGATGGCGAGGCGCCGCCGATGCCGTTGCGCGCCCGATCCGCCGTTTCCCGCTCCGGCGAGACGGATTTCTCGACCGCCTCGGCGACCAGTCCGGGCGCATCGAAGCCGAGATCGGCGGCCTGGTGGCGCCAGACGCCGCCCAGCTCCCGGCGGTCGATGTCGCGCTTGGCCGCGCGCGTCATCAGCGCCGCCCGCTCGGCAAGGCGCGGATTGTCGGCCGACACGCCCAGACCGCGCGCCTCCATCGCCGCCTCGATCTCGGCCCGGCGGGTCGAGAAGGCCGCGATGGCCTCCCTCGGCACGCCGGCGATCTCGAAACGGCCGTCGGCGTGGATCTTCTCGATGCCGTAGCCGAGCGCAGACAGCCCCGCCGCGAGCTCGTTGCGGTAGAGCATGCCGATCAGCTTCTGCTTCGCGTAGAGACCCTCGTTGGCCATGGTGCGCCACTTGCCGTCCGCACCCCTGACCATGTTGGCCAGCACGGCATGGGTGTGGAGTTGGGGGTCGAGATTGCGCGAGGTGTCGTGCCGGAAGGTCCCGGCGACGATCTTCTGGTTGCCGACGCGGGCCATTTGCCCGGTATCGGGGGATTTCATTCTCGTTTCGGCGGCGTGCTTCTCGACCCAGGCGAGGGTGGCCGCGACGGCGCGGTCGTGGGCCTCGACGATGCGCCCGTCGCCGCCGACCAGGGCGGCGATGGAGACGGACTTCGGCGCGCTGAAGGTCAGGTCGCGGCCGGGGCGGTGGAGGATCTCGCCGTCCCTGCCCCGCTTGCCGAGCTGCCGTCCCGAGCCGTCCGGCACCCTGCCTTCGAGGACGGCGCGGAAGGTGTCGGGATCGACCGGCCCCGTCAGGCCGAGTTCCTCGGCTCCCTTTCCCGCCCAGGCGCTGGCCTCGCGGTGCTCGGGGTCGTCCTTGGCATAGTAGCCGTCGCGCTCGTAATAGGACGCGCCCTGCGAGGCCGAGGCCAGTGCGCCGATCGACAGCACGGGTCAATACCACTCGGGCCGTGCGGCGCCCTTCTTCGACGCGGCGCCGGCGCTCGGCTCCGATCCGGTCCCAGCCCCGCCCGCCTTGTCGGCGGAGACGGCGGTTTCATCGGGCTTCGGTGACGCTGAATCGCCGTCCGTCTTTGCCGGATCGCGGATGACCGCCGGCGGTTCATCCGGCTCGTCCTGCCCGGACCCATCGCCCTCGCTCGCGCCGCTCCCTTCCCCGTCGGCCGCATCGGGGCATGACGGCGCTGCGTCCGCCTCCGCCTCTCCCGGCAGCGGGATCAGGTCGAGCTCGCCCTGACGCGGGCCGTGGCCGGGCGCGTCTTCCGGTGCGGGGGACGGCTTTCCCGGGACCGCGCCGGATTCGTCCGGCAGCGCCGGTATCGCGATGCCGTCATCGCAGCCGGGTTCGACGGGCGCTTCCCCGGCATCTTCCGCGCGGTCGGGCGGTCCGGCGCCGTCTTCCCCGCGCGGCACGAACCGCGCCGCCGCCTTCGGCCGGGAGACGTATTTGAGGCGGACGGAGGCGACCGGGAAGGGGCCGGGGAACTTGAGATAGCCCGCGAGGTTCTCCAGACGCATGATCTCGGACGGCAGCGCCAGCGCCCGGAGCTCGCGGCGCGGCGTCAGGGAGACGCCGTCCCGGATCGTGTTGGCGCCGTAGGAATAGCCTTCCGTCACCTCCTCGACCTCGCTGCGCCCGAGGCTGTCGGCCGACCACTGCGCCGTGTCGCGGTCGGGCGCGGCCAGCACCACCCGGGTGCCGCAGAGCCCGGAGATGGTCTCGGCGCCGTTCCTGCCGTAGAGGTCCCTGAGCGCCGAGGCCACCTGCACGCCGAGCACGAAGCAGCCGCCGAACTGGCGGGATTCGGCAAGGCCGGGCTGGAGGCTCGGCACCTGGTGGAGCGTTGGCAGCTCGTCGAGGATCACCCAGATGCGCCTGTCCGGTGCTTGCGCGAGCGAGAGCATGGCGTTGACCGCGATCTCCAGCCACGTCGAGATCAGCCCGCGCAGGGATGCGTGCTGGTCGCCCCTGGACGTGAGAAACAGGAAGCCCTGCCGGTCCTCGTCGGAGACCCACTCCCGGATCGAGAAGGGTGTTCCCTCGTCGGGCAGGAACTCGAAGGCGGCGAGATTGGCGGTCAGCATGGCGCGCACGCTGAGCGCGGTCTTGGGGTTCTCGGGATCGACGATGGACTGCGCGACCGTACCCTCCATCGCCTGGGCAAGCGCGGTGAGGTCGGTCTTGAGCAGGTGGTCGACCAGGACCCGGTTGTCCTTCACCCCCTTCTCGCGCAGCACGCCCGCGCCGTTGGCGAAGAGCTGCCGCGCCGCCGTCACCCAGAACGGGTCCACCGTGTCCTTCTGCTGCGGGATCAGCGCCGCGGCCATCATGTCGAAATCGCGCGGACCCCGCGCCTCCAGGAAGGGCGACCATCGGGGCGCCCTGGCGTCGAGCGGGTTCATCAGCACGTCGCGGGCCGGATCGAGGAAGGTCGCGGTGTAGCTCCCCATCTTGTCGTAGATCACGCAGCGCTCGCCGCGTTCCCTGATCTGGGCCACCAGGTCGGAGATCAGCACGGTCTTGCCCGAGCCCGTGGTGCCCGAGACGATCGTGTGCTGGGTCTCGGTCCGCTCCGGATAGGGAATGCCGGCGATGCGGTAGGGCCGGAGCCGCTTGCCGCCCGGCGCGCGGTCGAGCAGGCGCAGGTGCAGCGGGCGCACCCGGCGGCGCAGCTCCCCCGCGCTTACCATCTCGGCGCCCCGGATGCGCTTCTGGCGCCCGAGCTGGACGCCCCGATACCAGAAGACGGCCAGGAACAGCCCGATCATGCCGCCGCCGGCCTTGAAGCCGAGCCAGGCGCTCGCCAGCAGCTCGTCCAGGATGCGCCCGCGCGCCTGCAAGGCCGGGACCGAGACGGCGATGTCCCTTATGGCGAGCGCGCGGCGGGTGCCGTCGGCGAAGCGGATATCCTGGCCCGAGTCCGGGTCGTAGCCGAGCGCGAGCTTGGTCTCCGCCAGCGTCGCCATGCCGGCGGCGTACCACTCCGCGCCCGAGGTCGAGCGCCACAGGTTCCAGGCCGGCACGGCGACGGTGGTGAAGGCGGCGAACAGCATGGCGGCCTGGAACAGCTGGCCCCACATGCGGATGCCGTGGAAGACGGTCTGCCCGCCCCTGAGCGTCGAGCCGCCGATGCCCCGGATCATTGTCGCGCCCCGGGCCGCATCGCGGGCCGCGCCGCGGGGAGGAGGAGGCCGGCGGGGGAAGGGGCGAAGTCGGCGGGGCCGGAGGATTCCCTTCTCCCGCCCGGACGGTATGATCGGAGGCCATGACCATGACTGGAACACCTGAAGGCCGGACCGCACCCTCGGAGCCCCCCGCCGCGTCCCCGTCCACCTGGCGCGAACGCCTCTTCGTGCTCGGCGGCTTCGCCGTCGCGGCGCTCTGGACCGCCGCCTCGCTGGCGGCCGGCGCCGGCACGGAGGCCATCGGCCCCCTCTGGATGGCCGCGATCGCCTGGACCGTCCTCGCCGCCCTCGCCGCCGCCCTGTGGCAGGGTTTCCGCCGCGGCGACTGGTCCGCCTTCCGCGACTACGAACTGCCGGACGGCAGCGGCGACACTTTCGACTTCGGCACCCGAACGGGCTCCTACGCGCATCTCCGCATCGCCGAGGAGCACGAACGGCTGATGCGCGGCAACTGAGCGCACCGGCCGCGTCACGGCGACTGGTTTCCCCAGTCGGGCGTCGGGATCGTCCGGCGTCCTTCCCCGGCCCCGTC
Source organism: Defluviicoccus sp. (assembly GCA_028820505.1). Classification (GTDB taxonomy): domain Bacteria; phylum Pseudomonadota; class Alphaproteobacteria; order MPNO01; family MPNO01; genus MPNO01. Next base: position 9,161 of record JAPPIT010000176.1, read on the forward strand.
CGGCGCCTCGTTCTTCGCGCTGCCGAACAGCTTGCCGGCGAGCCAGCCGCCGACGAGGGGCAGGTTCTCCGTCGCGTGCCGCTCGAAGGGCTTGTCCCTCTCCGCCGCCACCCCGGCCCGGCCCTCGTCGGCCTCGTCCCGGGCAACGTCCGTGCGCGCTTCGCGCGCGCTGCCGCGCACGATCATGTCGGTCTCCGCGTGGGCGCTCTCCCGGATCGCATCCCGCGGCACGTCGCCCGGCTCCGGCGTTCCCGCCGCACCGGCGCGATCCCGCACCGCCTGCCCCCAGCCGCCATACGCGGCCGCGGTCTCGCCGGCATAGGACTCCCGCAGCCTGCCCGCCGCGTCCTCGTAGACCGCCGCGCCGCCGACCGAGGCCGGATCGGGGCCGGCGGGGGCGGGGAACTTCTCGGCGACGAACGCGGCGGCGTGCTCGCGCAGGGTTTCCGCGTCCTCCGCCGTCTGCACCGAGATCAGGGCGGCAGCCCCGGCCGCGCCGATCGGCCTGCCGTCCGTTCCCGTCCGCTCAGACAGCCAGGCGAAGAAGGGCTGGGCGAGGTTCCGGTCGACCGCCTGCGCGTCCGTGCGCACCTGCGCCTCCTGCTCCGACCACATCTCGGACTCGCTGCGCGCCAATGACGCCCGCTCCTGGTACGTCCGCATCCGGGTCAGGTTGGCGTTGAGGCTCTCCTCCAGGGCGGCCGCCTCGCTCTCGCCGGTCGCCGCCGAGTAGCGCCGCGACGCCTCCGAGACCTTCGACCACAGCTCCGTCACCCCGTGCTGGCGGTCGTACTCCCTCATCCGGTTCCAGGCGTCGGACTCGATGGTCTCGCCGCGCCAGGTCGCGCTGCCACTCGCGCCGAGCTTGACGATCTTCTCGAACCCGCCGCCGATCTTCGCCTCGCCGGTCAGCACCGCCGCCTGGTTCTTCGTGATGCCGCCGATCTCGGAGAGCTTCTCCATGTGCGCTTCCAGCGTCTGCGCCTGGTTCGATTCGCTCTCCGTCACCCCGCGCGCGAAGGCCTCGCCAGTGGAGACGTCGTGGCTGTAGCGCTCCACCAGCCCGGTCGCGTCGGTGACGGCGGCGTTGCGCGCCATGCCGACCTGCGCGTCCCAGCTGCGGGCGAGGCCGCGGGCCTCCGCCGCGCGGGTCCCGTAGCTGGTGGCGAGATGTTCCGAGAGCCGGACCCCGCCGGCCGGGATGACGCTGGTCGCAGACGACGCATCCACCACCGCCGTGCCGTCGCCGGTGACGGTGAACCCGGCTCCGGCAGGGGCGTAGCCGGTGTAGCGGTCGGTATCGACATGGGCCGAGGTTCTGATCTGGCGCCCCTCCAGCGTCGCGAACCGGTGGCTGTCGTAACCGGTGTTGGCGAGCGAGAGATTGCCGGTCGTGCCCTCGTGCGCGGCCGAGGAGGCCG
>JAPPIT010000103.1 GCA_028820505.1 Defluviicoccus sp.
GGCGGCGGAGGGACGTGGATGCCCGGAACAAGTCCGGGCATGACGACCGGGAGGGAGGGGAGCGCCGGAGAATGCCCGCCCCGCCCGCCATCGTCCCCGCCCGTCGGCGCACGGCCCGCGCCGAAAACCCAAACCGGACAGCAGTGGCGCAAGGCCGCGGTGACAGCGGGGCGACCGACAGGCCGCGCTCTGGGCACAGAAAGCGCCCGCCGTTACCGGCGTATCCCTTCGAGGGACAGAAAGAAGTCCATCGACTCGGAGGCGGGTCCCAGCATGCGGCCGGCGTTGAAGTCCCTCCGGTTTATCGTCACCGTACCCTCGAAGCCGGCGCGGTAGCCGCCCCAGGGATCGTCCCCCTCGCCCACCTTCTTCACCGCGATAGCGATGGGTTTGGTCACGCCCATCAGCGTCAGGTTCCCCCTCATCGTGCCGCCCCCGGCATCGCCCTCGTAGCCGGTGCTGACGAAACCGGCCGTGGGGAACTTCTTCACGTTGAGGAATCCCGGAGCGCGCAGATGCTTGTCGCGCTCGGCGTGGCCGGTGTCGATGCTGGCGGTCTCGATCTCGACCGAGACCTTCTGCCCGGCCGGTCCCGCCGCCGGGTCGTACGTGAAGCTCCCGGAAATCCTGTCGAAGACACCGACCATCCAGGAAAACCCCAGATGGGAGATCCGGAACTGGACGACGCTGTGCGCCGGATCGATCCGGTATTCGGCGGCCCCGGTTCCCGGTACCGGAAATGCGAGCAGGACCGCGCCAAGGGCCGCCGCCAGAATGCGCTTGTTCATGGTTTCTCCAATCGGATGCTCAAGCGGTAAGAAAGAGGTTCTCCGCCGGCGCGAGGCCGCGGAAAGGGGCTCACAAAGATCGGTTGACGAGCGGGAGGTCAACGACGCCCCTCCCGTCATGCCCGGACTCGTTCCATTGCTGTCCGGTTAAGATGGGTTGGACCCGGCGCAAGGCGTCGGTACAGGCGGGTTTCCGGCCCGCCCGCCGGATCGGGACACGGATCGCGGCCCGCCCGCATCCGCCCTCCTTGTCCCCCCGCTGTCACCCCGGCCTTGAGCCGGGGTCCAGGCTTGCTCCGGACCCCGATCCGGGGGAAGCCGGGCGACGGCGGTGCCTGTGGCCCTGGACCCCGGCTCAAGGCCGGGGTGACAGCGGGGGGCGGAGACAATGTCGGGCGGGGCGGACATCCTCCGGCACCCCTCTCCCCCTCTGTCGTCATGCCCGGACTTGTTCCGGGCATCCACGTCCCTCCGCCGCCTCGCCCGCGCCCGTCCATCGCGCGATGCCGCAAGACGTGGATGCCCGGAACAAGTCCGGGCATGACGGCGGGGGGACGGAGACGGGAGAGCCGCCGGCGCGCCGAAATTCGCGGCCCGAGCCGACCGATCCATCGGAAACCCTCCGCTACGTAGGCCGTTCGCCCGGTCGGCCGGAATTGAACCGGACAGCAGTGGACTCGTTCCGGGCACGACGACAAGGAAGGAAGCGCCGGAGGTTGCCCACACCGCCCCACGTCGCCTCGCCTCGATGAGCCTCGCCAGTCGCCGATTACCGCGCCGCCCGGCAGCAGCTCGAAGCCGAGCCGGCAGAACGCGATGGAGGCGGCAACGATTTTCAAGGCAACGATCCTCCACTTTTCCTATTCACGGCCGGAAGGCAGGATTCCGTCGCTCAGGGGCCGGGCGCGGACACCCGCAACAGCCCTACCACCTCCGCCGCCGCCTCGTCCGGTGACAGCCTGGTCGTGTCGATACGAAGTTCCGGGTCTTCCGGCGGCTCGTAGGGCGAATCGATGCCGGTGAAGTTCGCCAGCTCTCCCCTGCGGGCCTTGGCGTAGAGGCCCTTGGGATCGCGCGCTTCGCAGACCTCGAGCGGCGCGTCGACGAAGATCTCCAGGAACTCCCCCTCTTCCATCAGCTCGCGCGCCATCCGGCGTTCGGACCGGAACGGCGAGATGAAGGACACGATGACGATCAGCCCGGCATCGACCATCAGCTTCGCGACCTCGGCCACCCGGCGGATGTTCTCGACCCGGTCGCGGTCGGTGAAGCCGAGATCCCGGCTCAGTCCGTGGCGGACGTTGTCGCCGTCGAGCAGGTAGGTGTGCCTGCCGAGCGCCCGGAGCTTTTGTTCCACGCGGTCGGCAACGGTCGACTTGCCCGCCGCCGGCAGCCCGGTCAGCCACAGCACACGGGGCCGTTGGCCGATCGCGCGCGCCCGGGCCGCCTTGTCGATCCGCGTGTCCTGCCAGACGACGTTGCTGGCGCGGCGGAGGGCGAAACGGATCGCGCCCGCGCCGACGGTCTCGCCGGTGAAGCGGTCGACCAGCTCGAAAGTGTCCCGCCGGCTGCCGCCGGCCCCGGCATCGAGCGCGACCGGCCGGTCGAGCGACAGCTTGCAATAGCCGATCTCGTTCGGTCCGAGCGTCTTGGCGGCCATGCGCCCCAGCGTGTCGATGTCGATCCGGTGCGCGAGATCGGTGATCTGCGCGACCGCGGAGGCGCCGGCGAGACGGATCGCATAGCGCCGCTCGGGCAGCATCGGCCGCGTATCCGTCCAGACGAGATGGGCGGCGAACTGGTCCGCGGCTTCGGGGACCCGGTCTTCCCCGGCCGCCCCATCGCTGCGGTCGATGTCGACCGTTTCCAGCATTTCGATCAGCGTGGGGCCGCCGTACCAGGGCATGTTGCTGCCGGGCGCGTCGACGTTCTCTCCGGTCGGCGCGCAAACCGGAACCGCTCTCACGCCCTCGAAACCCACCGCGTCCGCGAACGCCCGGAATTCCGCGACGATGGCGGAGAACGCGCCTTCGTCGCGACCGGGCGAATCCATCCCGTCGACCGCGAGGATCGCGCGGCCGACCCCCATCAGCCGCGCGACGTAGCTGTCGAACCGGGTTCGGGTTCCGATCCCCTCGCCCGCATCGGCGAGCACGACGGCCAGATCGGCCCGCGATGCCGATGCGAGCAAGTCCGGCACATCGTCGGCGACCAACGTCCACCCGTCGCCCGATACCGTCCCCGCATCCGGCGGCAGCCGCCGGAGCAACGCCGACCTGCCCTCGCCCGGGGAACCGCAAACGACGAAGCGGAGCTCGTCCTCCGCGCTCCCGGGGTCGACACGATCGAAGTCAGGCAAGGTGGTGTCTCCGCCTGCGCTGTCGGGTTCGCGCGTTCGGGCTCTGTGGCGACGGCGGGAACCGAGGTCGAAGGTCACGCGGCTTCTTCCACGGTGACCACCAGGCGCTTGCTGAAGCGGGCGAGGGCTTCCTCCAGCCTGCCGATCTTGGTGGCGTGGCGGGGATCGAGCATGCGCCGGACCTCGCTTTCCTGAATTCCCATCTCCGCCGCGAAGGCGTTGTTGGACAGCCGCCGTTCCCGCAGGGCCTCGTAGAGCGCCGCCTTGGCAGCGAGGACCGCGCCCGGAACCGCCGCCGGCCGGCCCCTGGCCGGGCTCGGCGACGGAATGTCCTCGCGCCGCGCGATGCGGCCCGCGAGGGCTTCTTCAAGGCAATCCGCGGCTTCCGCAACCGCCTCGGCGAGCGTGTCGCCGTCCGTGAACGCCTCGTCGAAGTCGGGGAAGGTGACCGAATAGCCGCCTTCGCGCTCCTCGTGGAGGTCGATGGGGTAGCTGTACCGGGTTGCCACGATCGGAACTCCCTGGAGGTCGTTGGGGTCGATGCCGAGCTGCCTGCACATGCTGCAATCTCGCACAAAAATGCGCGAATGGGCAATCGTCGTCTCGAACGATTTCGTGCCGGCGCGCGAAGGCGGGCAGGGTCGGCGGCGAACGGTGTTAACCACAGTTGACAATCCGGCGACCCGGCCCCGCCTTCGGGGCGGCCGCGCCGGTTTTCCGAACCGGTCCCGCAGCAATCCCCGCCAACCCGCTGGCGCGGCGGGGATATCCGCCGGTTCCGCACCCTCCGGACGGCGCCGACGGGGGAGCCGCCGCGTCCCCGGGGGACGCAAAAAATAGTCTCATATCGGGACAATGTTTCACGTGAAACATAGGTCAACCTTGCTGACCTTTGTTTCACGTGAAACATTAGAGCGGATCCGTTTCGGTCGGAACCGCGGCGGTCCGCGCGTCCGCCTACAACTCGGGAACCGACCGGGCGGGCGCGATCTCGACCGCATCCCCGGGCGAGGCGCGGACGATGGCGAGGCTCGATGCGCCGGCGAGGACGGAGGTGCCTTCGTTCGCGAGTTGCGCCCATGCCCTGAGCGGCGCGCCGCTTCCGGTCGAAATCTCCACCAGCGCACCGTCGGCGATGTCGGCCTTCTCGGCGATGACGGCCGGGACGACGATCCGCCGCCGCGTTCCGTCGAACATCTCCTCGTTGGCCGCCTCGATCGGCACCGGACGCCGCGCCGCGCGCAGCTCCGCCCGCTTCGCTTCCGTGGCCGCTTCGTCGACGGAAAGATCGGGGCCCAGCATCACGCCGTAGCGCCGTTCGGCCTGAAGAGCGGTCAGGTAGCCCTCGACGATATCGGCCCGCACCCGTTCGGGATCCCGCGTCAGCGGATCGCCGTGCCCGCCGCCGCCGGCGGTCTCCTCGCGGACGATGTCCCCCCTCTCCAGCCGGAACCCCGACACCTTCCCCGGCATGTCGGACGGCTCCACCGTCTCGCCGCCGCGGATGACGAAGAACCGGTTGGACGCCCCCGCCCTGCCGCCTTCGACGCCGTAGGGCGGGATGACGTTCTTTTCCGACAGCACCGAGAGCATCGCGGCCTCGCCGAGGATGCGGATGTCGCGGCGCAGCCCGAACCCGCCGCGGAACGCCCCGTCGCCGCAGCACCCCTGGCGCAGCTCGCAGCGCTCGACGCGAAGGGGGAACGCGCCCTCGACCGTCTCGACCGACTGGATCGAGTTGAAATCGCCCTCGTTGTAGCTGCGGCACGCGTTGTTGCCGTCGACCCCGACCGACGCGCCGGTCCCGCCCGCCGGCCATTCGTAGTGGATCCAGGTGCCGTCCCGGTCGGACGCGGGGCCGGCGATGTGGATGTGGTTGGCGCCGCCCTTGAGGTCGCCGACGCTCATCTCCGGCACCACCTGGCTCATCGCCGAGGCGACCACGGCGTCGATCAGGAACTTGACCTCCGCCATCCCGCCGCAGGGCGAGGTCTCGCGCGCGTTGATGATGCTGCGCTCGGGCGCAATGACGGCGATCGGGTTGAACGAGCCGTGGTTGATCGGCGTCTCGGGATCGAGGAACGCCTTGACGATGGTGCCGACCCCGTTGAGCGCCATGGCGGGGCCGCAATTGGTCGGCCCGTCGGTCTGCGCCGAGGTGCCGGTGAAATCGGCCACGATCGTGTCGCCCGCCACGGTGAGCTTGAGGCGGACGACCAGGGGTTCCGGGTTGGTGCCGTCGCTCTCGATATAGCCGTCGGCGAAATAATCGCCGTCGGGGCAGTCCGCGATCCGCGCGCGCAGCAGCCCCTCCGACCGCCGCATCAGCTCGTCGATTCCCTCCAGCAGGTCCCGGCCGCCGAAGCGGTCGAACAGACGGCCGATATGCTCCGCCGCCTTGCGACCCGTCCCCAGCATCGCGTTGAAGTCGCCGAGCCTTTCGGCGTGTCCCCGCATGTTGTCGAACAGGAGCCGGAGGAAGGCGTCGTTCATGACTCCCTTCGAGCGAATCCGCGTGGGCGTGATCCGCATCCCCTCCTGGTAGATCTCGTTCACCCGGCCGGACAGGCTGCCCGGCGTCATGCCGCCTACGTCGTTCCAGTGGCAGCGGATCGCCGCGAACATCGCAAGCTCGCCCTCGAAGAACACCGGGTGGAGCAGCAGCACGTCGTTGAGATGGGTGCCGCCGGTATAGGGGTCGTTGTGGAGGAACAGGTCGCCCTCGTGGATGTCGCCGGCGAAGGCCTCGACCACGCGCTGCGTCGAATAGGGGACGGCGAAGATGTGAAGCGGATGGTCGGCCAGCCCCTGGGCGATCTGCCGCCCGTCCGCCGACATCAGCGCGCAGGAGAAGTCGTGCCCCTCGTAGATGATCGGCGCATAGGACGAATGGATGATGTTCGCCCGCATCTCGTTGACGACGGCGATCAGCGATTCGCGGATCAGTTCGAGACGGACGAACGGGTTCATCGGCGGCACCTTCGGCGGATCGGCGCGGGACCCTAGCACCGGGCAGGCACGGGGCCAAACCGGGATCGTGCCGGAAATTGCCGCCATTCGAACAGGATCAAAACCTGTTGGGTAAACCGGCCTGCTTGAAAATGCTGTTGGCCGTATGCCTGCTCTTGATTTTGCTCGGAACCGTAACGGTAAGGCCAGGCCGGTCTGGATTCTGCCACTGTTCATGGCTCGACTTACCCTGTCGAACCCTAGCCCAACCAGCTTCTCGCAGCAGGCTCTTCACCTCCCGCTCGTAGGTCGCCACCGGAGAAATCCGATTAAGCGTGGGTCAGGCTCAATTCTTCCTCAACTATGAATCTGGGCTTCGGCGAAGACGGAGACCGCGCATTCTGCCGCTGCACCCGGCCCTTATCCTCCAACGGATGCCGAACGCGCACCGTAACCTGTACCTCCGAATTCGGCGGTAATTCCAGATTCTGTTCGATCAATTGCGGAACCATTTCAAGGACTGCCTCGAGCAGTCCGCCAAGCGTGTCCGCCTCCAAGGTCAACCCCGGTATGTCTTCGCTCGTACCGACGTACACATCGGCCTCTTCGCAACGAAACACCTCGACACTGAACGAATTATCCATTGCCCTCATCTCCAACGCAGCGTGGCCTCCGGTCGGCGTTTTCCACGCCTCCTTCGGTCCCCGGGACGGACCTTCAGACGATGGGTCTTCATGGAAATCCGGTCAAGACCGGATTTGCAGTGCCCCGACCGCCCGACTACCTTCCGGCGATGATCGAACCCTCCGCGCATATCGACAGCTTCCTCAACGACAACCTGCCGCCGCGCGCGCTGTGGCCGGAGATGGACTATTCCGTCCTGCCCGAGCTCGCCGCCTACCCGCCGCGCTTCAACGCGGCGGTCGAGCTGCTCGACCGGCAGGCCGCCTCGGGGTACGGCGACGAGCCGATGTTCCGCTTCGGCGAGAGCGTCCGGACCTGGAACGACATGCTGGGCGAGGCCAACCGCATCGCCAACCTGCTGGTCGGGGAGCTGGGCCTGGTCCCGGGCAACCGGGTGATGCTGCGCTCGGGCAACCACCCGATGCTGGCGGCGGCGTGGTACGCGGTCCTCAAGGCGGGCGGGGTGGCGGTCACCACGATGCCGACCCTGCGCGCGCGCGAGATCGAGTACATCGCGAACAAGGCGCGCATCCAGTACGTCATTTCCCACCGCGCGCTCGCGGACGACATCGAAGCGGCCGCGCCCGCCTGCGCCGATCTGAGGCAAAATGTCTATTTCGGCGACGATGACGACCCGGACGGGCTCGAAGCGCGTTCGGCAAATGCCGACTCGACATTCGCGAATGTCGACACCGCGGCCGAGGATGTCGCCATCGTCGGCTTCACCTCGGGCTCGACCGGCACGCCCAAGGGGACGATCCACTTCCACCGCGACCTGCTCGCCGCCGCCGACTGCTTCGCGGGCCGCGTGGTCGACATCCGCCCGGGCGACATCGTCTGCGGCAGCCCGCAGATCGCGTTTCTCTACGGCTTGTGCGCCTTCCTGGTGGATGCGCCGCGCTTCGGCGCGTGCACCGTCCTGCTCGAGCGCGCGACGCCGGAGCTGCTGCTGGAGACCATCGAGAAGACCCGCGCCACGATTTGCTTCTCGACGCCGTCCGGCTACAAGCTGATGCTCGACCGTGCGGCGGATTACGACCTTTCGAGCCTCCGCGTCTGCGTCGGCGGCGGCGAGCCGCTCGCGCCCGCCGTGTTCAACCGCTGGAAGGAAATCGCCGGGGTCTCGATGATCAACGGACTCGGCATTTCGGAGCTCCTCCACATCTTCATCTCGGCCGCCGGCGACGACATCAGGCCGGGCGCGATCGGCAAGCAGATCCCCGGTTTCGCGGTGCGCGTGGTGAACGACGATTTCGAGGACACGGCGCCCGGCGAGATCGGCCAGATGATCGTCAAGGGCCCCAACGGCTGCCGCTACCTCGACGACGAGGAGCGCCAGGCGAAATACGTCCGCGACGGCTGGAACCTGTCGGGCGATCTGTGCAGGGTGGACGAGGACGGCTACATCCGTTACGAGGCGCGGACCGACGACATGATCCTGACGAGCGGCTACAACGTCTCGGGCCTGGAGGTCGAGGCGGTGCTGCTGGAGCACCCGATGGTGCGGGAATGCGCCGTCGTGGGCTCGCCCGACCCGGATCGGGGCGCCATCGTCAAGGCCTTCGTCGCGCTGGCCGACGGCGCTGAGGGAAACGGGGAGGTCGCCGGGGAGCTGCAGGATTTCGTCAAGTCGCAGATCTCGGCCTTCAAGTATCCGCGCGCGATCGAGTTCGTCGACGCCCTGCCGCTGACGGCCACGGGCAAGATCCAGCGGGGCGCGCTGCGCGCCCTCGAACGCGAGCGCGCCGAAGCGCGCGCCTCGGCCTGATTTTCCGGAGCGGACCATGACAGAAATCATCGACTTCCTGATGACCCGGCGCTCGGTCACCGCGCGCAATCTGGGCGATCCCGGCCCGAGCGACGCGGAGCTCGATTCGATCCTCAAGACCGGGATGCGGGTGCCCGATCACGGCAAGCTCGGCCCGTGGCGCTTCGTCGTCATCAAGGGCGCGGCGCGGGCCGCGTTCGGCGACGTTCTCGCGGACGCCTTCAGGAAGGAGAACCCCGACGCGTTCGACGAGCTGGTCGAGGTCGAGCGGGAACGCTTCCAGCGCGCGCCGGTCATCGTCGCCGTCACGTCGCGCATCACGCCGGAGCACAAGATCCCGGAATGGGAGCAGACCCTTTCGAGCGGCGCCGTCTGCATGAACATGCTGAACGCCGCCCACGCCATCGGCTATTCCGCGCAATGGCTGACCGAGTGGCCCGCCTATAACGGCGACGTCGCCGCCGCGCTCGGCTGCGGCGAGCACGAGCGGGTCGCGGGCTTCGTCTATATCGGCACCGCCAGGGAGCCGCCCGCCGAGCGCACGCGGGCGGAATACGAGACCGTGGTCCGCGAGTGGACGCCGGGCGCGTCGTGACGGCGACGATTTCGCTCCGTCCCATCGGCCATGTCCGCGGCGGGCGCAAGGAACCCTTCAACGACGACTGGGACAGCGTGACCGCCGCCATCGAGCTCGACACCGACTGGCTCGGCGCGGACGCCATCCTCGGCCTCGACGGCTTCTCCCACGCCGTCGTCCTCTACCGGTTCCACGTCACCGACCCCGCGACGATCGTCACCGGCGCGCGGCATCCGCGAAACGACCCGGACCTGCCGCTGACCGGGATCTTCGCCCAGCGCGGGCATTACCGGCCCAACCTGATCGGATCGACGGTCTGCCGCGTGCTCGGCGTCGAGGGGACGACGGTGCGCGTTCGCGGGCTCGACGCGATCGACGGCACGCCGGTGATCGACATCAAGCCCTACATGACCGCCTTCGCCCCGCGCGGCGAGGTGTTCGAGCCGGACTGGGTCGAGAATGTTATGAGTCGTTACTGGAAGAAACCGGCGTAACTATATGTCATTTCATGATTATGGGTCCGACGCAAGGCGCGTATACGAAACCTTGCTCGCCGGCGGCATCGGAATTATTCCGACCGACGTCGGCTACGTGATCCTCGGCGTGACGGCCGAGGCCGTCTGGAAGATTTTCCGGGTCAAGCGGCGCAAGCCGGAGAAGCTCAACGCGATGTGCGGCTGCCTCGAGATGCACCGCGACCTGCACGTGCTGGAGGACGACCGGCGCGCGATCGTCTCCGCCGTCGTGGACGACGCGAACCTGCCGATGGGAACGGTGGCGCCGGGCCGGCTCGACCACCCGGCGCTCGCCTCGCTGGACGAGGACGTGCTCGACCAGACGACCGACGAGGGCACGATCGCGATGCTGCTCAACGCGGGGCCGCTGCTCGACGAGCTCGCGCGGATCGCGTTCGCCGACGACCGGCTGGTGATCGGGTCGTCGGCCAACATCTCGCTCCGGGGCGTCAAGTTCCGCGCGGACGACATCGAGCCGGAGATTCGCGAGGCCGCCGACATCGTCGTCGACTACGGCCTCTCGCGCTGGAACCGTTACGGCAAGTCCTCGACGATGATCGACGTGGGCCGCATGCGGGTGGTCCGCTACGGCTCCTGCTTCGACCTGATCGACGACCTGCTCCAGCGCCGTTTCGCCATCTCCCTGCCGCCCGACCCGTCGGATTGAGCACGGTCCGCGGCCGTCCCTCGATACGGCGCTGGCGCGCCTACTCGGGATGAGGAATCAATTCGAGGCTTCCCTCACTCTGAGTGGCGGCGCAGCCGCGTATCGAAGGGGGATTATATGGATAGGTTGACGTACGGCCGGCTGGCGCGGACCGGCGACGGAAACGCCGCCACCGTCCCCTCCCGTCATGCCCGGACTTGTTCCGGGCATCCACGTGGGTCGGCCGCCTCGCTTGTC
>JAPPIT010000017.1 GCA_028820505.1 Defluviicoccus sp.
AGGCGCTGAAAACAAAAACAAAACGTGGATGGTCGGCCTTCGCCGACCATGACGGTGAGAACGAATGAAGCGGTTCCAACTAAAACGGATCCGCTCCAGGCTCCGTTTAGCGCCCGCTATACGCCGCCGGTCGCTTCTCCCGGAAGGCCCGGATGCCCTCCTTGTGGTCCTCGGTGCGGATCAGGACCGACTGGCCGATCCGCTCCAGGATGCGGCCCGACGTTGTGTCGATCGAGTCGCAGGTGTTCATGATCGTCTTGGCGAGCCCCATCGCGAGCGGCGCCTTGGCGAGCAGCTTGCGCGCAAGCTCCATCGCCGCGTCCTGGAGTTCGGCGACCGGGACCACGCGGGTCACCAGCCCGATCCCGAGCGCCTGCCGGGCGTCGATGAAGGTGCCGGCCATCACCAGTTCCTTCGCCCAGCCGGGTCCGATCAGGTTGACCAGCCGCGAGCAGCCGCCGGAGCCCGGGATCAGGTTGATGTTGGCCTCGGTGAAGCCGAACCGCGCGTCCTCGGCCGCGATCCGGAAGTCGCACGACATCGCGAGCTCCAGCCCGCCGCAGGCGCACACCCCCTGGGCGGCGCAGATCACCGGGATCTCGATGCGTTCCAGCATGTCGAAGAAATCGTGCACCCAGCGGTACTCGACCCGAAATCGCTCGGTCGGCCAGTCGTTCTCGAACCAGCTCACGTCCGCGCCGGCGCAGAACGCGCGCTCGCCCTCACCGTTTATGACGATGACCCGGATGCCGGAATTGGCCTCGATGTGCCGGGTGAGCCACAGGAACTCGGCCCTCATGTCGTCGTTGAACGCATTCAGGCGCTCGGGCCGCGCGAGGGTGATCGTCATGATCCCGTCCCCGTCGATCCCGACCTTGAGCGCCTTGAAGTCATGGCCCTCGATGACGTCCTTTCCTTCGTCGATCACCGTTTGCTCCTCATTGTGACGGTTGCGAATTCCTGCCGCGCATCAGCGCGAGCACCCTCTCCGGCGCGATCGGCGTGCGGTCGATGGCGCCGGGGATGCCGATGGCCTCGTCGACGGCGCTCGCGATCGCCGCGCCGACCCCGTTGATGCCGCCCTCCCCGCCTCCCTTGATGCCGAGCGGGTTGCGCGGGCTCGGCGCGTCCTCGGTCACCAGGCACTCGATGGCCGGGACCTCGGCGACGGTCGGCAGCAGGTAGTCGGCGAAGGTGACGGCGAGCGGCTGGCCCGCCTCGTCGTACACGAACGCCTCGTAGAGCGCGCCGCCGATCCCCTGGACGCAGCCGCCGATGAGCTGGCCCTCGAGCGTCGCCGCGTTGACCGCGCGCCCGACGTCGTAGGCGATCAGGAACCGCTCCACCGTCACCGCCCCGGTGCCGGGATCGACCCGGCAGACCGCGATGTGGGCGCCGTAGGGGAAGGTGCATCGGGAGGTCTCGTAGAATTCCTCCGCGGCGAGCGCGTCGGCGCCCCGGGCGCGCACGATCCCGCCGAGCGGGATCGAGGGGCCGCCGCCGTCTGCTTGGACGACGCCGTCCCGGATCGCGAGGCGCGCGGCGGGCGTCTGCAGGAGCTCGGACGCGGCCGCGAGCGCCTTGCCGCGCACCGCGAGCGCCGTCGCGTGAACCGCGCTTCCGGTCATCACCGTCGCGCGCGCGGCATGCGCGCCGATGCCGTAGGGGATGCGGTCGGTCTGCCCGTGCACCACCGCGATGCCGCGGTAGTCGACGCCGAGGGCGGCGGCGCAGATCTGCGCCATCGCGGTCTCGAACCCCTGCCCCACCGAGGCGCCGCCGGTGACGATCTCGACCGCGCCGTCCCCGTCCACCGCGATCCGCGCCCCGTCTGAGGGGCCGCGCCCGCTCTCCTCGAGGAAGGTCGCGACGCCGGCCCCGACCAGCTCGCCCGCGCCGCGGCGCCGCGCGAGGTCGGCCCGGAGCCCGTCCCAGCCGACCGCGTCCAGCGCCTTTTGCAGCAGCAGCGGGTAGTCGCCGCTGTCGAGGTCGAGCGTCTCGGCGTAGGGCTCGTCGTAGGCGACGGTGCAGGGCAGGTCGGAAGGAGCGATCAGGTTGCGCCGGCGGATCTCCACCGGATCGATGCCGAGGCGGTGCGCGGCGGCGTCCATCAGCCGCTCGCGGACGAAGCTCGATTCGAACCGCCCGGGCGCGCGGTAGGTCGCGGCCGGCGCCTTGTTGGTCAGGCGGACATGGCAGGACGCCCGGTAGGCGGGTATGCGGTAAAGCCCCGGCAGCGAGCACATCGTCCGGTTGGGGACGCTCACCCCGTGGGTCCGGAGATAGGCGCCCTGGTCGTGCCAGATCTCGTCCTCCAGGGCGAGGATGCGGCCTTCGGCGTCGACGGCGAGACGCGCCCGGTGGCGCTGCTCGCGGCCCTGGTTGGCCGCCATCAGGTGCTCCTGGCGGTCCTCGATCCACTTGACCGGGCGTGAGAAGCGCCGCGCGGCGAGCAGCACCAGCAGGTCCTCGGGGTAGAGCTCGCCGCGGATCCCGAACCCGCCGCCGACATGGCCCTCGTAGAGATGGATCCGCTCCGGCGCGAGCCCCAGCATGCGGATCAGGGTCTCCTTGTTGCGGTGCGGGACCTTGGCCGCGCCGTGCAGCTCCAGCCGGTCGCGCGCGGCGTCGTAGACCCCGATCGCGCCGCGCGTCTCCATCGGGACGCCCGCATGCCGTCCGGTGCGGAGGTCGAGCGAGACCACCTCATGGGCCTCCGCGAACCCGGCCCCGGCATCGCCGAACGTATGGGTGAGCAGCGTCGCCCCGGTGCCGAGGCCGGGCGCGAACTCGCCGGGCTCCCGGTCCGCCCGGGTAACCGGCGGCAGCGGTTCGTAATCGACCTCGACCAGCTCGGCCGCGTCCTCGGCGAGATAGGGGGTCCCGGCGAACACGGCGGCCACCGGCTCGCCGACATAGCGCGCGCGACCCCGCGCAAGCACGTGCTGGCGATAGGGCTTGAGGGCCTCGATCTGGCGGTCGGAGCGGAAGTCTATCGGCGGGATGTCGGCGACGTCGGCGCCGGACCACACCGCATGCACGCCGTCCATCGCCAGCGCGGCGGCGGCATCGACGGCGCCTACCTCCGCGTGGGCGTGCGGCGAGCGGACGATCCGCATGTGGAGCTGGCCGGGGAAGTCGATGTCGCCGGCGAAGCGCCCGCGCCCGGCGACCAGCGGCGGATCCTCGATCCGCGCGAGCGGCCGGCCGAGGAGGCCTTCGTCGTCGCCCACCGGGGCCCGGCCTAGACGCGTCCGCCGGGCTCGAGCCCGAGGATCGCCATCCCGGCGTGTTCGAGGTTGGACGGCGCAGCCTGGATCTGCTGCGACACGGTGTTCATGTCGCGGAAGCGCCGCTCGAACGGGTTGGCCGCATGGATCGCGGTGGCGCCCGCCCGGTGATAGGCCATCGCGACCACCTCGCGCGCCCGGCCCGAGGCATAGGCGCAGGCGATCCGGAGCCGCGCGCGCCGGTCGAGATCGAGCGCGTCGCCGCGCCCCAGCACGTGCCAGATCTCTTCCATCGTCTCCAGCAGGTAGGCGCGCGAAGCGCCGAGATGGCCCTCCGCGAGCGCCACGTCGGACTGGACCGCGGTGCCGTCGCGCAGCGTCCCGGCGGTATGGCTCGCGGTCTTGGCGGCGGCGAGCGCGATGAACTCGTCCAGCGTCGCCCGCGCGATGCCGAGCGCGACGCTCGCGAACGTCATGCCGTAGAACGCGGTCAGCGCGATCCGGTAGAGCGGCCCGGTCTCGCGCCGGTCGGGCTCGTGGTCGCGGAGGAAGCTGTAGGCTTCGGGGACGAACAGATCCTCCACCTCGTAGTCGTCGCTGCCCGTCCCCGTGAGCCCGATCGTGTCCCAGACCGGGTCGACCGTCGCGGTGGCGGCGGGGAACAGCAAGGTGCGGGTGTGCGGGCGGCCGTCCGGGTTGAGGAGGGGCTTCCCGTCCCGGCCGGTCTCCATGGTGTGCGCGCCGAACCAGGTCGCATTGCGAATCCCGCTGGCATAGGACCAGCGCCCGGTCAGCCGGTAGCCGCCGTCCACCTTCGCGACGTGCCCGGACGTGTTGAACGGTCCCCAGGCGAGGACCGAATCCGGCGCGCCGAAGATTTCCGAGGCCACGTCCGGTGCAAGAAATGCAGCGGAAAGGGAGCAACCGAGGCCCTGTCCGAGACACCATGCCGTGCTGGCGTCCGCCGCCGAAACGGTCGAGACCACCCCGGACAGGGTCATCGGCGACGCCTCGCCGCCGCCCATCGAGCGCGGCAGGCAGAGCCGGAACAGCTCCGCCTCGTGCATCGCGGCCATGACCTCTTGCGTCACCTTGCCCTCCCGCTCGGTCCGGCCGGCATGGGAAGCGATCAGTGGGGCCACTTTCCGCGCGCGGGCCACCCAGTCGATCTCGCGCGGCTTCAGCGGTTCGGGAGTCGCCAACGTGGAAATCCTGCCGGCGTTCAGCCGTCGTCGCGATCGAGCTTGAGCGACAGCGAATTGATGCAGTAGCGCTGCCCGGTCGGCATCGGACCGTCGGGGAAGACGTGGCCGAGATGGGCGTCGCAGCGCGCGCAATGGACCTCGGTGCGGACCATGAACAGGCTGCGGTCGGTCGTGGTGCCGACGGCGCCGGCGTCGTACGGCTGGTAGAAGCTGGGCCAGCCGGTGCCGGAATTGAACTTGGTCCTCGAATCGAACAGCTTCTGCCCGCAGCAGATGCAGACATAGGTGCCGGCATCCTTGCAGCCGTCGTACTCGCCCGAGAACGGACGCTCGGTGGCGTGCTGGCGGGTGACGGCATATTGCTCCGGCGTCAGCTGCGCCCGCCATTCCTCGTCGGTCTTCTCGACGCGATCGGTCTTCGTCTCGGTCGCCATCGGCTCAGTTTCCTCCGTAAAGGCGTTCCAGCATGTCGCCGAACGCGCGCAGCGCATCCGCCCCCGCGCCGGCATAGCTCGACCCGTGCATGCAGGCGAGCGTCTCCGGCCCGAGCGCCGCGAGTCCCTCCAGGATCGGCCCGGTCTCGCGCGTGTAGGGGACGGAATGCGACATCGGCCCCTCCTTCTGCGCACTGTTGTAGGCATCGGTGCGCGCGACGATGTCGCCCTCGTAGAGCGGCTCGACATCGCCGTTGTGGCCGAACAGGTCGGAACAGAAGAGCGTCCTGGTCTCCTCCTCGAACAGCAGGCTCGCATCCCAGCCGTGCGGCACATGCTTGGTCTCGATCAGGCGGAACCGGTGGCTGCCGGTCTCGATCCGCTCGTCGGCGCCGGGCACGCGCGGCGGGCGGACCGCGAAGTCGCCCACCGAGGTGCGCGCGCCGACGAAGCTGCACAGCGCCTCGGCCCGGGGCGCAAGCGCGAGCCAGTCGTTGAGCGTCGCGCACTCGTCCGCCTCGAAATGGCTGAAGCCGATCCAGCGGATCGTCGCGGGATCGAGGACGGAGGCCGCCGCCTCGCGGATCTCGTCGAAGAAGCCGCGCAAATTGGTGTGGTAGAGCAGCGGCTCCTCGTCGCGCACGAGGAAGCTGTTGAACTGGAAATTCGCCTGCGGGTTATAGGCGGACAGGCGGAATATGTCGGGCGCGATCTCGTCGACCTGGGCCATTGGGGCTCCCCTATCGGGACTTCGCGAAGTCTAGAGGATTTGGCCCGACGCGGAAACGGCGGGGCGGGATATCGGTCGGGCGAACCTGCCCGACCTTGCATCCGACGTCATCCTTCGAGCAACCGAACCATCATGTGCCGAACGTGATCCTGCCCGCCGAAGAACACCGCGAGGACACGCACCGCCCCGCGCGGTTCGTCGATGTCGAACCGGTAGATTGCCTGTCCGATGCTCAGATGCCGCAAGCCCGGCAGGATGTCGTCGTGGCGTTCGCCCCGATGGGGCGCGGCGAGAATGCGGTCCGCAGTTGCCCGGATTTCCAGGACCCTTGCCTCGGCATGATCGAGCGCGCTTTCCAGGCTCTCGCCGAAGTCCAGATAGCTGCGAAGGAGATGGTCGAATATCAGCCCGAAATCGCGTTCGGCCTCGGCCGAGAATTCAAGACGGAAGGCCATGCGCGCGACGCCTGGCGGCCACCGTCCCGGCCAGCCGCTCGTCCATGCGTTGCGCATCCACGAACTCACCCCGGCGCCGGCGCGACAGGAGCTCGCGCAGGGCCGCGGTTTCCAGCTCCTCGGAGTCGATCCGCTGGCGCAACAGATCGACGCCTTGCTGCAACACCGCGCTGAGGCTGGGATATCGCCCGGCTTCGACCAGCGCCCGCGCGAAGGCGTGCTGCTCGTCGGTAAGCGAGACCGAGGACTTGACCGTCATGAGCGCCTCCCTGCCAATACGGTAATACTTGGTAGCACCGGAATCAATGGCGATCGTCGAGCGGTGACGGCGCGGTTCGTTCGATTCGATTGCAATGGCGGCGGTATCCAGGTTTGGCTGCGGCGAAGAATGAACTTGCGGGGAGGCCTCTTGACCGTGCTGCCGGATTCCGGACCCGAGCGCGACCGTGTCGTCGGCCGGCTGTGGGTGCTCTCGGCGGGGCTCTGCATGAGCCTTGGCGGGCCGATCATCCGGCTCGCCGACGAGAGCATGGAGTGGCAGTTCCTGTTCTACCGGTCCCTCGGCGCGGCGCTGGCGCTGCTGATCTATTTCCTCTTTTCCGGCCGTCCGGTGCTCACCGCGATCCGCCGCACGGGGGCGACCGGCATTGTCGGAGGCCTTTGCCTCGCGGTCGGGTTCACCGGCTATGTGTGGGGCGTGATGAATTCCACGGTGGCGAACGCGCTCTTTTTGCTCAGCGCGTCGCCGCTGTTCGCCGCGTTGCTCGGCTGGACGGTGATGCGCGAGTCCGTGTCCCGTTCGATGTGGTTCGCCATGGGCGGGGTGATGGCGGGCGTCGCGATCATGATCGGCGAGGGCCTCGCCGAGGCGGACGTATTCGGCGACCTGGCGGCGCTCTCCGCCGCGCTCGGCTTCGCGGGCTTCTCGGTCTGCATCCGGCGCGGCCGGCACACCGATATGAGCCCCACCATCCTGATCGCCGCCGCCGTCACCGCCGCGGTCAGCGGGGCGATGGCGGTCGCGGGCGGGAGCGGGCTGGCGGTGCCCATCGCGGATGTGGGTCTGGCCACGGCCTACGGCGTGCTGGTGATCGGTGCGGGCATATTCATGCTCACGATCGGCGCAAGACATGTGCCGGCGGCCGAGCTGGTCGTGTTATCGCTGACGGAGGTGGTGTTGGGGTCGATCTGGGTGGCGCTCGCCTTCGGGGAGCTGCCCAGCGTCCTCACCTTCGTCGGCGGAGTCGTCGTGCTCGGCAGCATTGCCGCCCAGGCCGTCGTCGGGATGCGCCGACCCGATTGATTCCGTCCGGCGCGGGATACCAGAATGCGGAACCGTGCCGGATCGGGAGGCCGCCGCGATGCCTGACACTCTTTCGACCGTCGATTTCGACCGTTTCCGTCTCGCCCGTCTCGTCGACCGGCTGGTCGATGCGGGAGAGGTCGAGGTCGTGGCCGAACCGATCCCGCTGGCGGGCGTGGCGCAGCGCCTCGACGGCAACCCGAAGGCGGTCCTGTTCAAGAGCGCCGGGCCGGAGGGCGCGGCGCTGGTGGGCAACGTCATGGGGAGCCGCGCGCGGCTCGCGCTGGCGCTCGAGACGGACGAACGCTCGCTGCTGCCGACGATCCTCGAACGCCTCGGCGCGCCCGTCCCGCCGGTCGAGATTTCGCGCGACCGGGCGCCGGTACAGGAAGTCGTGCTCGAAGGCGGCGACGCGGACCTGACGGCGCTTCCGGTCCATCTCCAGCATGCGCTCGACGGGGCGCCCTACATCTCGGCCGGGCTCGATTTCTCGCGCGATCCCGCGACCGGGTTCACCAATATCGGGATGCGCCGCCTCATGCTGCGCGGCCGCCGCGAGGCGGGGATCGACCTCAACGCGCCGAGCGACCTGCGCGCGATCTACGGCGGCGCCCATGCGCGCGGCGAGCGCCTGCCGGTCGCCATCGTGGTCGGCGCGCACCCCTCGGACGCCATCGCGAGCCTGAGCCTGGTGCCGCCGCAGGACGAGCTCGCGCTGCTGGGCGGCGTGCGCGGCGCGCCGGTGCCGGTCGTCAAATGCGTGACCAGCGACCTCATGGTGCCGGCCGATGCGGAGATGGTGCTCGAAGGCCATCTCGATCCCGCGGGCTGGTCGGAGCCCGAGGGCCCTTACGGCGAATATGTCGGCTATTACGGGGTGCTGAAGTCCAACCCGGTCTTCCATCTGAGCGCGATCACGCGCCGCAGCGACGCGCTGTTCCAGACGGTGACCATCGGCGGGCGCTACATGGATACGACCGACACCGCCCAGATCTGCGCGCTCAAGACCGAGGTCTCGCTGTGGAAGGCGCTGGAGACGGCGGTGCGCGAGCCGGTCGGCGTCTACGTCACCGCGTCCTGCGGCGGGATGTACAACGCCCGCGTCTCGCTCCGCCAGAGGGTGCCGGGCGAGGTCCGCAACGCGATCGCCGCGGTCTTCGGCTCGAACGCCGACGTGAAGCACGTCTTCGTGACCGACGCCGATATCGACATCTTCTCCGATGCCGAGCTCGACTGGGCGCTCGCCACGCGGTTCCAGGCGGACCGCGACATCGCGGTCGCGTCGGGCTTCCGGGCGGTGCCCCTCGACCCGTCGCTGCAGGGCGAACGGGCGGGCGCCAAGGCGGGGTTCGACCTGACCGTCCCGTTCGGCAAGCTGGGCGCGCAGGAATTCACCGTGCCCGAGCCGCCGCAACTGCCACCCCTTGCAGCGGGCGGGCTGTCGGCGGCGGAAGCCCTCGCCGACGGGCCGAAACACTTCCGCGAGCTGATGGAGGCGGCGGGCTCGGACGACGGGCGGGAGATCGTCCGCGAGCTGGAGACCCTCTACGCCGAGGGCCGGCTCGGCAGGGACCGGGACGGGCGCTACGTGTTGGGGTAGGATCGCACGAGGCTGAACGCGAAACAGGGGGAGCCGAAGGAATGGATGTCCGAGCCGCGGTCGCGCACGAGGCAGGGAAGCCGCTTACCGTCGAGACGGTGCAGCTCGACGGCCCCAGGGACGACGAGGTGCTGGTCGAGGTCAAGGCGACCGGCGTCTGCCACACCGACGAGTTCACGCTCTCGGGCGCCGACCCCGAGGGGCTGTTCCCGTCGATCCTCGGTCACGAGGGCGCGGGCGTCGTGGTCGACATCGGCAAGAACGTGACCTCGGTCGCCAAGGGCGACCACGTCATCCCGCTCTATATCCCCGAATGCCGCCAGTGCAAGTCGTGCCTCTCGGGCAAGACCAATCTCTGCACCGCGATCCGCGCCACCCAGGGCCAGGGCGTCATGCCGGACGGAACCAGCCGCTTCTCGCTCGGCGGGGAGAACCTGTTCCACTATATGGGGACGTCGACCTTCGCCAATTACAGCGTGATGCCCGAGATCGCGGTCGCCAAGGTCCGCGAGGACGCCCCGTTCGACAAGATCTGCTACATCGGCTGCGGCGTGACGACCGGCATCGGCGCGGTCATCAACACCGCCGGCGTCGAGCCGGGCGCCAACGTGGTCGTGTTCGGGCTCGGCGGGATCGGGCTCAACGTGATCCAGGGCGCGCGGATCGCGGGCGCGGACAAGATCGTCGGCGTCGACATCAACCCGTCCAAGAGCTCGCTGGCCGAAACGTTCGGCATGACCCACTTCGTCAATCCGAACGAGGTCGAGGGCGACCTGGTCCCCTACCTGGTGGACCTCACGGACGGCGGCGCGGACTATTCCTTCGAGTGCATCGGCAACGTATCGACGATGCGCCAAGCGCTCGAATGCTGCCACCGCGGCTGGGGGGTCAGCGTGATCATCGGCGTCGCGGGCGCGGGGCAGGAGATTTCGACCCGCCCGTTCCAGCTGGTGACCGGAAGGGTCTGGAAGGGCACCGCCTTCGGCGGGGCCAAGAGCCGGACCGAGGTGCCGAAGATCGTCGACTGGTACATGGACGGGAAGATCAATATCGACGATCTGATCACCCACACCATGCCGCTCCAGGACATCAATTCGGCCTTCGACCTGATGCACGAAGGCAAGTCGATCCGCTCGGTGGTGACGTTCTAGGCGCGTTTCGCCGGGCATGAACGAGGGGACGAGGCGGGTCCGCGCGGCGGATCTCGAGGCCTTCGTCACGGCGATCTTCGCCGCCGCCGGCACCTCGGCGGAGGATGCCGCGACCATCGCCGAGGTGCTGGTCTGGGCCAACCTGCGCGGCATCGACAGCCACGGGGTGCTGCGCGTTCCGGGCTATGTCGGGCGGATCGGGAGCGGCGAGTTCAACCCGCGCCCCGACTTCGCGGTCCTCGCGGAGCTCCCCGCGGCGATCGTCATCGACGCCGACCGCGCGTTCGGGCCGGTCGGCATGTCGCGCGGCATGGACACCGCCGTCGCCAAGGCGCGCGAGGCGGGAATCGGCGTCTGCGTGGTGCGCCGCGTGACCCACATGGCGGCGATCGGCTGGTTCGCGCTCCGGGCGGCGCGGCAGGACATGATCGGGCTGGTGTTCGGCTCGTCCAAGCCGAACATGGCATACGACGGCGCGCGGGCGCGCGGCGTCGCCACCAGCCCGATCGCCATCGCCGTGCCGGGCATGGACCGGGAGCCGATCCTGCTCGACATGGCAACGTCGACGGGCTCGATGGGCCGGATCATGCTGGCGCGCGACCGCGGGACGGCGCTGGAACCGGGCGTGGCGCTGACCGAAGACGGGGAGCCCACCACCGACGCCAGCGCCGCGCGGTTCCTGACCCCGCTCGGCGGGGCCAAGGGCGCCGGTCTTTCCCTGATGTTCGAATGCCTCACCGGCGTGCTGGTCGGCAATCCGCTGATCGCCGCCGCCCTCGGGCCGGAAGGCGACTGGCGCCACAGCCAGAACGGGTTCGCGCTCGCCATCGACATCGCGGCCTTCACCGAGCCGGCGCGCTACCGCCGGGACATCGACGCGCTGGTCGACGCGCTCAAGGCGCTGCCGCCCGCCAGGGGGAACGACGAGGTCCGCGTGCCGGGCGAGCGCGGCGGCCGGGTCATGGCGGAGCGGATGGAGACCGGCGTCCCTCTGCCCGCGGGCACGTGGAGCCGCCTCGCCGAGGTCGCGGCCGGGCTCGGCGTCGCGATGCCGGCGGTCATCGCGGCTGAGGCTCACTCGTCGTCCTCGCGCTCGCTCCTGTAGACCAGCCGCATCAGCCCGATCCCGAGCGCGAGGCTCGCGATCACGCCGGCCGCCATGGCGAGGAGGCCGACGATTCCGATCGGCACGTCGCCCGCGATGTCCCACATCCAGACCGCGGCGACGGCCGCGGCGAGCAGCAATCCGCCGAGCAGGATGGCGAGCAGCAGGGTCCGGTTCATGGGCCGTCCCTCGATACGCCCCCTCCGGGGGCTACTCGGGATGAGGAGCCTAAACTGCAGCCCTCACCCTGAGTAGCCGCGAAGCGGCGTATCGAAGGGCTCGCCTCACCCGATCAGCGCGTTGCCGCCGAAGCGTTCGCGCCAGCGGGGGAGCACGTCGGGATTGAAGACGTTGTCGGGCACCTCGCCCCTGAGCGCGGTCAGCACCGCGTCCGCCGCCCAGTGGATCCCCGGCCCGAGCCCGCCGCCGTGGTTGTGCGAGATATTGTGGGGCGATAGCAGGACCTCGTTTCCCATCCGGAGCAGCTTCGAGTCGGGGTCCATCGGCTCGTCGAGGAACACGTCGAGCGCCGCGCCCGCGATCTCGCCTGCCTCGATCGCGTCGGCGAGCGCGACCTCGTCCATCGTGCCGCCGCGCGAGGTGTTGACGAAGAGCGCCGTCGGCTTCATCGCCCGGAACTGGTCGGTACCCATCATGCGGCGCGAGGTGGGGTTGAGCGTCGGGTGCATGGTGACGATGTCCGACTCGCGGAGCAGCGTGTCCAGATCGACCTTCTCGACGCCGTACCGGGCGAACTTCTCCTCCTCGACGAAGGGGTCGCAGACGATCAGCCGGACGTGCCACGGCGTCAGGAGCTCCGCCATGCGCCCGCCGATGCGGCCGAAGCCGATTATCCCGACGGTGAGCCCGGGATAGCCATCCTCGTCGCGGCGGCCGAGATAGGTGCCGATCAGCGAATCGTCCTTCCATCCGCCCGCCTTCACCCGGGCGTCCTTCTCCCGGTTGCGTTTCAGCATGGTGAGGATCATCGCCATCGCACCCTCGGCGACGCCGCCCCAGTTCGCCTGGGTGGGCGCGTGGGTCACCATGATGCCGAGATCGGTCGCCGCCTCGACATCGATGTCGTCGGTGCCGACGGTGCATTTGGCGATGATGCGGAGCCGCTGCGCGCCCTCGATGACGCGGCGGTTGACCGGCGCGCTGCGGATCGAGGTGCCGGTCATGGCAACCGATTCCGCGGCCCTGGCGGCCATGTCGTCCTCGTAGACGCAGCCCGGCGTCAGCCATGCCTCCTCGCCATAGGTCAGGCGGCAGCCCGCACCCTCCATGCGGCTGAGGCCGCGGCGCTCTGGATCGGCGTTGGCGAAGACGAAGACGGTGGGCTCTGACATGGCGTTCCCCCAGGCAAGACGGCGACCGGCGGATATATAGACCCCGATCAGTCGAACAGGAAACGGAACGCGCCGTTCTCGCGGCGCAGGCGGCAGGGCTCGAAATGCGCCGGCAGCACCAGCGTGTCGTTCGCCGCGGCATCCTCGAAGATCGCCCGCCGGGTCGAGACCGCCGTGGGCCCGTGCTCGCAGGCGCGGCTGTTCCAGCCCGGATGGCGGGCCTGGATGGGATGGTGGATGACGTCGGCGGCGATCAGCCCCTCTTCGCCCTCCGACGAGATCCGGATGTTGACCTGGCCTGGCGTGTGGCCGGGCGCGGGCTCGAAGCGGATGCCGTCCTCCACGACATGATCGGGCGCGACGAGGTCGGCGAGTCCGGCATCCAGGATCGGCTTCACGCTGTCCTCGTAGACATTGACATACTGCCCGTCGCCGCCGGCGTGCTTGGCCTGGAGCGACTCGAGGTCGGTCGCCGTGAAGACGTAGCGCGCGTTGGGAAATGTCGGCTCCCACCGCCCGTCGACCCAGCGCGTGTTCCACCCGACATGGTCGACATGGAGGTGGGTGATCAGGACGAGGTCGATCTCCTCGGGCGCGTAGCCGGCGGCGGCCAGGTTCTCGAGGTAGGGCCATTGCCCGTAGGACCAGTAGTCGCGCCGGCGCCCCGGCTTGTCGTTGCCGACGCAGGTGTCGATCAGGATCGCGCGTTCGCCGGTCCGGAAGACATAGCTCTGCATGCAGGACTCGAGCAGCCAGCGCCCCTCGTCGAAGAAGCGCGGCATCAGCCAGTCGCGCTCGCGCTCGAAATCCTCCGCCGTGGAGTCGGGGTACATCGCGCCCGGGTCGAACACCGGCGTGTCGTCTTCGAGCACGCGGGCGATCTCCAGCTCGCCGATCCTGACCGTCGCCATGTTTTCCCTCCCGATACAAAGCGGGGAAAATATGCGCTAGCATAGGATTTTAGGACCGCGCGAACGGCAAAATGAAGTCCCCCGATCCGGGCGCCGCGCCCTGCCTTGCGACGGCGCATTCGATCACAGCGGCCGAGTTCGACTGCGAGGTGATCGAAAACGACGCGGTCAACCCGGAATACATGCATATCGTGGCTACGGCCGATCCGCTGGCGACGTCGATCCGGGCCGGCCAGTTCTTCCACATGCTGTGCCCGAAGGACGGCCCCAACGGACCGTTCTTCCGCCGTCCGATGAGCGTCTACCGCGCCGATCCGGAAGCCGGGACGGTCGCCTTCCTCTACAAGGTCACGGGGAGCGGCACGCGGGCGCTGGCGACCCTGGCGCCGGGCGACCGCCTCGACCTGTTCGGGCCGCTCGGCGTGGGTTTCTCGCTGGAGCCGGGCTGGCGGCGGATCGTGGTCGTCGGGCGCGGGGTGGGGCTCGCGACGCTCGCCCCGCTCGCCGAGCTGGCGGCCGCGAACGGTATCGGCGTGACGGCGGTCCTCAGCGCGCGGTCGCCGGCGGTGATGATGTCGGCCGACCGCTTTGCCGCGGCGGGTGCGGACGTCATCGAGGTCACCGACGCGGAGGGGACCAGCGGGCCGGCGCGGCTGGAACGCGTGCTGCGCGGTCTGATCGCCGACGGAAAGGCGGATGCGTTCTTCACCTGCGGCTCCAACCGGCTCCTGCTGCTGCTGCAGCGGCTCGGACGCGAGTTCGGCATTCCCGGGCAGGTCGCGCTCGAACAGCAGATGGCCTGCGGGCTCGGCATGTGCTTCTGCTGCGTGCGCGAGTTCCGCGTCGACGGCGGCGTCGCCCATCGCCGGGTGTGCTGGGACGGGCCGGTGTTCGACCTGCAGGAGGCGATCTCTTGGTAGACATGCGGGTCGAGATCGGCGGGGTGCGGCTGGCCAACCCGGTGATGCCGGCCTCCGGCACGTTCGCGGACGGCCTCGACAAGGCGGTCGATTTCGAACGGCTGGGCGCGATGGTGATCAAGACCATCACCCGCGAGCTCAGGGTCGGCAACGCGCTCCCCCGGGTCTGCGAGACGCCGGAAGGGATGCTGAACTCGATCGGCATCCCGTCCAAGGGCATGCCCTATTTCCACGAGGAGACCTTGCCGACCTACGCGCGCTACGCGACGCCGCTGGTGGTCAGCATTTCGGCGCCGACCGTCGACGGGTTCGCGAGCCTCGCCGAGGAGGTGAGCCTGCCGGGAGTCGCGGCGATCGAGATCAACATCTCATGCCCCAATCTGGAAGCCGACGGCCAGGCTTTCGCCAACCACGTCGACTCCACCGAGCGCGCGGTCGCCGCGATCCGGCGCCGCACCTCGCTGCCGCTCTGGGCGAAGCTGTCGCCGAACGTCACCGACGTCGCCGAGATCGGCCGCGCGGCGGAAGCCGCCGGCGCCGATGCGCTGGTGGTCGCCAACACCTTCCTCGCCATGGCGGTGGATATCGAGAGCCAGCGGCCCAGGCTCGGCAGCGTGACCGGCGGCCTCTCGGGACCCGCGATCCGCCCCATCGTGGTCCGCATGACGTATCAATGCGCGCGCGCGGTCGACATCCCGGTCATCGGCTGCGGCGGTATCGCGACGGCGGAGGACGCGATCGAGTACATGCTGGCGGGCGCGAGCGCGGTCCAGGTGGGGACCGTCACCTTCGTCCACCCGACGGCGATGATCTCGGTCCTCGAAGGAATCGAGGATTACTGCGTGCGCCGCGGCTACGAGCGCGTGACGGACCTCGTGGGCGCGCTCTCGGTCGAGGAGGCCGACGAGACCGACATGGAATGGGTCGACCCGCTCCGATGACCGGAACCACGCTCCAGCCCGCGCGCGAAGAGCTGCGCCCGCTCGCCGCCGAGATCTTCGACACGCTGCGCCAGAGCACCGCGGCCCGGCAGGGCGTCTCCCGGGAGAGCTTCGGCGCCGGCGAGAACGCGGCCTTCGAGATCCTGATCGACGTCGCGAAGCGGTTCGGGCTCGAGACCGGCACCGACAAGGCCGCCAACCTCCTGATCTCGCTGCCCGGCGAGGCGCGCAAGACCCCCTATATCGCCTGCGGATCGCACATGGATTCCGTGCCCGAGGGTGGCAATTTCGACGGCGCGGCGGGGGTGGTCGCGGGGCTGCTCGGCCTGGTGCGCGCGCGGCTGGAGGATGCCGAGCCGAAACATCCGGTCCGGGTCATCGCGCTGCGCGGCGAGGAAAGCGCGTGGTACGGCAAGGCCTGCGTGGGGTCGAGCGCCCTGTTCGGCCGCCTGCAGAAGGCCGACCTCGCGTCGGTCCACCGCGACGGGACGGGAACCCTCGGCGAGGCGATGAAGCGCAACGGGGCGGCGGTCGAGGCGATCGAAGCCGGCACGCCCCTGGTCGATCCGGGGGACATCGCCGGCTATATCGAGCTCCACATCGAGCAGGGTCCGATCCTGGTCGCCGACAGCCTGCCGACCGCCGTGGTGACCTCGATCCGCGGCAATCTTCGCCACCGCCGGATCCGCTGCATCGGCGAGGCGGGGCATTCGGGCGCGGTGCCGCGCGGGCTCAGGAACGATCCGGTCATGGCCACCGCGGCGCTGATCCACGCGCTCGACAATCACTGGAAGGACTGGCTGGACCAGGGCCACGATATCGTGGTGACGACCGGAATCGTCGAGACCGACGGGCGGTCGCATTCGGTCTCGCGCATCGCGGGCGAGGTCGCCTTCAGCTTCGAGGTGCGCAGCGAGGACCCCGCGACCCTCGAAGGGTTCTACGATCTGATGCGGAGCGAGTGCGACCGGATCGCCGACGAGCGCCGGGTGATGTTCAATTTCGACCGCAGGGTGGACGCGGAACCGGCGATCATGGACCGGCGCTGGGTCGACAAGCTGCTCGCCCACGCGCGGTCCCTGTCGCTGCCGGAAAGAACGATCCTGAGCGGGGCGGGCCACGACGCGGTGCTGTTCGCCTCGGCGGGCATCCCATCGGCCATGATCTTCATCCGCAACCATAACGGTTCGCACAACCCGAACGAGGCGATGGATATCGACGATTTCCTGAAGGGCGCCGACCTTCTCTACCGCGCGCTGATCGACCCGCCGTGACGGGCGAACGGATCGAGATCGTCCGCCCCGACGACTGGCACCTCCATCTCCGAGACGGGGCGATGCTGGAAGCGATCGTCGGGTTCTCGGCTTCGGTCTTCGGCCGCGCGATCGTCATGCCGAACCTCGTGCCGCCGGTGCGAACCCCGGCGGAGGCCGAGGCGTACCTGGCGCGCATCCGCGCGGCCCTGCCCGACGGCCACCCCTTCGAGCCGCTGATGACGGCCTACATGACCGACGACGCCGACCCGGACGACATCGGGGCGGGGTTCGAGAACGGCATCTTCCGCGCGGTGAAGCTCTACCCCGCGGGGGCCACCACCAACTCGGCCTTCGGCGTCACCCGCATGGAGGCGATCCGGCCGGTGCTGGCGAAGATGGAGAGGATCGGCATGCCGCTCCTCGTCCACGGCGAGGTGGTGGACCCGGCGGTCGACGTGTTCGACCGCGAAGCGGTCTATATCGAGCGCGTGCTCGACCCGATGCGGCGGGACTTCCCGGGTCTCAGGGTGGTGCTGGAACACGTCACCACGGTCGAAGCCGTCGATTACGTGCGGGCGGCGGACGGCGGGCTGGGCGCGACGATCACGCCGCATCACCTGATGATCGACCGGAACGCCATCTTCCGCGGCGGGATCAGGCCGCACATGTATTGCCTCCCCGTGGCCAAGCGGGAGCGCCACCGCCTCGCGCTGCGCGCGGCCGCGGCGTCGGGCGATTCGCGCTTCTTCCTCGGCACCGATTCCGCGCCCCACCCGCGCCGCGACAAGGAGACCGATTGCGGCTGCGCCGGAATCTTCAATGCTCCTAACGCGCTGCAATGCGTCGCACAGGTTTTCGATGAGGAAGGCGCGTTCGACCGGCTCGAGGGATTCGTGTCCCGCGCGGGCGCCGAATTTTACGGAATGGAGCCCAATTCCGACCGCATCGTCCTCGAAAAAGGGGTAGGGTCCGAAACGCCCGGAGAGGCGGTGACCGTCGGGGACGACACGGTGCGGGTATTCGAGCCCGACACGCCGGTCTCATGGAGGATCGTTTCCGGCCTCAGGTGAGCCCGCCGGGCGCGTGGAGCGCGGCGACCGAGGAGAGGGATGGATGCTGCCGACGGCGTTTCCGGACGAATCGCTGATCGCCGAGCTGACGGCGCGGATGCTGATCGAGGTGGAGGCGGTGCGCTTTCGCGCGGACGACCCCTACCGGTTCACCTCGGGCTGGGCGAGCCCGGTCTATATCGACTGCCGCCGGCTGATCTCCTTCCCGCGGGTTCGCCAGACGCTGATGGACTTCGCGGCCTCGTCGATCGTCCGCGAGGTCGGGTTCGAGACCATCGACGCGGTGGCCGGCGGAGAGACCGCCGGCATCCCCTTCGCCGCATGGATCGCCGACCGGCTGATGCTCCCCATGCAATACGTGCGCAAGCAGGCCAAGGGCTTCGGCCGCGACGCCCAGATCGAGGGCGATTTCGAGGCCGGCTCGCGCGTCATCCTGGTCGAGGATCTGACCACCGACGGGCAGAGCAAGATCCGCTTCTGCCAGGCGCTCCGCGAGGCGGGCGCGATCGTCAACCACACCTTCGTGATCTTCCACTACGACATCTTCCCGCAGACCCACGAGCTGCTGGAGAAGATGGACATGAAGATGCTGTCGCTCGCCACCTGGTGGGACGTGCTCGCGGTATGCAAGAAGCACGCCTATTTCGACGCCGCGACGCTCGACGAGGTGGAGCGGTTCATGAACGATCCGGTCGGCTGGTCCGCCGCGCACGGCGGCGCCTCCCAGCTCGCGAGCTGACGCGCCGCCGCGCGCGGCACGGCGTGGCAAAAAAAGCGTCGCTCGACCGGTGTTCATCCGGTGGCCCTCTGCTGTAATGTTCCCGTCACAGGAGCTGCCCGCTTCGCGCCGGAACGCGCGTCCGTGCATTCCGGACCGGTTCTGTTCTGCGCGAGATGGCGGTATCCTGTTTGGACGCGCCAGCCCATAGGGGGAGAGGAAACAGATGACACGCAAGCTCAGCTCGGTCGCGCTCGCGGCCGCGGTTTCCGCCGCAGTCGCGGTCGGGAGCTTCGGCGCTTCGGCGGCGACCAAGATCCGCCTCACGCTCGACTGGATTCCGCAATCGACCCACGGGTTGATCTTCATCGCCCAATACGAGGGCTACTACAAGGCCGAAGGCCTCGATGTGAAGATCGACGCCGGACGCGGCTCGGCCGACGCGGTCAAGAAGCTCGTCAGCGGCACCCACGATATCGGGCTCGCCGACATCAACGCCTTGATCCAGTACAACGCCAAGAACAAGGGCAATGAGATCAAGAGCGTGATGATGATGTACGAGCAGCCCCCCTTCTCGATCTTCGTGCTGAAGAAGTCGGGCATCACGCATCCCAAGCAGCTCGTCGGCAAGACGCTGGGCGCGCCGGTCTTCGACGCCAGCTACAAGCTGTTCCCGGCCTTCGCCAAGGCGATCGGCATCGATCCCAACTCGGTAAAGAAGAAGAACATGGACCCGCGCCTGCGCGAGCCCATGCTCATCAAGGAGCAGGTCGACGCGATCTCGGGGCACGTGTTCTCCTCGATGCTCAACCTCAAGGCGGCCGGTATCAAGGAAGAGGACGTCACCTTCTTCATGTATGGCGACTACGGCATGGAATCCTATGCCAACGGCGTCGCGGTGAGACCCGACTTCCTCGCCAAGAACGGCGATGCGGTGCGCGGCTTCGTTCGGGCCACCATCAAGGCGACCCGCGACATGGTGCAGAAACCCAAGCTCGCGCTGTCGTCCGCCAAGAAGTTCGAGCCGCTGCTTAACGAGGCGGTGGAGGCCGACCGGCTGAGGCTCGGCATCAAGTGCTGCGTGCTGACGCCGAACGTCCGCAAGAACGGGTATGGCGGCATCGACATGGCGCGTCTGCAGCGGTCGATCGACCAAGCCGCCGACGCCTACGGCATCAAGGAGCCGCCGAAGGCCGCGGACATGTGGCAGGACGGCTACCTGCCGCCGCAGTCCGAGCGTTTCATCCACAAATAGGGTTGTAAGGGGCGGGCCGCGCGCCCGCCCCGCCCCTACCGTTCAAGACCGTCGATGGCCTTCATCGAGATAGACGAGATCGACCTCACCTACCGCAACAGCGCGGGCGACGAGGACGATTCGGGAACGCTGGCGCTGCAGGGCGCCAGCGTGACCATGGAGCGGGGCGACTTCATTTCCCTCGTGGGACCGAGCGGCTGCGGCAAGTCGACTTTGCTCAAGGTGGTGGCCGGGCTCATCAAGGCCAACAAGGGACGGGTCTCGGTCGCGGGACAGATCGTCGACCGGCCGCTCAAGATTGTCGGCATGGCATTCCAGAACGCTACGCTTCTGCCGTGGCGCTCGACCCGGGAGAACGTGCTGCTCCCGATGGAGATCGTCGAGCCGCACCGCCAGCAATTCCGCAGGGAAAAGGCGAAATACGAGGCCATGGCGGACGACTTGCTCGCAACGGTGGGGCTCGACGGTTTCGGCGACCGCGCGCCGTGGCAGTTGTCGGGTGGAATGCAGCAGCGTGCACAGCTATGCCGCGCCCTGGTGCATGAGCCCGACCTTCTGCTGCTCGACGAGCCGTTCGGCGCGCTCGACGCGTTCACCCGCGAAGAGCTCTGGGACGTGCTCCAGACGCTCTACATGAAGCGCCAATGCACCGTGATGCTGGTCACCCACGACCTGCGGGAGGCGGTCTACCTCGCCGACAAGGTCTACGTGATGAGCGCGCGGCCCGGGCGGATAATCCTCGAGCGGGACATCGAGATGGAGCGCCCCCGCACGCTCGAACACATGTACCGGCGGGAAACGGTGGAGCTCGTCCAGGAATTGCGCCACCACATCAACATCGCGAGATCGGACGATGAGTAGCAAGACCGTCGAGCGGTTGTCGCCCTGGCTCGTGACGCTTGCGTGCATCGTCGTCTGGGAAATCGGCGTGCGCCTGTTCGACGTCCCCGCGGTGGTGCTGCCGACCGCGAGCTCGTCGTTCTACGCGGTGTGGGAATTCCGTGTGGCACTCTGGCACAACGCGGTCCCGACGCTGATCGCGACACTGCTGGGTTTCGGCATCGCGGTCGTGTTCGGCATCGTGCTCGGCGTCTTCATCGGTATCTCCAAACCGGTATACGCGGCGCTCTACCCGCTGCTGGTCGCTTTCAACAGCATCCCCAAGGTGGCGGTCGTGCCGATCCTGATGGTCTGGTTCGGGATTGGACTGACCACGGCGACGATCACCGCCTTCATTCTCTGTTTCTTCCCCATCGTCGTGAACGTCGCGGTCGCGCTCGCCACCATCGAGCCCGAGCTGCGCGACGTGCTGCGCGCGCTCGGCGCGCATGAGCGGGACATCGTCATCAAGGTCGGAATCCCGCGCTCCCTGCCCTACCTGTTCGCCTCGCTCAAGATCGCGATCACGCTGGCCTTCGTAGGCGCCGTGATCGCGGAGACCGTGGCGGGCGGCGACGGGATCGGTCACCTCATGCTGGTGGCGAGCTCGAACTTCAACATGGCGCTGATGATCGCGGGGCTGATCGTGATCGCCGCCATGGCGATCGGCATGTATGCGATCTTTGCGGTTCTCGACAACCGCTTTACCGGCTGGGCAACCCGAGGCGATATCCAGTACGCGACCGCGGGCGGTTAGGCGCCGGGTTGCAAGGCCTTATCGGGTGTGATACCAAGCCCTGCCTTCGAAAACGGACACCCGGGCCGGGTGCCGCGATAACCGAAAAGCGTTGTGTTTCAAAGAGTTGCCGTCGATACGGTCGGGGTTAGATATACGTGTCCGCAACACCGATAGACGTGTCGGGCCTCCCGGGCCGCTATGCCCACGCCCTGTTCGAACTCGCCGATGAGGAAAACGCGCTCGATGGGGTGCGCGACGACCTGACCGCCCTGCAAACGATGATCCGCGAGGCGCCCGATCTCGCGCGGGTCCTGACCAGCCCGGTGGTCGGGCGGGACGAGCAGGCGGCGGCGGTCGACGCCGTGATGGAGTGGGCCGGCATCGGCGATCTGACGCGCCGCTTCGTCAACGTCGTCGCCCGCAACCGGAGACTGTTCGCCCTGCCGGGCATGATCGACGTCTATCGCGCGCTTCTGGCCGAGAGGCGCGGCGAGATGACGGCGGAGGTGACCTCGGCCCGGCCGCTCAGCGAGTCCCAGCGTATCGCGCTGGAGACCGCGTTGATGCGCTCGGTCGGCGCCAACGTCTCGATCGACGCACGGGTCGATCCGGGCATTCTCGGCGGGCTGATCGTGAAGGTCGGCTCGCGCATGGTCGACTCCTCGCTCAGGACCAAGCTCGAAAAGCTGCAGATATCGATGAAAGGGGCCGCGTGATGGACCTCCGCGCCGCGGAAATCTCCGCCATCCTCAAGGACCAGATCGCCAATTTCGGAACCGAGGCCGAGGTCGCGGAAGTGGGGCAGGTGCTGTCGGTCGGCGACGGCATCGCGCGCGTCTACGGCCTCGACCGCGTCCAGGCGGGAGAGATGGTCGAGTTCCCGGGCGGCATCCGGGGCATGGCGCTCAATCTCGAGAGCGACAATGTCGGCGTCGTGATCTTCGGCGACGACAGCACCATCAAGGAAGGCGACACCGTCAAGCGCACCGGCGCGATCGTCGACGTGCCGGTCGGCAAGGGGCTGCTCGGCCGCGTCGTCGACGCGCTCGGAAACCCCATCGACGGCAAGGGGCCGATCGAGAGCGACGAGCGCCGCCTGGTCGAGGTCAAGGCGCCCGGCATCATCCCCCGCCGTTCGGTTCACGAGCCGGTGCAGACGGGGCTCAAGGCGATCGACAGCCTGATCCCGATCGGCCGCGGACAACGCGAGCTCATCATCGGCGACCGCCAGACCGGCAAGACCGCGGTGGCGGTCGACACCATCATCAACCAGCGCGAGATCAACGCGGGCGACGACGAATCGAAGAAGCTCTACTGCGTCTACGTGGCGATCGGCCAGAAGCGCTCGACCGTTGCCCAGATCGTCAAGCAGCTCGAGGAAAACGGCGCGCTCGAATACAGCATCGTCGTCGCCGCGACCGCCTCGGAACCGGCGCCGCTCCAGTTCCTCGCCCCTTATGCCGGCTGCACGATGGGCGAATTTTTCCGCGACAACGGCATGCACGCGCTGATGATCTACGACGATCTTTCGAAGCAAGCCGTCGCGTACCGCCAGATGTCCCTGCTGCTGCGCCGCCCGCCGGGCCGCGAGGCGTTCCCGGGCGACGTGTTCTACCTCCATTCGCGCCTGCTGGAGCGCGCGGCGAAGATGAACGAGGAGAACGGCGCGGGCTCGCTGACCGCCCTCCCGGTGATCGAGACCCAGGCGGGCGACGTGTCGGCCTATATCCCGACCAACGTGATCTCGATCACGGACGGGCAGATCTTTCTGGAAACCGACCTCTTCTATTCCGGCATCCGGCCGGCGGTGAACGTGGGCCTTTCGGTGAGCCGGGTGGGCTCGGCGGCGCAGATCAAGGCAATGAAACAGGTCGCGGGCTCGATCAAGCTGGAGCTTGCGCAGTACCGCGAGATGGCGGCCTTCGCGCAGTTCGCCTCGGACCTCGACGCCTCGACCCAGCAACTCCTCAATCGGGGCTCGCGCCTGACCGAGCTTCTCAAGCAGGCCCAGTTCTCGCCGCTCGCGGTGGAAGAGCAGGTGGTGGTCATCTTCGCCGGCGTTAACGGATATCTCGACAGGTTCCCGCTCGAATCGGTGCAGCGCTTCGAGCACGGATTCCTCGCCGACGTGAAGGCGAACCACGCCGACATCCTCGAAGGGATCCGGGAAAGCCAGGAGCTGAGCGACGAGCTCAGGAAGAAGCTATCGGACGCGCTCGATTCCTACGCCACGGCGTTCGCGGCCTAGCCACCGCCGGCGGAACCCGACCCGATGCCCAGCCTCAAGGACCTGCGCACGCGGATCAACAGCGTCAAGTCGACGCAGAAGATCACGTCCGCGATGAAGATGGTCGCGGCGGCGAAGCTCCGGCGGGCGCAGGAACAGGCCGAGGCGGCGAGACCCTATGCGGAGCGCATGGAGCGCATGCTGGGCTCGGTCGCGGCGAGCCTCGGCGGCAGCGAGGGCGCGCCGCCGCTTCTCGCCGGCACCGGCAAGGACGACGTGCACCTTCTGGTGGTCGCGACCTCCGACCGCGGCCTTTGCGGCGGGTTCAACTCGTCGATCGTACGCGAGGCGCGGAAGCTGATCCGCGAGCTGACGGCCGTGGGCAAGACCGTCAGGATCCTTTGCGTGGGCCGTAAGGGCCGCGGCCAGCTGACCCGCGACTACGGGAGCCTGATCGTCGACACGATCGACGATGTCGGCCGCCCGCGGCTCGGTTTCGACGATGCGCAGGCCATCGCGAACCGGCTGCTCGCGCTCTACGGCGAGGACGGTTTCGACATCTGCACGGTGGTCTACAACCGGTTTCAGTCGGTCATCACGCAGATCGTCACCGTTCAGCAGCTCATCCCCTTCGGCCCGCCCGGGGACGGAGAGGAAGAAGAGCCGGGCGAGAGCGCGAACGGCGCGAAGGCGGTCTACGAGTTCGAGCCCGAGGAAGGCGAGATCCTGGAGACGCTGCTGCCGCTGAACCTTTCGGTCCAGGTCTACCGGGCATTGCTCGAGAACGCGGCCTCGGAGCAGGGCGCGCGGATGGCGGCGATGGACAACGCGACCCGCAACGCGGGCGACATGATCGACCGGCTGACGCTCGACTACAACCGGTCGCGCCAGGCCGCCATCACCAGCGAGCTGATCGAGATCATCTCCGGCGCCGAAGCGGTCTAGGCCCGGATCCAGTCA
Source organism: Defluviicoccus sp. (assembly GCA_028820505.1). GTDB lineage: Bacteria > Pseudomonadota > Alphaproteobacteria > MPNO01 > MPNO01 > MPNO01. Next base: position 24,442 of record JAPPIT010000017.1, read on the forward strand.
AAGAGGAAGAGAGATGGCAACGACGGGCGAATCGGGACGCATCACCCAGGTGATGGGCGCCGTGGTCGACGTTCAGTTCGACGGCGCGCTGCCGGGCATCCTCAACGCGCTCCACTGCGACAACAAGGGAACCCGGCTCGTCCTCGAAGTGGCGCAGCATCTGGGCGAGAACATGGTCCGGACGGTCGCCATGGACACCACCGACGGGCTGGTCCGCGGTCAGGAGGTCCGCGATACGGGAGGCCCGATCACCGTGCCGGTGGGACCCGACACGCTGGGCCGCATCCTCAACGTCGTCGGCGACCCGGTGGACGAGCGCGGCGCGGTCGCCTCCAACAAAGCCTATCCGATCCACCGCGAGGCGCCGCCATTCGTCGACCAGTCGACCGAAGCCGAGATCCTCATCACCGGCATCAAGGTGGTCGATCTGCTCGCCCCCTATGCCAAGGGCGGCAAGATCGGGCTGTTCGGCGGCGCCGGCGTCGGCAAGACCGTCATCATCATGGAGCTGATCAACAACATCGCGAAGGCGCATGGCGGCTATTCCGTGTTCGCCGGCGTCGGCGAGCGCACCCGCGAGGGGAACGATCTCTACCACGAGATGATCGACTCCGGCGTCATCCAGCCCGACGGCGAATCGAAGGCGGCGCTGGTCTACGGCCAGATGAACGAGCCGCCCGGCGCGCGCGCGCGGGTGGGGCTGACCGGACTCACGCTGGCGGAGTATTTCCGCGACGAGGAAGGCCAGGACGTGCTGTTCTTCGTCGACAACATCTTCCGCTTCACCCAGGCGGGCTCCGAGGTCTCGGCGCTGTTGGGCCGTATCCCGTCCGCCGTGGGCTATCAGCCGACGCTCGCCACGGACATGGGCACGCTGCAGGAGCGGATCACCACCACCAACAAGGGCTCGATCACGTCGGTCCAGGCGATCTACGTGCCGGCGGACGACCTCACCGACCCCGCCCCGGCGACATCGTTCTCGCATCTCGACGCGACGACGGTGCTGTCGCGACAGATCGCCGAGCTCGGTATCTACCCGGCGGTGGATCCGCTCGATTCGACCTCGCGCATTCTCGAGCCGCGCGTGGTCGGGGACGAGCATTACGGCGTCGCGCGCGAGGTCCAGCGGATCCTGCAAACCTACAAGTCGCTGCAGGACATTATCGCCATCCTCGGGATGGAAGAGCTTTCGGAGGAGGACAAGCTAATCGTCGCGCGCGCGCGCAAGATCCAGCGCTTCCTCTCCCAGCCGTTCCATGTCGCCGAAGTGTTCACCGGCGCGCCCGGCGTATTCGTTGGCCTCGAGGATACGATCAAGGGCTTCAAGGGGCTGTGCGAGGGCGAATACGACGACCTGCCGGAGGCCGCGTTCTACATGGTCTCGACCATCGAGAGCGCAGTCGACAAGGCGAAGCGCATGGCCGCAGAGGCCGCCTGACCGGGGCACACGGAACCGGGATCGTATGTGATGGCCGATACCGTCGAATTCGAACTGGTCTCGCCGGAAAGGCTGCTGCTCTCCGTCCCCGTCGAAATGGTCGTGGTTCCGGGGAGCGAGGGCGATTTCGGCATATTACCGGGCCATGCGCCGATGATTTCCACCGTGCGGCCGGGCGTGATCTCGATCTGGCGGGACGGCGCCGTGGACCGGCGCGTCTTCGTCGCCGGCGGTGTCGCGGAAGTCCAGCCGGAGCGCTGCACGGTTCTCGCGGAAGAGGCGGTTCCCCTCGAGGACGCCGACGAGGAGAAAGCCGACCGCCGCATCGCGGAAGCGCGGGATGCGCTCGAACATGCGGCTGACGAAGCGGCCGCCGGGGAGGCCCGCAAGCGTCTGGCTGCGGCGGAGGCCCTGCGCGCGGCGATCGCAAGCGCCCGCGGCTGACAGCGGACCGACCGCCGCGTCGTGCCCACCGGTTCCTCGCTCTGCGTCGATTCTGCATTCCCTCGAAACCCGCAAGGCCGGAAACCCGGCCTGCGGCGTCTTGACAAGTTGAGATTCGGGATGATTTCCTAATTAATCGATTTCTACGGAAGGCGAGTGGCATCAGGAGGAGTGTCGGGATGGCAGGATGGACCCTTGCCGATATTCCTTGGGATGATTTCGACCCGGCCCGGGTCGATCCGGACATCGTTCCGATCGTCAAGGCGGCGAGCCTTGTCGAATACAACGCCGAGGACTATCGGGTTTATCTGAACGGCGTCTTTCACGACGATTCGCGCATGAAGGCGGCGGTCGACGGCTGGGCCGAGGAAGAGGTGCAGCACGGCCTCGCGCTCGCCCGCTGGGCCAAGATGGTCGACCCCGAGTTCGACTTCGAGAGCAGCTTTGCGCGTTTCCGGGAGGGCTTCAGGCTCCCGTTGGACGTGAGCGATTCGGTCCGCGGCAGCCGCAGCGGGGAGCTGGTCGCGCGGTGCATGGTCGAGACAGGAACGAACACCTATTACAGCGCGCTCGCGGAGGCGACGGACGAACCGGTGCTGCGGGAGATCTGCCGCCGCATCGCGGAAGACGAGTTCGCCCATTACTGTCTCTTCCACACCCACTTGAAGCGCTATCTCGACCGGGAAGCTCTCGGCTTCTGGGGCCGTTTCCGGGTGGCCCTGTCGCGCATCGGCGAGACCGAGGACGACGAGCTCGCCTACGCCTATTACGCCGCCAACGGGGGCGACCGCCCCTATGACAGGCGGCGCAACAGCGGCGCCTACGGCAATCGGGCCCTGTCGTGCTGCACGCCGGGGATTCTCGAACGCAGCGTCGACATGGTCTGCCACGCGGTCGGGATCAAGACGAGGCGCTGGCTGTCCAGGCCCGCGGCGGCGCTGTTCTGGGTGCTCTTGAAGTTCAGGATGTCGATGCTGGCGCGCGGGGCCCATTAGGGCCGGAAGCGGTTTCCCGCGCGATGCGGGCCGCGAAGGCGGCGACGAGTGCGGCATAGACGTCGCGCTTGAAGGGCACGATTTGCGCCGCGATGTCGGCGAGCGGCATCCACCGCCAGGCGTCGAATTCGGGCGGGTCGCCGGCTCCGATATCGATCTCCCCGTCTTTCCCGGCGAACCTGGCGAGGAACCATTTCTGCGCCTGGCCGCGATAACGCCCGCCCCATATCCGCGACCGGAGATCGCCGGGCAAGTCGTAGGTCAGCCAGCCGTCCACGGCCTGGACGATGAACGCCCGGTCGGTACCGGTTTCCTCGGCAAGTTCGCGCAGCGCGGCGGTCTCGGGCGCCTCGCCCGGGCGGATGCCGCCCTGGGGAAATTGCCAGGCGGCGGGTCTCGTGTCGGTCCGGCGGCCCGCGAACACGAGACCGTCGTCGTTAAACAGCACGACACCGGCACAGGGCCGATAGCCCTCGGGTGGCGGGACAGCCCGCGTCACCCGCCGGCGCCGCCGTGCGTTCAGTTGGTGGCCTTGTTGTCGAACAGGGCGAGACCGCGCAGCAGGTCGAGGGCCCTGGTGAGCTGGTAATCCTGCGGCCGCTCTCCGGAGGTTTCTCCGGGCTCCTTCGCATCGGCGCCGGATCCGTCCTTGGGGTCATTCTCGTTCGGATTGCGCAACGCACCCCGGAGATCGCCCTCGCGCCGCCGGCCCTCCTCGTCGATGACCTCCACCCGGGCCTGCTCGACCACGATGTCGGGCTCGATGCCCTTGGCCTGAATCGAACGGCCGGACGGGGTGTAATATTGCGCCGTGGTCAGCCGGATCGCACCGTGCCCTTCCAAAGGAACGATCGTCTGGACCGAGCCCTTCCCGAAGGAGCGCGTGCCCATGACGATGGCGCGGCGGTGATCCTGCAGCGCACCGGCGACGATTTCGGAGGCCGAGGCGGACCCACCGTTGATCAGGACCACGATCGGCAGGCCGTCGGCATCGTCTCCGGGCTTGGCGTTGAAGCGCTGCGCGTCGTCGGGACGGCGCGAGCGGGTGGATACGATCTCCCCGCGGTCGAGGAAGAAATCGGCCACCTTGATCGACTGTTCCAGCAACCCGCCCGGGTTGTTGCGGAGATCGAGGACCAGCCCCTTCAGGCCCCCGCCGATCTCGGCACGAAGCTTCGTCATCGCGCGTTCGATCCCGCCTAGGGTCTGCTCGCTGAACGAAATGATCCGGACATAGCCGACATCGCCCTCGGCGCGGGATCGCACCGACTGGATCTTGATGACGGCGCGGGTGATCGTCACGTCGAAGGGCTCGCGGTTGGCGCGCCGCACCGTCAGCATGATGTCGGTGTCGGGCGGGCCGCGCATGCGCTCGACCGCCTCGGAAAGGGTCAGCCCCAGGACGGCTTCGTTGTCCAGATGGGTGATCAGGTCGCCCGACTTCAGACCGGCGCGATAGGCGGGCGTGTCGTCGATCGGCGAGACCACCTTGACGAGGCCGTTCTCCATCGTGACCTCGATCCCCAGCCCGCCGATCTCGCCGCGGCTCTGGACCTGCATCTCGCGGAAGTTCTTGGCGTTCAGATAGCTCGAATGGGGATCGAGCGAGGTCAGCATGCCGTTGATCGCTGACTCGATCAGCTTCTCGTCGCTGACATCCTCGACATAGTCCGCGCGCACCCGCTCGAACACGTCGCCGAACAGGTTGAGAAGCCGGTAGGTGTCCGTCGTGTTCGACTGCGCGGCAGCCGGGACCGGAGCGGTCAGGAGAAGAACGGCAGCAGCCGCTGCCAATGTACGGGCTCGCATCATCCGCCCACCTTGTCGCTGTTTTCCGTCAGCCAGGGCAACGGGTCGACAGGCCGGCCGCCGCGGCGCAATTCGATATAGAGGCGATGAGGCGTATTGGCGTCCGATCCCATGAGTCCGATCGGCTCTCCGGAAACCAACTCATCGCCGGCGCGAGCGTCCAACCGTTCGAGGCCCGCCAGCAGCACATGATATCCCCCGCCATGGTCGATTATCAAGAGTTCGCCGTAGTCCAGGAACGGCTCGGCGAACACCACCCTGCCGGAGCGGGGCGCGACCACCTGGCCCGAGGGGCGGGTCCGAATCGTGATCCCCTGGGCGGTCCAGCCGTTCTCGGCGGGGTCCCCGAACCGGCCGATGACGGGGCCGGCGGCCGGCACCCGGGAGGAGTCTTCCGGCGAACCGGTGCCGGTATTGGCTGCCGTCCCATGGGCACCGGCATCCGCCGGAGAGATTCCCGCTATGTCCTCCGGCCGCAGGCGGGTCCTCTCTCTCGCCCGCGCGATGCGGTCGATGAGTTCTTCGATGCTCTCGATCTGGCGTGCCGGACCCCCGGAACGGCCCGGCGAATTCGTGTCCGTCCCGCTCAATCCTTCCCGCCGCTCGGACCGAATCCGGACAAGGGCGGCAAGCACGCGCCGCTCCTCGTCGAGCCTCCGAGCCGCCAGGCCGCGAATGCCGCGCCAATTCGCGATTTCGCTCCGGAGCGATGCGAGTCGGCGCAGATCCGACGCCAGAGCGCGCGCTTCCCGTTCGAGCACAGGCTTCGCGGCCCTCAGAAGGATGCGTCCGTGGAGAATATCGTTCGCATCGCCCGATCCGACGGGAAAGGGGACCTCGGGGCGGCGCGCCAGCCTTTGCAACGCCGACAGCAGCCGGGAGAGGTCGTCGCGCCGTTCCGCCAGGACCCTTGCAGCGGCACGCTCCTCGGTTTCCAGCCGGGAGACCGTCTCTTCCGCTCGGGTAAGCTGTGCTTCGAGCCTGAGTATGGAAGGGGCAACCGTCACGAGTTGCTGCTTGAGCGCGCTCAACGCCCGCCGTTCGGCTTCGGCTTCGTGTTCGGGCGCGGCGGGGTTGGCCATCGCGCGCTCGAGCGCGCGCCTGGCCCGTTCGAGCGGATCTCCGGCTGGAACCGTTTCCGCGGTCGCGGGAACCGCAAACAGCGATGCGATCGCCGCCGTCAGCCGGAGGACTCGCGCCAGACAGGCCGAGCGTCCAGCGTTCACCCGGCCCTCCCGCCGCGGTGGTAGGGATGCCCGGAAAGGATTTCCTGCGCACGGAAGATCTGTTCGATCAGCATGGCGCGCACCAGGAGATGCGGCCAGGTCGCCGCCCCGAAGGCGAGCACCAGATCCGCGTTCGCGACGAGGCTGGGGGAAAGGCCTTCCGCTCCTCCAATCAGAAATACGACCTCGCGGCGGCCGCCGTCCCTGAGGTCGCCGAGATGATTGGCGAAGCCTTCGCTCGACAGCGTCTTGCCCGTCCGGTCGAGCGCGATCACGTGGGCGCCGGCCGGGATACAGGAGTCGAACAGGGCGGCTTCGCGGCGAACCGACTCGGCCGGCGGGTGCCGCCCCTTCGCCTCGAGTTCCCGCAATTCCACGTCCCAGCGGATGCGGCGGCGGTAGCGCTCGAACAGCGCGCGTTCCGGGCCGTCCCTGAACCGCCCGGCGGAGGCGATGATGAGCCGCATCGGACGCGTCGCCGCGGCGGATCAACCGCCGGTGCCCGACGATCGGCCCCCGGTTTCCGGCGCGACGCCCCACATCTTCTCGATGTTGTAGAACTCCCGGATTTCGGGGCGGAACAAATGCACGATCACGTCGCCGGCGTCGATCAGCACCCAGTCTCCCTGGCGCAGACCCTCGGGCTTGAGCCCGACGAGTCCCCGGTCTTTCAGGCGATGCAACAGACGTTCCGCGAGCGATGCGACCTGCCGGCTCGAAGTGCCGGTCGCGACGACCATGTTGTCGGCGATCGACGACTTGCCTCTGAGATCGATATTCGCGACATCGACTGCCTTGAGATCCTCCAGACACGTCAAAACGACGTCGATCAGGGGCGCGGCGTCGGGGTTGGCCGGTTCTTTGGTCGCTATGGGGCGCTCCTGTCTGGACGATGCAGGGCCGCAAGCGGCCCGCGTTTCGTCGCGGCGAACGCCGGCCCCGGATCTTGCCCAAAGCGCCGGCCTTTCGCCGAATCCCGCCGAATTCGCGTGTGGGAGAAGTTCCGTGCCGGCGGCCCGATTTCCACCAACCTGTGGACTTCCTCGGCCTTCAACCTGACCCTCTGGAACGCGCGCGCCGCCCTCTTGCGACCGCGATCGAAGAATAGGGGGCACGGCGCGAAACCGCAATGGGCACGGAAAGGCGCGGTCCACGACACGGCTCAGACCAGGTCCGGCAGCCACAGGCATGTCGCCGGAACGGCAAGGATAATCGCGACCCGGACGAAATCGCTCAGCAGGAACGGCACGATGCCGCGGAACGAATCGCCGAGGGGAACGCCGTCGGCGAGCGAGTTGATCACGTAGACGTTGAGCCCGATGGGCGGGGTGATCAGCCCGACCTCGACGACGATCAGGGCGAGGATGCCGAACCAGATCGCGGTCTCTTCCTCGGTGAAGCCGAAATCGAGCCCGGTCACCAGCGGGAAGAACACGGGAACGGTGAGCAAGATCATCGCCAGGCTGTCCATCACGCAGCCCAGCACCAGATAGACCAGAAGGATCCCGATCAGGATCGACATCGGCGAAAGCCCCGATTCCCCGAGCAGGTCGGCGAGCTCCACCGGTATCTGGGAGAGCGCGAGGAAGCCGTTATAGATCTCGGCGCTGATCAGGATGATGAAGATCATCGCGGTGGCCTGCGCGGTTTCCAGCAGACTGGAGACGAAGCTTTCCCAGCTCAGCCGTCCGAAGAAGATGGCCACCAGCGCGGTCGCCGCCGCGCCGATCGCCGCGCCCTCGGTGGGGGTGAACACGCCGAGATAGATGCCGCCGATCACCAGCAGGAATATCGCCGCCACCGGCCACACCGCGCCGAGGCTCCGCACCCGCTCGCGCAACGGCACGGAAGGCGCGACGGGACCCGCTTCCGGGTTCAGCCGGACATAGCACGCGATGGCCAGCGAATAGCCGATCGTCGCGATGATGCCCGGGATCAGGGCGGCGAGGAACAGCTTGCCCACCGATTGCTCGGTGATGATCGCGTATATCACCAGGATCACCGAAGGCGGGATGAGGATGCCGAGCGTGCCGCCCGCGGCGAGCGTGCCGGTCGCCAGGGCGCCCGAATAGCCGTAGCGCTTCATCTCGGGCAGGGCGACCGAAGCCATCGTCGCCCCGGTCGCGATCGAAGAGCCGCAGATCGCGCCGAAGGCCGCGCACCCGCAGATCGTCGAAATGGCGAGCCCGCCCCGTCGATGCCCGACCCAGGCGCGCGCCGCCTCGAACAGCGAGCGGCTCAGCCCGGCCTGGGTGGCGAACTGCCCCATCAGGAGGAACAGCGGCAGCACCGAGAGCGTGTAGCTCGAAACCCGGCCGAACGGCCCGGTGTTGAGCAGGTTGAGGAACGCCGTCCACCCCGCGAGCGATATGAAACCGAACCCGCCGACCACGAACATCGCGACGCCCACCGGCATCCGGAAGGCGATCAACAGCAGGCAGACGGCGAACAGAAGAGCGCCGAACTCGATATTGGTCATCGGGCAAGCACGCGGATGTGGCGGTAGAGCACCCAGACGCAGACCGCGGTCAGCAACACCGCTCCGAGCAGCGCCGGGAAATAGCCCCAGTGGATCGGGATGTCGAGGAAGAGCGTGGTCTCCTCGTCGGCGAGCTTGTGCAGCCCGCCCACGAAAAGCCGCCAGGCGATCAGCGCGGCGACCAGGGTGAAGGCGAAGTTGTGCACGGTGTCGAGCATCGTCTTGCGCCGCGCCGACAGGCGGGCGGTGAAGAACTCGACGACGATATTGGCGTTCCTCATGTGGCAGTACGGGAAGAAGGCGAACACGGCGACGCCGCAGACCAGCTCCGTGATCTCGTAATCCCCAGGAATCGGCGCGTTGAAGACGTAGCGGCCGATCACGCTGATCACGGTCATCGCCATGACCCCGATCAGCAGCAGCCCGCCGGTCATCGCAGCGGCCCGGCTCACGCGCTCGAACCAGGCGCCGACTCGGGCCTCGGGAGACCGGGAAGCCGGACCTGCCGGTCCGGCTTCCGCGCTACCGGCGCACACGCGCCGCAGCCTCCGTGCTACTTGCTGTACTTGGCGACCAGCCGCCGCGCGTCGGCGACCAGCGCCTTGCCGTCATGGCCCTTCTTGGAGACCTTTTCGATCCAGGCGTCGACGACCTTCTGGGTAGCCATCCGCCAGCGCTCCTGCTCGGTGTCGGAGAGTTTCAGGATCCGGTCCCCCCGCTTGACCGCAAGCGCGCGGCCGGGTTTCTCGTCGTCCTGCCACATCTGACCGAGCCTCTTGGCGAGGGGCATTCCCGTGCTGTCGTCGACGATCTTGCGGATGTCGGCCGGCAGTTCGCCATAGCGCTTCCTGTTCATCGTCATCAGGAAGAGCGCGCAGGAGAGCGCGACTTCGGTGTGGTACTTGGTCACCTCGTGCAGCCGGAACGGGCGCATGATCGTCCACGGAATCCACGTCCCCTCCACCACGCCGCGCGACAGCGCCTCGTAGACCTTGGGGATCGGCATGCCGACCGGAACGGTGCCGAGCGCCCGCAGCATCGCCGCGCTTGCCCGGGACGGCGCCCGCATCTTCATGCCCTTCAGGTCCTCGAGCTTTTGGATGGGCTTCTTCGCGGTATGGATATGGCCGCGCGCAGTCGCGTGGAACACGAGGGGCTGGGTGTCCTTGTACTCGTCCTTCAGCCACTTGCCGTAGAACTCGGTCAGCGCCTGGCTGGTCGCAACGGCGGTGCCGGCGACGAACGGCAGTTCGAACACCTCGGTCAGCGGAAACCGGCCGGGCGAATAGCCGGGAAGCGTCCAGACGATATCGACCACCCCGTCCCGCGCCTGGCCGTAGAGGTCCGAGGGCTTGCCGCCGAGCTGCATCGCCGGGAAGACCTGGACCTTCACCTTGCCGCCCGACTTCTTTTCGATCTCCTTCGCCCATGGCCGCATGAAGAGGCGGTTGGCGATCGCCTTGGGCGAGTTGAAATTGTGCAGGCGCAGGGTGATCTCCTGCGCTTCGACCGGGTCGGATGACCCGGACAGAGCACCCGCGCCGAGCACTGCGAGCGCCGCAATGCCCGCGATTCCGCGCATTACGCTCATACGTTCCCTCCCGTTTTTTCGGTTGGCGGATATGCTGTTCAGAAAGGCCTGCCGCCCTTGATGGTCACCCGCTGCATGGTGCGCCGCACGGGATAGTAGTCGTTGGCGGCGTAATGCTGGGTCGACGGGTTATCCCAGAAGACGATGGAATCCGGCTCCCACCTGAACCGGAACTGGTGTTCGGGAATACGCGGCAGGGTGAACAGGAATTCCAGCAGCGCCTTGCTCTCGTCCTTCCGCATGTCCTTGATGGCGATGGTGAACTGCTCGTTCACGAACACCGCCTTGCGCCCGGTGACGGGGTGGGTGCGGATCACGGGATGAGCCGGGTTGGGGAGCTCGATCTCCATCTCTGCGAGCTTCTCATGCCGTTCCCTGGGCGCCATGTGGTCGAACTTGTGGCGGAAATTCTTGAAGTCGTGGATCGCTTCGAGGCCGGAGAGAAAGCTCTGCATGCGATCGCTCAACCCGTCATGGGCTGCGCACATGTCGGCCCACATCGTGTCGCCCCCGACCGGCGGGATGGTGACGCAACGGAGGATCGAGCCCATCGGCGGCTCTTCGCGGAACGTCTCGTCCGAATGCCAGATATCGGTCGAGAACACCGGGTTGTCCCTGTGATTGTCGAGCACGATGACCTCGGGCAGGTGCTCGAGATGCGGAACGAACGGGTGGACGCTGACCTCGCCGAACCTGCGGCCGAAGGCGAGATGCTGTTCGGGCGTGATGTTCTGGTCCCGGAAGAAGATGACCTTGCGGTCCATCAGGGTATCGTGGATCGCGGCCACGGTCGCGTCGTCGAGCGGCAGGGCAAGATCGACCCCGCGGATTTCCGCGCCGATCGTGGGTTCTGCGGGAAGGACCTCGATTCGGCTCTCCGCCGGTGCAACACGGTTCCGCTCGGCAAGCTGGGACATGGCGTTCCCTCGTATTTCGCTTCGGCGGCGGGCAAAGGCTAGCACGCGCCTGCTCGGCCGGGCAATTCGCCGCACGCCCGGAGCGCACTCACGAAACGCCTGAGTTAAGCCGCGTTCCGGCCTCCGTTCGCGGCGCCGGCCGCGCGGTGCAGCGTCCTTCCGGCGCGGATTTCGGTTGCCGATGCGGGATGCAGCCGGGTGTGGAAAAACGTCCATGCGGGCGGTCGCACCTCCGCCAGCTTGTGGGCGTCCTGCGCCCGCGACTTGAACCTGGAGAATGCCTGCGCCGCCTTTCCCGCGAGCGCGTCGAACGAATAGGGCGCGCGGTCGAACACCGCGATGGGGACCAGGTTGAAGATCCTGGTCCATCGCTGCCATTGCGCGATCTGCACCAGATTGTCCGCGCCCATGATCCAGACGAAGTGCATGCGCGGAAAACAGAAGTTCAGCGCGGCAAGCGTGTCGGCGGTATAGCGCGTGCCGAGGCGCAGCTCGATATCGGTCACCGAGATCGCGGGGTGGTCGGCAAGCGCCTCAGCACTCGCAAAGCGGTCTTCGAACGGGGCCATTCCGGCGACCGGCTTGAGCGGGTTCTGCGGCGAGACCATCCACCAGATCTCGTCCAGCCGGAGGTGCTTGAGCGCCAGGATCGAGATATGGCGATGGCCGTCATGGGCAGGATTGAACGACCCGCCCAGCAAACCCACCCTGAGCCCGGGCGCGTCCAGGCCGCGGCGAATCGTCGTGTAAAGGGTCAGGGCCGGACCTGCCCGGACCCGCGCACCACGTATTTGAAGGTGGTGAGCTGTTCGACCCCGACCGGACCCCTGGCGTGAAGCCGGCCGGTCGAAATGCCGATCTCCGCCCCCATGCCGAACTCGCCGCCGTCGGCGAACTGGGTGGAGGCGTTGTGAAGGACGATCGCCGAATCCACGGCGCCGAGGAAACGCTCGGCCGCGGCGTCGTCGGCGGTAACGATCGCGTCGGTATGGTGCGAGCCATGGGTGTTGATATGGGCGATCGCGTCCTCGAGCCCGTCAACCTGTTTCACCGCGATGATCGCGTCGAGATACTCGGTGTCCCAGTCGCTGTCCTCGGCGGCCACCACGCGGCCGTCGAGCGCACGCGTGTCTTCGCAGCCCCTCAGCTCGCACCCGGCCCGGGCGAGGTCGTCGAGGATGGGCGGCAGCACGTCGCGCGCGACGGCGCGGTCGACGAGCAGCGTCTCCGCCGCGCCGCAGATACCGGGCCGCCGCATCTTGGCGTTGAAGGCGACGCTCCGCGCGGTGCCGGGATCGGCGCTCCGCTCGACATAGACATGGCAGTTGCCGTCGAGATGGGCGATGACCGGTATCCGGCTCTCGCGCTGGACACGCTCGATCAGCGACTTCCCGCCGCGCGGGACGACGATGTCGATCAGATCGGACATGGCCAGCATCGCGCCGACCGCCGCGCGGTCGGTCGTGGGTACCGTCTGGATCGCCGCCGTGGGCAAACCCGCCTCTTTCAGCCCGGCTTGCAGGCAATCGACGATCGCGTTGGACGAGTGGTAGCTCTCCGATCCGCCGCGGAGGATCGCGGCGTTGCCGGATTTCAGGCAGAGCGCCCCGGCATCCGCCGTCACGTTGGGCCGGGACTCGTAGATGATCCCGATCACGCCGAGCGGAACGCGGACCCGCTCTATGTGGAGCCCGTTCGGTCGGTCCCATGCCGCGATCACCTCGCCGACAGGGTCGTCGAGCGCCGCCACCGCCTCGATCCCCGCCGCCATCGCCTCGATCCGTGCCGGCGTCAGCTCTAGTCGGTCGACGAAAGCCTCTGTCTGGCGCGCGGTATCGACAGTCGCGAGGTCCTTTGCGTTGGCCGAGAGCAACGCGTTCTCGCTCGACCTGATCCGCCGCGCGGCGGCGCGAAGCGCCCGGTTCTTGTCCGCTGCCCCGTGCTCGCCCAGCGCCCGCGCCGCCGCCCTCGCGTCGCGCGCCAAGCGTTCCATCGCGGCCTCGACATCGTCCCGGTCGACAACGGCTTGGGTTGCCACCGCACCCTCCCTTCAATCGAGGACGAGATCGTCCCGGTGGATGATCTCGTCCCGTCCACGGTATCCCAGCAGGGCTTCGATTTCACGGCTTTTGTGGCCGATGATCCGCGCCGCGTCCTCGTTCGAATAGGCGCTCAGCCCGCGCCCGATCGCGTTCCCTGTTTCGTCCCGCACGAGCACCGCGTCGCCCCGGTCGAAGCGGCCCTCCACGGCGACCACGCCGGCGGGAAGAAGGCTCTTGCCGGATTTGAGCGCGCGTACCGCGCCCCCATCGACGGTGAAGGTGCCGCTCGGATCGATCGCGCCGGCGATCCAGCGCTTCCGAGCCGTCCGAGGTCCGGTCTCGGGGTTGAACCAAGTGCACCGCCCGCCGTCGGCGACGGCCGCGAGAGGGTTGAGCCGCCGCCCGTCCGCGATCGCCAGACGGCAGCCCGCGGCGAGAGCGATCTTGGCGGCTTCGAGCTTGGTGATCATTCCGCCGGAGCTGTAACCGGGCGGCGCCTTCCCGGCCATCGCCTCGATTTCAGGCGTGATCCGGCGGACCTCGGGCACGAACGCCGCGCCCGCGTCGCGCCGGGGATCGGCGGTGTAGAGCCCGTCGATGTCCGACAGCAGGACCAGCGCATCGGCGCTCATCATCTGGGCGACCCTCGCGGCGAGGCGGTCGTTGTCCCCGAAGCGGATTTCCTCGGTCGCCACGCTATCGTTCTCGTTGATGACCGGGACCGCCCCGAGCCCGAGCAACGCTTCGATCGTCGAGCGGGCGTTGAGATGCCGCCGCCGCGCTTCGGTATCGGCGAGCGTCAGCAGGATCTGCGCGGCGGTGATGCCGTGCCGGCCGAGCGCCTCCTGGAAGGCATGCACCAGGCGCGCCTGCCCGGTCGCCGCGGCGGCCTGCTTCTCCTCGAGACGGAGCGGACGGTCCGGCAGGTCGAGCCGGGTGCGGCCGAGCGCGATCGCGCCGGAAGAGACGATGACGATTTCCGACCCGGCCCCGCGCAGCGCGGCGATGTCGTCGGCGAGCGCGTCGAGCCAGTCGCGATGGACGGCGGCCCGCTTCTCGTCGACCAGCAGCACCGAACCGATCTTGACGACGACACGCCTGGCGCCGGAAAGACCGGCCGTCATGGCAAAGCCTCTTCGGCCTCGAACTCGCGCACGGCGCGATGGACCTGCCGCAGAATGTCGGTGACGCCCTCCCCGCTGACGCCCGAGACCACCGCGACCGGATGGCCGGAAGCATTCTCGAGCGCGGCGCGTTTGGCCGCGCGCTCCTCCCCGCCCAGCGCATCGGCCTTGTTGAGGGCCACGATCTCGGGCTTTCGCGCAAGGTCGTTGCCATAGGCCAGGATCTCGTCGCGCACCGTCCGCCAGGCCGCGGTCACGTCGTTCCCGGTCCCGTCGACCAGATGCAGGAGGATCCGGCAGCGCTCGACATGCCGCAGGAACCGGTCTCCGAGACCGGCGCCCGTATGCGCGCCTTCGATCAGCCCCGGAATATCGGCCAGCACGAACGCGTCGTGATCCATTTCCACCACGCCGAGGGCGGGCACCAGCGTCGTAAAGGGATAGTCCGCGATCTTGGGGCGGGCGCGCGAGACCGCCGCCAGCATGGTGGACTTCCCGGCGTTTGGGAGGCCGACAAGGCCGGCATCGGCGATCAGCTTGAGCTGCAGGACAATCGTGGCTTCCTCGCCGGGCTCGCCGGGATCGGCGCGGCGGGGTGCCCGATTGGTCGCCGACTTGAAGCGCGCGTTGCCGCGACCGCCTCTGCCGCCGCGGGCGATCAGGAAGCGCTCCCCGATACCCGTGAGGTCGCAGATGGCATCCCCGGTCTCGAAATCGAGGATTTCGGTGCCCTCGGGAACCGGCAGCACCGCATCGGCGCCGGCGGCGCCCGTCCGGTTGCGGCCGGCCCCGTTCCCGCCGCGCCCCGCCCGGTGGTGCTGGCGATAGCGGAAATCGATCAGGGTGTTGAGCCCTTCGACCGCCTCCACCCAGACGTCTCCGCCGCGCCCGCCGTCACCGCCGTCGGGACCGCCGAATTCGACGAACTTCTCACGCCGAAAGCTCAGGCAGCCGTTGCCGCCGTCGCCGCTGCGGACGTAGACCTTGGCCTGATCGAGGAATTTCATCCCGAATACCGCGCCCCTGGCGCGGAGCCGCTATTGGGCGGTATCGACGGAAACGTAGACCCGCTTGTTGGCGCGGCGCCGAAATGCGACCCGGCCGGCGGCGGTGGCGAAGATCGTGTGATCCTTGCCGAGACCGACATTCTCGCCCGGATGGTACTTCGTGCCGCGCTGGCGGATGATGATATTGCCCGGGATTACCGCCTGTCCGCCGGCCTTCTTCACGCCGAGCCTCCGGCCCGCGGAGTCGCGGCCGTTGCGGGAGCTGCCGCCGGCTTTCTTGTGCGCCATTACGAATTCTCCTCTTCGCCCGTAGCCTCTTCGGGCGCGCTGGCGCCGGTCGCGGAGCCGCCGGCCAATATATCGGTGATCCGGAGCACTGTCTGGTGTTGACGGTGGCCGTGCTTGCGCCGGTAATTCTTCCGCCGCTTCTTCTTGAAGACGATGATCTTGTCGGCCCTGGTCTGGTCGAGGACGGTCGCGGCAACTCGGGCACCGTCCACGAGGGGGCTTCCGACGGTCGCACTCTTCCCGTCGTCGAGCATCAGCACCTGATTCAGTTCGATCTCGGCGCCGGGCTCGCCCTCCAGGCGTTCCACCTTGATCACATCGTCCTTGCTGACGCGGTACTGCTTCCCGCCCGTGCGTACGACTGCAAACATCGTTCCGACCAATCAGAGAAAGCCCGGCCCGGCCCGTCCTTTGGAAACGGTTTCTGGGGCCGGCGCTGAGCGAAAGCGGGACTATAGCCGCGGCGCCGGCATTGTCAACGCCGCGCCGGGGTTCAGGACACCGGCGGCGCCTCGATGCTCTCGAACAGAGCGGTAATTCCGTCGCCGAACGCCTGCCGCATCTTTTGGAGATAGGCGTCGTCGGCGGTTACCTCGATGCGGGTGCCTCCGTCGAGCGCGTCGCGGCGGTAAACCATGAGATCGATGGGCGGGCCGACCGAAATGTTGCTGCGCATCGTCGAATCGAACGAGATCAGCGCTGCCTTTGCTGCATCGCCGAGCGGCATGTCATAGCGAACGACCCGGTCGAGGATGGGCTTTCCGTACTTGGTCTCGCCGATCTGCAGGAAAGGGGTCTCGGGCGTCGCCTCGATGAAGTTTCCCGCCTCGTAGATCTGGAAGAGGCGGGGCGGACGGCCCGCGATCTGTCCCGCGACGAGGAAGCTCGTCCGGGGATCGGCGCCCGACGCCCGGACCGTTTCGGCATCCGTTTGCATCACTTCCCTGAGCACGGACCCGACGATCCTGGCCGCGTTGAACATGCTCGTGGATTCGAAAAGGCTGTCCTGTCCCTCACGGCTGCCGAGGCGCTCGCTCACCACCGAGACCACGGATTGCGACGTTGCGAGGTTCCCGGCGGACATCAGCGCGATCACCCGCTCGCCCGATTTCGAAAACACGGTGAGCTTGCGGAACGAGGCCACATGGTCGACGCCGGCCGCCGTCCGCGTATCGGCGGCAAGCACCAGCCCTTCATCGAGCAGGAAGCCGACGCAATATGTCATGAGTTCGGGGTACTCCGGAACGGAAGGACGATCGGCGGTACGGGTTCAGGATGCAGGTCGCCGCTTTTCCCTGACATCGACGGAAACGGTCAGCCGTTCCACCGACTCTCCGCCTTCGCGGATGCCGCGGATCGGACAGGCGCTGTCGTAATCGAGGCCGACCGCGGTGCCGACATAGGACTCGGTGCCGCAGGTGCGGTTGGCGACGTCGAAACTGACCCACCCCAACCCGTCGACCCATGCCGCGGCCCACGCATGGCCGGCGGGTTCGGGCGCTTCCCGGTCGTCCGCATGGAGATAGCCGCTGATATAGCGGGCGGGAACACCGAGCGCACGGCATACCGCGATGAAGACGTGCGCATGGTCCTGGCAAACGCCGGAACCGTTGCTGAGTGCCTCGGAAGCCGATGACTGAACGTCGGTCGCGCCTTCGCGGTAGTCGACCTTGTCGCGGATCGCCGCCGCGATACGGTGCACGGCCTCCAGGCGGTCGCGTGACACGGTTTCGGCGTGGGGCGCCGCAAAATCCGCCACGATTTCGTCAGCGGCGGTAAGCGGCGTCGCGCGGAGATAGGTCTCGATCGGAACGCCGCCCTGCTCGTCGGGCAGCACGCCCGCCGTGTCGCTCGTCTCCACCTCGCCCATCGCGACGATCTCGATCCGGTCGCCAGGATCGTCGAAGATCAGCGTGTCGCAGGAATTGCCGAAGGCATCGATCCAGCGGGTCAGCTTGCCGGGCGCCTCGATCGTCCATCGGATCACCCGCTGCGAGGCGTTGGCGTAGGGCGTCAGGCGCAGGTACTGGATCCCGAAGGAAACCGCGGCGTCGTAATGGTAGGCCGTGCGGTGGACGATCGAGAGCCGCATCAGGCGGGGATCCTGGACCGTTGCAGCATCATGAAATCGTGCTCGATCTGAGCGCTCAGATCGGCGTTGCGCGCGATGAACCGGGTCAGAAACTCATGCAGCCCCTGCCGGAAAATATCGTCGATTCGGCCGAAGCGCAGGCTGGCATGAATCTCGCCGGCGATCCGCTGGCATTCCTGTGGCCGTCCCTGGCACAGGGATTCGAGTTGGCTCGTGATGCGGTCGAAACACGCCATCAGCGAGCGCGGCATGTCGCCGCGCAGCAACAGCAGTTCCGCCACCCGGCGCGGCTGGATTACGTCGGAATAGACCTTGTGATAGGCGCGGAAAGCGCTCAGCGAGCGAAGAACGGCGCCCCACTGGTAGTAGTCGACGGAACCGCCGACATGCTCGTCCCGCGGCAACAACACATGATACTTCGAATCGAGCAGCCGGGCGGTGTTGTCCGCGCGCTCGACCGCGAGGCCCATATCCAGGAAGGCGTAGCTTTCGTCGCGCAGCATCGTCGCATCGGTCACGCCCCGGAACGAGTGGGTACGCTCCTTGACCCAATCGCAGAAATCGCGCACGCCGCCGTTGAATAGCGTCCTGCTGTCGTAGTCGCGCAGTTCGAGCCAGGTGGTGTTGATGCTCTCCCACATCTCGCTGGTGATCGACACCCTGAGCGCCCGCGCGTTCTCCCGCGCCGCGCGAATCGAGGAAAAGATGCTGGACGGAAAGCCGTCGTCGAAGGCAAGAAACAGTACGACGCCGGAGCTTGAGATCTGACCTCCGAAGGTGACGAAATCCTCGGGGTAGCCCGCGACTTCCAATGTCGAACCCCATACGGATTCGTGCGCCTGCCCGGGCACGTCGAGGAGCACCATCCGGTTGGCGACATCGATGAGCCGGGCCATATTCTCGGCCCTCTCGATATAGCGGGCCATCCAGTAGAGCTGGTTCGCGGTGCGCCCGAGCATGGTCATGCTTCGAGCACCCAGGTGTCCTTGGTCCCGCCGCCCTGGGAGGAGTTCACCACCAGCGAACCCTCGGTCAGCGCGACCCGGGTCAACCCGCAGGGCACGACGCTGACCGTCTCCCCGCTCAGCACGTAGGGGCGGAGGTCGACATGGCGGGGCGCGATGCCCTCGTCGACGAAGGTCGGACAATGCGACAACGCAAGCGTCGGCTGGGCGATGAAATTCTCCGGGCAGTCGAGAATCCGGGCGCGATAGGCTTCGCGCTCTTCGGCGGTGCTCATCGGGCCGACCAGCATGCCGTAACCGCCCGAGCCGTGGACCTCCTTGACCACCAGATCCGCGAGGTTCTCCAGCGTGTAGGCGAGATCGTCGGGTTTGCGCAGCACATAGGTCTCGACGTTTTCGAGAATCGGCTCCTCGCTCAGGTAGAAGCGGATGACTTCCGGCACGAACGGATAGATCGACTTGTCGTCGGCGAATCCCGTGCCGAACGCGTTCGCGAGCGTCACGCGGCCGCTGCGGCAGACCGACAGGAGCCCCGGCACGCCCAGAGTGGAATCGGGGCGAAAGACCAGCGGGTCCATGAATTCGTCGTTGATCCTGCGGTAGATCACGTCGACCCGCACGAGGCCCTCGATGGTCCGCATCAACACCTGGCCGTCGCGCACCGTGAGATCCTGCCCCTCGACCAGCTCGACCCCCATCTGGTCGGCGAGAAACGCGTGCTCGAAATAGGCGCTGTTGTAGGAGCCGGGGGTAAGCACGACTACCGTCGGATCGTCCACCCCCGGCGGTGCGGTGGCACGCAGGTTGCGCAGGAGCTCTTGAGGGTAGTGCTCGACCGCCTGAACGTCGACGCTGGAGAAAAGGTCGGGGAAAAGCCGCATCATCGTGTTGCGGTTCTCCAGCATGTAGGAGACGCCCGACGGCGAGCGGAGATTGTCCTCCAGGACGTAAAACCGATCCTCGGACACGCGGACGATGTCGATCCCGGCAACGTGGACATAGACGTCGCGCGGGACGTCGAGGCCGTGCATGTGCGGTTCGATCAGGGCATTCGCCAGCAGGGTCTCGGCCGGCAGCACGCCGGCCCGGATAATCTCGCGCTCGTGGTAGATGTCGTGGACGAACATGTTTAGCGCGCGCACGCGCTGTATCAGCCCCGCGGAAAGCTGCTCCCACTCCTGGGCCGAGAAAATCCGAGGGACGATGTCGAACGGGATCAGGCGCTCGGCCCCGCCTTCCCGACCGTAGACCAGGAATGTTATGCCGAGACGGCGGAACAGCATCTCGGCCTCGTCGCGCTTGGATTTTAGGCGGTCGACAGGTGTGTTTTCGAGCCACTCGGCGAGCGCCCGGTAGGCGCTTCGCACCTCCCCGTCCGGCAGGTTCATCTCGTCGAAGAAGCGCGTCACCAGCGCCCTCCATACCGTCGCCAAGCCGACCGATACCGCCGACGAATAGAGCGAATCCCTACAGGAAAGTATAGGGGTCGATGTCGACATGGATGCGGACCCCGCGTCGCAGCGAGACCTGGCGCAGCCAACGCTCGATCGCCGGCTGGATCCGGACACCCTGCGGGGCCTTGACCAGGAAGCGACGGCGATGCCGCCCGCGGACGAGCGCAAGGGGAGCGGGCGCAGGACCGAGAACGCTTGTTTCGCCGCCGCGCGGTGCGGCGCGGCCGAGGGCGCGGCAGGCGGCATCGACCGCCGGCTCGTCGCGTCCCGAGACGACGATCCCGGCAAGACGGCCGAAGGGCGGCATTCCGTGGCTTTCGCGCGCCCGCGCCTCGCTGGCCAGAAATCCGTCGCGGTCTCCCGCGACCAGCGCCGCCATCACGGGGTGGTCGGGATTGTAGGTCTGTATGAGCGCACGGCCGGGCCGGGAGGCCCGACCGGCGCGTCCCGCGACCTGGTGCAGCACCTGGAAGCTGCGTTCGGCGGCGCGCAGGTCGCCGCCGTCGAGCCCGAGATCGGCATCGACCACTCCGACCAGGGTAAGGTCCGGAAAGTTGTGCCCCTTGGCGACGAGCTGGGTGCCGATGACGATATCGTAATCGTGTCGCCTGATCCCTACGATCAGCTCTTCCGCGGCGGCGGCGCTTCGCAGCGCGTCGCTCGACATCAACGCGGTCCGCGCGCCGGGAAAAGCCTCGGCGGCTTCCTCGGACAGGCGTTCGACGCCGGGGCCGCAGGCGACGAACGCATCGTCGGCCTCGCATTTCGGGCAGGTTTCCGGCGGCCTGGCGGCGAAACCGCAGTGATGGCATTGCAGCCTGCGGGTCAGGCGGTGGTCCACCAGCCATGCGCTGCAGTTGGGGCATTCGATCCGGTGGCCGCAGGCGCGGCACAGGGTGAGCGGCGCGTAGCCGCGGCGGTTGAGAAAGAGGAGCGCCTGCTCGCCGCCATCCAGCGTCCGCGTCACGGCTTCGCGCAGGGTGGGCGAGAGCCAGGTCTCGGGGGGAAGCGACTCGCCGCGCATGTCGATAGCGGCGATCCCGGGCATCGCCGAGCCGCCGAAACGTTCCGGAAGAACGATCCGCTCGTAGCGGCCGCGCTCGACATTGATCACCGTCTCGAGGGTGGGCGTCGCGGAAGCAAGCACGACCGGACAGGCCGCGTGGCGCGCCCGCACGATCGCGATGTCGCGGGCGTTGTAGATCACCCCGTCCTCCTGCTTGAAGCTGCCGTCGTGCTCCTCGTCGACGACGATCAGCCCGAGATCGGGAAACGGCAGGAACAGCGCCGAACGGGCCCCGACCACGACACGCGCTCTGCCGGTCGACACCGCGCGCCAGGTCTCCCGCCGCCGCGCCCCGGTGACGTCGGAATGCCAATGGAGCGGCGGCGCGCCGAACCGGCTCTCGAAGCGCCGCAGCCAATCGACGGTGAGCGCGATCTCCGGCAGCAGCACGAGCACCTGACGCCCGCGCGCCAGCGCGGCGGCTATGGCCTCGAAATAGACCTCCGTCTTGCCCGAGCCGGTGATCCCGTCCAGCAGCGTCACCTTCCCGGCGGCGCCCGCGGCGATCTGTCCCCGAAGACGCGTCGCGGCGCTTGCTTGCGACGGGGTGAGGCTTGGGCCCCGCCGTTGCCAGTCGGGCTGCGGGATTTCCATCGCCGGTTCGACCGAGACCGCGCGCACGATGCCGTGGCCCACCAGTCCGCGTACCACGCCCGCGCCGGTTCCCGTCGCGCGCGCGATTTCCGCCGCCTTGCGGGCGCATCCGTCGGCGAGCAAATCCAGAACGCGTTTGCGGGCATCGGTCAAACGCACTCCATCGGACGACACCGACGGCGCGATCGCGTAGGCGGTCTCGACCCGCGGGGGATCGAGCGCCTCCGGTACGCTCATCGCCATGCGCAGCACCGCGCCGGGCGGCGTCATCGTGTAGGAAGCGGTCCAGGCGACGGTCTGCACGAGGTCTGCCGGAAGCGGCGGAATATCGAGCGCGGCGGCGACGTCGCGCAACTTCGATTCGTCGACATCGCCCTCGGCCTCGCCCCATACGACGCCGGTCACCTCGCGAACGCCGAGCGGTACCCGGACGAACCGGCCGGGCGCGAGATCCATGCCCTCGGGAACCCGGTAGTCGTAGGCTCCTGCGACCGGCAGGGGGATCAGGATCGCGGTCCTGTCGGAGACGATTCGCGACGGCGTCCTGACAAGCCCGGGCTTCATGAATTACACTTTAGTGCCTCGTTCCGAGGCGTTCACGCAGCGTCGCCCGCGAGGAAGGGAAGCGCATGAAGTTCTTCGTCGACACTGCGGACGTCGATGAAATCCGCGAGCTTGCCGCGACCGGACTCCTCGACGGCGTGACCACCAACCCTTCCCTGGTGGCGAAGTCGGGCCGGCCCTTCCTGGAGGTGATTCGGGAGATCTGCGAGATCGTCGACGGTCCGGTCAGCGCCGAAGTCACCGCGACGGATCATTCGACGATGCTGTCCGAGGGCCGCAAGCTCGCCCAGCTCGCGGGCAACGTCGCCGTCAAGGTTCCGCTGACGCCCGACGGCCTCAAGACCTGCCGGGCGCTGGCCGATGACGGGGTGATGGTCAACGTCACGCTCTGCTTTTCGCCGAGCCAGTCGATTCTCGCCGCCAAGGCCGGCGCCGCCTTCGTGTCGCCGTTCATCGGCCGCCTCGACGACATCAGCCGCGACGGGATGGGGCTGATCGCGGACATCCGCATGATCTACGACAACTACGAGGAGTTCGCGACGGAGATACTCGTGGCTTCGATACGCAGCCCCAACCATGTCGCCGAGGCCGCCAAGATCGGCGCCGACGTGGCGACCATCCCGCCGGGCGTGATCCGTCAGCTGTTCAACCATCCGCTGACCGACAAGGGCCTCGACGCCTTCCTCGCGGACTGGGCCAGGACCGGCCAGTCCATCCTCGACGCGTGAGTCGATGTCCAAGGCCGTCGACGACCGGGAAATCGGCCCCACGCCAGAGCTTACCGCGGAAGCCGTCCGTGAATGGCTCCTGGCCAACCCCGATTTCCTGGACCGGAACATCGACCTGCTGATCGCGCGGGACGACGACGACGCGGAGCACATTCCGGGTGTGGTCGATTTGCGCCACCGCATCCTCGAGGGCTTGCGGCGCAGCCTCGAACGCCAGAAGGCGCGCGAGCGCGAGATACTGCTCGCCGCCGAAGACCGCGCCCGGACGGCGGCGCGGACCCAGGACGCGGTCCTGCTGGTCCTCAGGCAAAACTCCCTCAACGCGCTGGCCCAGCGGGTCGCCGCGCAGTTTCCGGTGCTGTTTTCGAGCACCGCGGCGTCGTTGATCGTCGAGGGCGAGCCCGAGGCGGGACACGGGGATCTGATGACGCTCCGGGCGGACGCGCTGGACGCGCTGATCCGCCCGGGCGAAGAGGTCCGCCTGGGCAGGGCGACGGAAAAGGACCGCGGCGTTCTCGGCGACCGGTTCTCGCTGGTCGAATCGCTCGCGATCGTCCGACTGGGAACCCGGCGCGGCCGCTTTCTCCTCGCTCTCGGCTCGTCGGCGGCGGACGGCTTTACCGCGGATCAGGGGACCGACCTCCTCGACTTCCTGGGCAGCGTGCTGGAGGTCGCGATCGACAGATGGCCGCGCCACCGGCGCTAGACCGCTTCGCGGCCGCGCCCGACCTCGCCGAGGCGATCGCCGCCTGGCAAAGCTGGCTGGAGACCGAGCGCCGCCTGTCGGTCCACACCGGCGCGGCCTATATGCGCGACCTCAAGCTCTTTCTCGATTTCCTGGTGGAACACCAAGGCGGGTTGGCCGATCTCGCCGCGCTCGAGGGGCTCGGACACGGCGATTTCCGCTCCTACCTCGCGCAGCGGGCAATGAACGACCGGGCGCGCAGCTCGACGGCGCGCGCCCTTTCGGTGCTCCGCGGCTTCTTCCGCTTTCTCGAACGGACCGACCGGGCCCGCAACGGTGCGATCGGAGCGGTCAGGACGCCCCGCCTGCCCCACAGCGTTCCGAAACCCGTCGCCGCCCGGGACGCGCTCGCGATCGTCGCCGAAGCCGGCGACACCGCCCGCAAGAAGCCGTGGGTCGCCGCGCGCGATACGGCGCTCCTCCTGCTGCTCTACGGTGCCGGTCTCCGCATCGACGAGGCCTTGAGCCTGAACGAGGATCAGGCGCCGTTGGGCGACTCGCTGCGCGTGTTGGGAAAGGGCGGCAAGGAACGCATCGTCCCGATCCTGCCCGCGGTTCGCGAGGCGGTGGCGGCCTATTTGCAGGCATGTCCCTATGTCGTTCCGGGCGGCCCGCTCTTCCTCGGGACGCGCGGCGGGCGGCTCAACGCGGGCGTCGTCCAGCGCGAGCTGCGCAGGATCCGGGGCGCTCTCGGCCTGCCGGAAACCGCCACGCCGCACGCGCTGCGCCACAGCTTCGCGACCCATCTGCTGCAGGCCGGCGGCGACCTCCGCGCGATCCAGGAGCTCCTCGGCCACGCCTCGCTGTCCACGACGCAGCGCTATACCGAGGTCGACACCGCGACGCTGGTCGCCGTCTACAACGAGGCCCATCCGCGCGCCCGAGGCTGATCCCCGGCCGCGCACGGCGGCTCACAGGTGGATTTGACGGCCCTCGACCGCGAGCGCGGCTTCCTTGACCGCCTCGTTCAGCGTCGGATGCGCGTGGCAGGTGCGCGCGATGTCTTCCGACGACGCGCCGAACTCGATCGCGAGCGCGAGCTCGGCGATCATCGTCCCGGCCTCGGGACCGACGATATGGGCGCCGAGGACCGCGTCCGTGTCGGCGTCGGCGATAATTTTCACGAACCCGTCGCCGGCGCCCTTGCCGCGGGCGCGCGCGTTGGCGGAGAACGGGAACCTCCCGATCTTCACGGGATGCCCCTGCTCGTTCAACTCTTCCTCGGTCTTTCCGACCGAAGCGGCCTCGGGCGCGGTGTAGACGACGCCCGGAATGGCATCGTAGTTGATGTGTCCCGCCTGGCCCGCAATCGTTTCGACCGCGGCGATTCCCTCCTCCTCGGCCTTGTGAGCCAGCATGGGACCGGGGATCGCGTCGCCGACGGCGAATATCCCCTTCACGCCGGTCTCGAACCGCCGGTCGACGGAGACGAACCCGCGATTGTCGCGCTCGACCCCCGCCTCCTCCAGCCCGAGACCGCCGGTGAACGGCCGCCGCCCGACCGCGACCAGGACCGCGTCGCAGTCGAGGGTCTCGCCACCGCCGCCGCCGACCGGTTCGAGCGCTACCCGCAGGGAGTCTTCCCGCGTCTCGGCCCCGACCACCCCGGTGGCGGTCCTGAACGCCATGCCCTGCCGCTCGAGCAGGCGGGCCATTTGTCCGGCAACCTCGCCATCCATCGCCGGCAGGATACGGTCCAGATACTCGACGACAGTCACCTTCGCGCCCAGCCGCTGCCAGACCGAACCCAGCTCGAGCCCGATATAGCCGCCGCCGACCACGACGAGATGTCGGGGCACGGCCGGTAGAGAGAGCGCACCCGTCGAGGACACGATTTTCGTCTCGTCGATGTCGAGTCCCTGGAGCGTCGCAGGCTCCGACCCCGTGGCGATGAGGATCCTGTCGCACTCCAGAACCCTGGATTCTCCTGTCCCGTCGACCGGATCGACCTGGATCCGCCCGGGCCGAACGATGCACGCGCGGCCGGTGATCCCGTCGACCCCGTTCTTTCTGAACAGGAAGGCGATCCCCCTGGTCAGGTCGCCGACCACCTTGTCTTTCCTTGCCAGCATCGTAGGGAGGTCGAACGAGAGGCCTTCGAACGAGACCCCGTGATCCCCGAGATGGTCCCGCGCCTCGACGAGGCGCTCCGTGGACTCGAGCAGCGCCTTGGACGGGATGCAGCCGACATTGAGGCAGGTTCCGCCCCAGGTCGCGCGCTTGTCGACGCAGGCGACGGAGAAGCCGAGCTGGGCCGCCCGGATGGCGGCGGCATACCCGCCCGGCCCGGCGCCGATGACGATCAGATCGTAACGCTGGCCGGACACCGCGCGGTCTTCAGGCTTCGAGCAGGATGCGCTCGGGATCCTCGATGCATTCCTTGACGCGGACGAGGAACGTCACCGCCTCGCGCCCGTCGACGATCCGGTGATCGTATGAAAGCGCGAGATACATCATCGGGCGCACCGCCACCTCGTCGTCCACCACGACGGCGCGCTTTTCGATCTTGTGCATCCCGAGGATGCCGGACTGGGGCGGGTTCAGGATCGGCGTGGACAACAACGAGCCGTAGACCCCGCCATTGGTGACGGTGAACGTCCCGCCCGTCAGGTCGTTCATCGTCAGCGTGCCGTCGCGCGCGCGGCTGCCGAGCTCGGCGATGCCCGCCTCGATCCCGGAGAAGGAGAGCGCGTCGGCGTCGCGCAGCACCGGCACCACCAGCCCCTGTTCGGTGCCGACCGCGACCGCGATGTCGTAATGGTTCTTGTAGACGATGTCGGTGCCGTCGATCTGGGCGTTGACCGCCGGCACTTCCTTGAGCGCCACGACGGCGGCCTTGACGAAGAAGCTCATGAACCCGAGGCGGACGCCGTGCTTCTTCTCGAAGGCCTCCCGGAGGCGGGCGCGCGTCTCGACGACCGCCGACATGTCGACCTCGTTGAAGGTGGTCAGCATCGCCGCGGTGTTCTGGGCTTCCTTGAGCCGTTCCGCGATGCGCTGGCGCAGCCGGGTCATCGGCACGCGCTCTTCGCGCGCCCCGGCCAGCGCCGCGGCGGGGGCGGGCGGAGGCGGCGGTTCGGGAGGGATGTCCGAAGCGGCGGCAAGATGGGCCAGGACGTCGCCCTTGGTCAGCCGCCCGCCTTTTCCGGTTCCGGCGATTGCCGCGGGATCGAGCCCGTGCTCGTCCACCAGCTTGCGCACCGCGGGCGAAAGCGATGGCGCCGCCGCGGGCGGCGACCGCTCGGGCCGGACGGCCGTTTGCGAAGCCGGCGCGGCATTCCCCTCACCGGCCTCGATCGAACCGAGAACGGCCCCGACCTCGACGGTCTGGCCTTCGGCGACATCGATGGCGCCGAGCACGCCGGCGGTCGCGGCGGGCACTTCCAGCGTGATCTTGTCGGTCTCGAGCTCGACGAGAGGCTCGTCCATCGCGACCGCGTCCCCGGCCGACTTGAGCCATTTGGAAACCGTCGCCTCGGTCACGGACTCGCCGAGCGCGGGTACCACGATCTGGGTCGCCATCGTCTCCTCTCTCCGCCGGCCCTAGGCGGGGGCCAATGCCTCGTCGACCAGGGCCTTCTGTTCGCGGGCGTGCTGCGCTGCGAGCCCCGTCGCGGTGGATGCGGCCTCGGGCCGGCCGGCGTAGACCGGCCTGTCCGCCTGCACGTCGAGCGTCGCCAGCAGGTCTTCGATGCGCCGGTCCATGTAAGTCCAGGCCCCCATGTTGCGCGGCTCCTCCTGGCACCAGACGACCTCGGCGTCGGGATAGCGGGCGAGCTCGGCCCCGAGCGAGATATTGGGGAACGGGTAGAGCTGTTCCACGCGGACCAGCGCGATGTCCCGCATTTCGCGTTCATCCCGCGCGGCCAGAAGATCGTAATAGACCTTGCCGCTGCACAGGACGACGCGGCGGATATCGGCATCCGGCGCCGCGGGACCGGACTCGGGGAGAACGCGCCGGAACGAGGTGCCGGCGCACATGTCGTCCAGACGGGAAACGCAGAGTTTGTGCCGGAGCAGCGATTTCGGCGTCATGACGATCAGCGGCTTCCGGAAGCTGCGATGGATTTGCCGCCTCAGCGCGTGGAAATAGTTGGCCGGCGTGGTGATGTTGCACACCTGCATGTTGTCTTCGCCGCAGAGCTGGAGATAGCGCTCCAGCCGCGCCGAGGAGTGCTCCGGCCCCTGGCCTTCGTAACCGTGCGGCAGGAGGATCACCAGCCCGGACATGCGCAGCCACTTGGTCTCGCCGGAAGAAATGAACTGGTCGACGATGAACTGCGCTCCGTTGGCGAAGTCGCCGAACTGCGCCTCCCACAGCACCAGCATGTTGGGGTCGGCCAGCGACATGCCGTATTCGAAGCCCAGCACCGAGGCCTCGGCCAGCGGGCTGTCGCGCACCGCCAGCCGCTCCTGGCCTTCGCAAATGTGGGCCAGCGGCGTGTAGGCTTCCTGGGTTTCCTGATCGATGAGCACCGAGTGGCGCTGGGAGAAGGTGCCGCGGCGGCAATCCTGGCCGCTGAGACGGACGAAGCGGCCTTCCGCCAGGATCGTGCCGAAGGCGAGCGCCTCGGCGGTGGCCCAATCGACCCCCTCGCCCGTTTCGAACATCGCCTTTCGCGCATCGACGAAGCGGTTGAGCTTGGGATTCAGATTAAATCCGTCCGGGATGGCGGTGAGCGCCCGGCCGACCGTGTCGAGCGCCTCGCGGGCGACGGCGGTCTTGCCCCGGCGTTCTTCCAGCGACGGCGCGGTGGTCATCTCCGCCCATTCCCCCTCCAGCCAGTCGGCCTTGTTGGGCCTGTAGCTCTTGGCGGCCTCGAACGCGTCCTCCAGCCGTTGCCGGCAGTCCCTGTTCACACGTTCCACTTCGTCCGAGGTGAGCAGGCCCTCCTCGACCAGCCGCTCGCCATACACGGAGGCGACGGAAGGATGGTCGGCGATCGCCTTGTACATCACCGGCTGGGTGAAAGCGGGCTCGTCGGATTCGTTGTGTCCGAAGCGGCGGTAGGACCAGATATCGAGAACCACATCCTTCCGGAAGGTGTCGCGGAACTCGGTCGCGATGCGCGCGACGTGGATCACGGCTTCCACGTCGTCGCCGTTGACGTGAAAGATCGGCGCCTGAACCGATTTCGCGATCTCGGTCGGGTAGCGCGAGGCCCGCGTCGCCGCCGGGCTGGTGGTGAAGCCGATCTGGTTGTTGACGACCAGGTGGATGGTTCCGCCGGTCCGGTAACCGGCGATGTCCGACAGGCCGAAGGTCTCCGCCACGATCCCCTGGCCGGCAAAGGCCGCATCGCCATGCATCAGGATGCCGAGGACGCGCCGGCGTTCGAAATCCTCGCGCTGGCGCTGCTTGGCACGGACCTTGCCCACGACGACGGGATCGACCGCCTCGAGATGGGACGGGTTGGCGGCCAGCGAGAGATGCACCTTGATGCCGTCGAACTCGCGGTCGGCGGATGCGCCCAGATGGTACTTCACGTCACCCGAGCCGCCGACCTCCTCGGGCTGGTAGGACATGCCCCGGAACTCGGCGAAGATCGCCGCATAGGGCTTGTGCATGACGTGGGCGAGCACGTTGAGCCGCCCGCGATGGGGCATGCCGAGCACGACTTCCTCGACGCCGAGCTGGGAGCCGCGCTTGAGGATCTGTTCCAGGGCAGGGATCAGCGACTCGCTGCCGTCGAGCCCGAAGCGCTTGGTGCCCGGATACCGTACGTGGAGGAACTTCTCGAAGGATTCGGCCTCCACCAGGCGCTCGTGAATGGTCTCCTTGCCGCGCTCGGTGAAATCGGTCTGGTTGTGGATCGTTTCGATGCGGTCCTGGATCCAGATCTTCTCCTCGGCGGAGGTGATGTGCATGTATTCGACGCCGACGGTGCCGCAATAGGTCTTGCGGAGCGCATCGACTATCTGGCGGAGGGTCGCGCGCTCGAAACCGAGCGTGTTCACGTAGATCGGCCGGTCGTAGTCGGCCTCGGTAAAGCCGTAGCTCTCGGGATCGAGCTCGCTGTGCGGCGCGGGCTTCTCCAGCTTGAGCGGATCCAGGTCGCAATAGAGGTGGCCGCGGACCCGGTGGGACCGGATCAGGGTCAGCGCCTGGATCGAATCCCGCGTCGCGTGACGCAGCTCGATCCCGTCTCCGGCGGGCGGGATTGCCCGTGCGACGGCGCCGCCGTTGGCCGCCGCCTCGCCGGGACCGTCGTCGATGACTCGCGTTTCCCGGGGCGCCCAGCTTGCGCCTTCCAGAGCCCTGAGGACTTCCGGCGCCTCGTCGCGGAGGTCGGAGAAAAACGCCGCCCATTCGGGATCGACCGAGGCGGGATCGGAAGCGAATCTGGCGTAAAGCTCCTCGACGAACGCTCCGTTCGCGCCGGCGAGGAAGCTGGTATCGGCGGCTCTTGTCATAGGCCTTGGCTCAATTCTCGATCCGCGTGCACTATAACGCCGAAACGGCCGTTCGCGCGGGGCGGCGGCGGGAAATGAAAGCTCAGCCGCGCATCGCCTCGGCCATCGTCTCGCCGATGGCGGCCGGTGAGTCCGCGACCCTGATGCCGGCCTGCTTGAAGGCCTCGATCTTGTCGCCCGCCGCGCCCTTGCCGCCCGAGATGATCGCGCCGGCGTGACCCATGCGGCGGCCCGGCGGGGCGGTTACCCCCGCGATGAAGCCGACCACCGGCTTCTCCGTCTTCGACTGCTTGATGAAGGATGCGGCGTCTTCCTCGGCGCCGCCGCCGATTTCGCCGATCACGATGACACCCTCGGTCTCATCGTCGGCGAGGAAGGCTTCGAGGCAATCGACGAAATCCGTGCCGTTGACCGGATCGCCGCCGATTCCGATGCAGGTCGTCTGGCCCAGCCCCGCCGCCGTGGTCTGCGCCACCGCCTCGTAGGTGAGCGTCCCGGAGCGCGAGACGATTCCGATCCTGCCGCGCCGGTGGATATGGCCGGGCATGATGCCGATCTTGCACTCGTCCGGCGTGATGACGCCGGGGCAGTTCGGCCCGATCAGCCGCGACGCGGAATCGCCCAGGACACGCTTGACCCGCACCATGTCGACCACCGGAATGCCCTCGGTGATGCAGACGATCAGGGCCACCTCGGCCTCGATCGCCTCGAGGATGGCGTCCGCGGCGAAGGGCGGCGGCACATAGATGACGGAGGCATCGGCCCCGGTCTTCTCGACCGCCTCGGCCACCGTGTCGAACACGTCGAGATCGAGATGCCTGGTGCCGCCCTTTCCGGGCGTCACGCCGCCCACCATCCGTGTGCCGTAGGCGATCGCCTGCTCGGAATGAAAGGTTCCCTGCGCCCCGGTGAAACCCTGGCAGATCACCCTGGTGTCCGAATTGACGAGAACGGCCATCAGGCGGCCTCGTCGACGGCGTGGACGACCCGCTCCGCGGCTTCGGCGAGCGTATCGGCCGATATGATCAGAAGACCGGACTCGGCCAGCAATTTCTTGCCCAGCTCGACGTTGGTGCCGGCGAGACGGACGACAAGGGGTACGTTGAGATTGATCTCGCGGGCGGCGGCGACCACGCCTTCGGCGATCACGTCGCAGCGCATGATGCCGCCGAAGATGTTGACCAGGATCCCCTCGACATTGGGATCGGACAGGATCAGCTTGAATGCGGCGGTCACACGTTCGCGCGAGGCGCCGCCGCCGACGTCGAGAAAGTTCGCCGGCTCCCCGCCGTGCAGCTTGATGATGTCCATGGTCGCCATGGCGAGCCCGGCGCCGTTGACCATGCAGCCGATATTGCCGTCGAGCTTTATGTAGTTGAGGTCGTGCTTGAGCGCCTCGCGCTCCATCGCGTCCTCTTCGTCCTCGTCCCGCAACTCGATCACGTCGGAATGCCGGAACAGCGCGTTGTCGTCGAACGCCATCTTGGCATCGAGCGCGACCACGTCGCCCGCGCCGGTCACCACCAGCGGGTTGATTTCGACGATCGAGGCGTCGAGCCCGACGAAGGCCTCGTAAATGCCCGTAACGAACCTGACCGCGGCGCCGATCTGCCTGCCCTCCAGCGCGAGGCCGAAGGCGATCCGGCGCGCGTGATGGGGCTGGATGCCGGTCGCCGGATCGATGTCCACGGTCAGGATCTTCTCCGGCGTCTCGGCCGCGACCTGCTCGATTTCCACGCCGCCCTCGGTCGAGGCCATCAGGGTCGGCCGGCCGGTTTCGCGGTCGACCAGCATCCCGAGATAGAGCTCGCGCGCGATATCGCACCCTTCCTCGATATAGACCCGCTTGACCCGGCGCCCTTCCGGCCCGGTCTGGTGGGTGACGAGGTTCATGCCGATCATCGCCTGCGCCGCGTCGCGCACGTCGTCGATCGACCGGACCACCCTGACCCCGCCGCCCTTGCCGCGGCCGCCGGCGTGGATCTGCGCCTTGACCACCCAGACCGGGCCGCCGAGCTCGTTCGCCGCGTCGACCGCCTCTGCGGCGGTATAGGCGACCTTGCCGCGCGGAACGGCAACGCCGTAGCGGGACAGCAGCTGCTTGGCCTGGTACTCGTGAATGTTCATCCTCGACCCCGCGCGGTGCCGGGTTACTTCCTGGCGGCCTTGTTCATGCGCTTGACGATGTCGACGAGGCCCTTCACCGAGCCCACCGAGGCGTCGAACGCCTTCTTTTCCGACGCGTTGAGGTTGATTTCGACGATCCGCTCGACCCCGCCGGCGCCGATCACCACGGGCACGCCGATATAGAGCCCGCGCACGCCGTACTGGCCGTTGAGCATCGCGCAGCAGGGCAGAACCCGCTTCTTGTCCTTCAGATAGGCGTCGGCCATCTGGATCGCGGACGAGGCGGGCGCGTAATACGCCGAACCGGTCTTGAGCAGGGCCACGATCTCGCCGCCGCCGTCGCGGGTCCGCTGGACGATCTCGTTGAGCCGCTGCCTGGTGGTCCAGCCCATCTTGACCAGATCCGGGAGGGGAATCCCGGCGACAGTCGAATAGCGGGTGAGCGGGACCATCGTGTCTCCGTGACCCCCGAGAACGAAGGCGGTCACGTCCTCGACCGATACATCGAACTCCTCGGCGAGGAAGTAGCGGAAGCGCGCGGAATCGAGGATGCCGGCCATGCCGACGACGCGCCTGGACGGAAAGCCGGTCGCTTCCCTGAGCGCCCAGACCATCGCATCCAGCGGGTTGGTGACGCAGATCACGAATGCGTCGGGGGCGTTCTTCCTGATCCCCTCGCCGACCTGGTTCATCACCCTGGTGTTGATCTCGATCAGGTCGTCGCGGCTCATGCCGGGCTTGCGCGGCACGCCGGCGGTCACGATGACGACGTCGGCGCCCTTGATCGCGCTGTAGCGCGAAGCCCCGAGCATTTTCGCATCGAACCCTTCGATCGGCGAAGACTCGACGAGGTCCAGCGCCTTGCCCTGCGGCACCCCGTCGACGATGTCGAACAGAACGATGTCGCCGAGCTCCTTGAGCCCGGCAAGGTGCGCCAGCGTCCCGCCGATATTGCCCGCGCCGACGAGCGCGATCCGGTTTCTCGCCATCAACGAAGCCTCATTGTTGCGCAGCCGCGGTTCCGCGTCGGGGCGCTGCTTACCCCGATTCGGAAGGCCGCACAAGTGTCGCCCCGGGGCGCGCGGTCACCCGAGATGCTCGGCGGCGAGATAGGCTGCGGACTGCATTTCGTGCAGCCTCGAGACCGCGCGCTTGAAGGCGAAAGCCGCGTCTCCCGCGGGGTAGAGCCCGTCGGGAGGCGCCTCCGCGGACATCACCAGCTTCGCCTTGTTCTCGTAGAGCGCATCGACGAGGTTGACGAAGCGCCTGGCCTCGTCCGCGCGGGCCGCGTGGAGCCTCGGAACCCCGTCGAGCACAAGCGTGTGGAAGTTCCGCGCGAGCGCCAGATAGTCCGCGGCGCCGAGAGGACGGCCGCACAGCGCCTCGAAGGTGAACGCCGCGACGCCCCGCGCCGCGCGCGGCACGTGCAGGATCCGCCCCATGACGGGAATCTCCGCCGGGCAGGCCGCCGCCCCTTCGGTCAGCGCGAGGAAAGACTCTTCGAGCGCCTTGTCGGCGGCCGGTCCCAGCGGGGCGTGATAGACGGCGAGGTCGCGGATCCTGAGCCGCCGGTAATCGACCGTCCCGTCCAGCGCCAGAAGGTCGAGCCGTTCGCGGATCAGCTCGATGAACGGCTCGAAGCGGTCGCGCTGCAGCCCGTCTTTGTAAAGGTCGCCGGGCGCCACGTTGCTGGTCGCGACCACGACGACTCCCCTGGCCAGAAGCGCCTCGAACAGACGGCCGAGAATCATGGCGTCGGCGATGTTCTCGACCTGGAACTCGTCGAAGCACAGCAGCCAGGCCTCGTCGGCGATTTCGCTGCCGAGCCGGGCCAGCGGGTCGGCGCGCCGGTCCCTGCGAAGGGCGTGCAGGCGGTCCTGGACCTCCAGCATGAACGCGTGGAAGTGGATGCGCCGCTTGAGCGACACCTGCGCGCCGTCGAAGAAGATGTCCATCAGCATCGTCTTGCCGCGTCCGACGCCGCCGAATATGTAGAGCCCCTGCGGCGCGTCGCCGCGCCGGCGCGCGAGGCCGAGACGGGCCCGCCAGCCGCCCTCGCCCGTGTCCGGCCGGTAGCCCGCGAGCGCGTTGTGAAGGCTCTGGAGCTTCTCGGCCGCAAGCGCCTGGTCGGGATCGGGCTTCAGCGCGCCCGCGCGGATGCGGGCGCGGTAAACCGCGAGCGGTCCTTCGGTCATCGCATCGTGTGTCGGTCTGGACGCCCCGGCGCCAAGTGATCGCGTTCCAATCTCTTTCGGCCGCCGTTTCCGGTCAACCTGCGGGAGCCGAGAGAAACGACCGGGTGGCGGCGACGGCTTCGGCGAGGCCGACGCGTTCGACGGGGACCTCGGGCGGGAAGGCGCCCTGGAGGCGCGACGGCATCATCGGGTCGAGCAGGACGAACACGCCGGTGTCGTCGGCCTTCCGCACCAGCCGCCCGAATGCCTGCTTGAGCCGCAGCCGGGCCAGCATGTCGTCATATCGGATGTCGGGAAATGCCTTGCGCCGCTCGCGATGGAGGATGGTGGGGCGCGGCCACGGCAGGCGGTCGAACACGATCAGCCTGAGCGAACGGCCGGGAATGTCGATTCCGTCGCGCACCGCGTCCGTGCCCAGCATGCAGGTGTCGGACTCGGCACGGAAAATGTCGACAAGGCTGGCGGTGTCGAGAGAGTCGACATGCTGCGCGAGCAGGGAAATGCCTACCTCCTCCATGTCGACCGCGATCCGTTCGTAGACCGCGCGCAGGCGGGAAATCGCGGTGAAAAGGCCGAGCGCGCCGCCGCCGGAAGCCCGCATCAGCGCGCGGTAGGCGCCAGCGACCCGGTCGGCATCGTCCTTGCGGACATCGGTGACGACGAACACCCGCGCGAGCCGGGCATAGTCGAAGGGCGACGGCGCCTCGACCCGGATGGCGGGCGAGGCGAGATGGCGCGCCCCGGTCCGCATTTCGGCCGCGCGCCAATCGGCATCCACGTCGCCGGTGCCGTCCCTCAGCGTGGCGGAGGTGACGACGACCCCGTGCGCCGGCGCCACGACCGTTTCCGCGAAGGGCAGCAGCGGGTCGAGCCAATGGCGATGCATCGCGACGTCGATGTCGCGCCCCTGGTACCGGCTGACGGAAAACCAGTCGACGAATGCCTCGGGCGTAGCGTCGTCCAGCGCCTGGAGCATGGCGTGCCAGTTCTCGAGCTGGCCCTCGACCCTGATCCGCAGGCCGCGCGCGGCGGCCTCGAACCGGTTGCGGGTCGGCGTGTCGAGATGCTCGGCCTCCTCGTCCAGCAGCGCGTCGAGCCGCGCCGCGACCGCGCGGGCGGGCGCGATCAGCGCGCCGAGCGTGCTTTCGAGCGCGTTCGCCGCCTCGATCAGCCCGGGCACGGGAGGCCGGGTCTCGGCCTCGAGATCGTAGGGAATGCTCGTATCCCTCGCCCGGGCATAGACCTGCCGGCGAACCGCGGCGAGGAAGGTCTCCGCGGGACCGCGCGGGGCATCCGACGCGAGGCGCGCGTTCCAGCCGGCGGCCGGCAGGGTCCTCGCCGCCTTCAGGGTCTCCGCCAGCGCCTCGCCGAGCGCGTCGTCGATCGTCGCGGCATCCTCGATACGGCGGGCGAGCCCCCGCGCGCGCCGTCCGCGCGTGTCCTCGGCGCCGAGCAGCCAGCGCCTGAGATCGACGCCCTCCAGGCCGCCCAGCCGTGCCGCGAAAGCATCGTCGGCGGCATCGAACACATGATGGCCCTCGTCGAAGATCACGCGGCCGGGCGCGAACCGGTCGTCGGTCCCGCCGACGGCGGCGAGGGTCATCACCAGCGCATGGTTGGCGACCACGATGTCGGCCCGACGGGCGCGGCGCGCGGTGCGCTCGATGAAGCATTTGTGGTAGTGCGCGCAGGCCGAGTAGATGCATTCGCCGCGCCGGTGCGCGAGGCCCAGCGTGTTGCGCGGCCCCAGCAGATCGGCGAGCCACGCGGGGAAATCGCCGCCGACCATGTCGCCGTCCCGGGTCGCCGCCGTCCAGCGCGCGACCAGACCGAGCGCGATGTCGTCCGCGGCATCGGCGCCCCCGCGCCCCAGCGCCTCCTCCAGGTTCAGGAGACACAGATAGTTGTCCCGGCCCTTGCGGATCACCACGCGGCGGTGCTTGACGTCCGGATCGGGATGGAGCCGGTCGAGCTCGGTGTCGATCTGGCGCTGCAGGTTGCGCGTGAACGTGCTGATCCAGACCGGACCGCCGTTTCGTTCCGCCCAAAGGCTCGCCGGCGCGATATAGCCGACCGTCTTGCCCACGCCGGTGCCGGCTTCGGCGATCGCGACGGCCGGGGCGTCCTCGCGGTCGCGCGGGACGAATGCCGCCGTGAGCGCGGAGGTGAAATCCGCCTGGCCCGGACGGTCCTCGGCTCCGGGACCGAGCAGGTCGGCGAGGCGGCGCCTCGCTTCGCCTGGTTCGACGGGTGCGTTCCCCGGCTGCGGCTGGGGGGCATGCTCGGCGATCTCCGGCAACCGGCCCCAGACGCGTAGACCCGCCGCATCCGCCGGAATCGAGTCCGCGCCTCCGAGCCTGTCCAGGACCGCATCCGCCCAGGGCCAGCCGGCTCCTCCCATGAAGGAGGCGATCACCGCCGCGTCCGGGTCGGCGTCCAGCTCGTCGAGCAGCAATCCGGCCGCGCGGGCGAGCGTGCGGGCCTCTTCGGCGAGCCCCTCCGGCGCGGGGAGTTCCAGCGCGTCGGCGAGCCCGCCCGCGGTCGGGAGACAGGGCGCGGCCGGTCGCGCGAAGGCGAACAATTCGAGCAGGTCGCACGCCCTGAACGGCCAGGCACCGAGCCGTTGGCCCAGGACCCTGCCGTGACAGACGATGGGAACCATGCCCTTGCCGAGCGCCGCGACGGCGTCGCCGTGCGGAACCGTCCGCGCCTTGCCGTCGGCATCGAGGATCAGCGATTCCCGGATATTGGCGACCAGAACGGGACGGCCCCCGCGGTCGCCAAAGAGATCGGCGGACGCCATATGCCGACTATACTACAGGACCGCCGATTGACGCCGGACGACCCGGGACCTAAGCAGTCCTCGCGATGAGCAAGCGGAATCCAGCCGACGAACCGCGTTCGTGGCCGTTCGAGGAGGCGCGCAAGATCCTGAAACGGACCGGCAGCGCGGTTCCGCAGAAGGGCTACGTCCTGCTGGAAACCGGCTACGGTCCCTCCGGGCTGCCCCATATCGGCACGTTCGGCGAGGTCGTGCGCACGCAGATGGTGCGGCGGGCACTGGCCGAGCTGTCGGACATGCCAAGCCGGCTGTTCGCGTTCTCGGACGACATGGACGGGCTGCGCAAGGTGCCGGAGAACGTCCCGAACGCCGACATGGTGGCGCGTCACCTGGGCAAGCCGCTCACCGCGATCCCCGACCCGTTCGGCACCCATGAGAGCTTCGGGCATCACAACAACGCCCGCCTTCGCGGCTTCCTCGACGATTTCGGGTTCGACTACGAATTCAAGAGTTCGACCGAGTGCTACGCATCGGGCGTCTTCGATTCGACGCTGCTCGCGATCCTCGCCGATTACGAGCGGATCACCGACGTGATCCTCCCGACGCTGGGCCCGGAACGCCGCGCGACCTACAGCCCGTTCCTGCCGGTCTGCCCCGATACCGGCCGGGTGCTGCAGGCGCCGGTGGTCGCGCGGGATGTCGACGCGGGCACCATCGTCTACGAGGCGGAGGACGGCCGGAAGATCGAGGTTCCGGTCACGGGCGGGCTCTGCAAGCTGCAATGGAAAGCGGACTGGGCGATGCGCTGGGTGGCGCTCGGCGTCGACTACGAGATGTCGGGCAAGGACCTGATCGACTCGGTGAGGCTGTCGGGCCGGATATGCCGGCTGCTCGGCGCAGAGCCGCCCGAGGGGTTCACCTACGAGCTGTTCCTCGACGAGGCGGGGGAGAAGATCTCGAAGTCGCGCGGCAACGGCCTGTCGGTGGAGGAATGGCTCGCCTACGCGCCGACGGAGAGCCTTGCGCTGTTCATGTACGGTTCGCCCAGGAAGGCGAAGCGACTCTATTTCGACGTCATCCCGCGCCAGGTGGACGACTATATGGGCTGGCTGGAGAAATTCCCCGGCCAGAGCGAGACCGAACGCATGGACAACCCGGCCTGGCATATCCACGCCGGCGATCCGCCGCCCGCGGAAGGGCATGTCGGCTTCGGGCTGCTGCTCAACCTCGCCTCGGTCTGCAACGCCGAGGACAAGGCGATGCTGTGGGGGTTCATCACCCGCTACGCGCCCGCCGCGACGCCGGAGACCGCGCCGCTGCTCGACCGCCTGGTGGGGCACGCGATCGCCTATTACCGGGACTTCGTCAGGCCCGGCAAGTCCTACCGCCCGGCGAGCGACGAGGAACGGGCGGCAATCGGGGATCTCGCCGACGCGCTGGAGGCGCTGCCGCCCGACGCGGACGCGGAGACCGTCCAGAACGAGGTCTACCGGGTCGGCAGGGAGCATGCCTTCGAGAACCTTCGCGACTGGTTCCGCGCCCTCTACGAGGTCCTGCTGGGCCAGAGCCAGGGTCCGAGATTCGGCTCTTTCGTCGTGCTCTACGGGATCGCGGAGACGGTCGCCCTGATGCGCCGCGCGGTCGAAGGCGAGATCGTTTCCGCCCCCCCCCTCTTGTCACCCCGGCCTTGAGCCGGGGTCCAGGGAGGCTGGGCAAGCGTGGTGCCTGTGGCCCCCGGATCGGTGTGCCTATCCATTAGCGCTCACGAGGCACTTGAAGGGTCGTGGAGGGTCGCTTTCTCTCCTGTACAAGTGGTTATCGTAATTGGCTTTTCCGGGTTTGTCGAGGATTTTTGTCAGGTTCCGTTGTAGACCCATTTATCGTCGTTACCGGGTTTTCCGGTTGCATTCGGGGAAGTAGCTCTGGCGTTGCCTGAGCGAAGGGTGTACGATCCCTTCGGCGCTAGAGCGGGCTCATGGGAGCTACAACGAAGATACAAGGGTCCTATGCCGAACAGTATGATCGCAGGAATCGCTTCGCATTACCATCCAGGTCGGTGCCCCCTTGTAGGGGCGGTTTCGCGATGACCGGGGACGGCCGCCGGCAGCGCGCGGTGATGGCGACCGACGCGGATTTTGCTCCGTGCGGGACGCTGATTTGGCCGGAAGGAGGGAGGCGGCCTACATGCCCATGTCGAAATCGCGCGACTTCTGCTTCGCGCCGGCGGCCTTTTCGAGTTCGGACTCGCGGGAAACGCCCCGTCCGGACTCGCCGCCACGGTCGAGTCCGCCATCCTTGGCGCCCGATTCCTTCCCGCTTCGCTCGCGATCCGTGGAGCGGGCGGCCGATTTGCCGTCGCGGTCCCGGCCGGCTTCGCGCTCGCCCCGATGCTCGCGACCGCGCCCGCGACCGGATTCGCGCTCAATTCCATCGCGCAAAGGATGTCCGCGACCGTCCTGGCGTTCCGGTTCGAGGCCCCTGTCCATCGCGTCAGGAGCGCGTGTCAGGCGATTCGCCTCCCGGTCATGGCCCGCGCCGCGCTCGAACACGGCCGCCCAGGCGGCCTGTTTCGAGACTGTGAAAGTATTTCTGTGAGCCCGAACAGGGCGGACCTGTGAGCCGATGACGGAGATCGCGACGAACCAAGTGCTGACGACGGCGAATGAAGCAGTCTTTGTCCGCCCGTTCCCTGGTTTCCCGCAGCCCACAAATGCTACGCTCGTCGGCGACCCAGGCAGCCACAAGGTTTACCGCGATGCCGGAGCGGCGTTACCGGGAGGTGCGGTCTCGAAGCGAGTTGATGCTTCTTCCGCCCTGCGTGGACGACTATGTGTCCCAACACAATCCGGTGCGGGCGATCGATGCGTTCGTCGGCACGCTGGATTTGGAGGAGTTGGGTTTCCGGCATGCGGAAGAACACTGCGGGGCCGGCCAGCCGGCCTACGATCCGGGACTGCTGCTGAAGCTTTACCTGTACGGCTATCAACACCGGTTGCGCAGTTCGCGCCGGTTGGAAGCGGAGACGCGACGGAACCTGGAGGTGATCTGGCTGTGGCAGGGGGCCACGCCGAGCTACAAGACGATCGCGGATTTCCGCAAGAGCAATGCGTCTGCGCTGCGGGCAGCCAACCGGGAGTTCATTCTGCTATGCCGGGAGTTGTCGCTTCTTGAGGGTCGCCGGGTGGCTGTCGACGGGACTTTTCTGAAGGCCAATGCAAATGCGGACAGCATCCATACGGAGGCAAGTCTGGGAAAGGGTCTGAAGCGTCTGGACGAAAAGATTGCCGAGTATCACAGGCAGATGGACGAGGCGGATGCGGGATCGGAGGATGGAGCGGACGGCGGGGAGGATCCGGAACTGGCGGCGAAGATCGAGGCTCTGGTGGAGAGGCGCAAGCACAAGGAGGCTTTGCGGGAACGCTTGCAGGCAAGCGGGGAGAGCCAGATATCGGAGGTCGATCCCGATGCGCGGGTGCTGAGGAAGTCCGGTAAGGCAGTGGGCGGCTACAACTGCCAGATCGCGGTGGACGACCGGTACAAGCTGATTGTCGCCGAGGATGTCGTGCAGGACGGCAATGATGCCGTTCAGCTGGAGCCGATGATGACGAAAGCCGGCGAAGCCATGGGCGCCGAGCGGCTGACCGGTCTGGCGGATACCGGTTACTTCAGCCGCGAACAGTTGAAGAGTTGTGAGGACAAGGGCCTGGACGTATACGTGCCGATAGCGACAAATCGGCCCCGAAGGGGCAAAGGCGACGTCAAGCGATTCAGCATAGACGATTTCCGTTACGACGCCCGGAATGACACATATGTTTGCCCTGCCGGTCAGCGGCTGACTCGAGGGGGATCGCGTCGCATAAAGGACGGCAAGCCGCATTTCAGATATAGCTCGGTGAAAGCGGTTTGCCGGGATTGTTCGCTGAGGGACCGATGCCTGTCAAAATCGGACCCAAGGCGGAGATTGGACCGCTGGGAGCATGAGGACGTGATCGACCGGCATCGCAGGAAGATCAACGCCGGTGAACCGTGGATACGCCAAAGAGCTACGCTCGTCGAGCATCCTTTCGGCACCATCAAGCGATGGGCGGGAATGGACCATTTCCTGATGCGCGGACTCGATAAGTGCCGCGGCGAGTTCAGCCTGATGACACTGGGGTACAACTTTAAGCGGGTGATGAGCGAGTTGGGCGCGGAGGCATTCAGGGAGTATTGCCTCCAAAAACAGCGGAATGGGGCGATTAGTGCGTAATATTGCCCTGGGAGCCGTGTTTCCCCGTCATTCAGCACGACTTCGCGGCGTTCGCCCGTGATCGGCTTTCCTCCGCGTCTGCGGACCCATAGTGCTCGGACGGACGTACACCCGCCCGGTTGCATGAAAAAAGGGCGGTCGCCCCGGAGACTGTGAAAAGCTGATACTTTCACAGTCTCTTTCGCGGTCGCATCGAGCGCCGCGAGCCGCTCGCCCGTTGCCCGCTGGAGCTGG